>DIDQ01000074.1 GCA_002418215.1 Anaerolineales bacterium UBA5796
TTGACGCTTTTCGGGCCTTTTTGTATTTGACCTCTTGCAAAAGTCCGATTTTGCCACGGAGTCACGGAGTCACAGAGTTTTTTCTTGTTTTTCTCCGCGTCTCCGTGTCTCAGTGGCTTAAAAGGTTTGCATCACGTTTGCCTTATAACTATTGACATTCATAAAAATCAGTCAAGCCTGTCACTCTGAGGGAGCGGTCTTTGCGACCGAAGAGTCTCGCTAATTGACCTGAGATGCTTCACTTCGTTCAGCATGACAGGCCAACCAACAAGCCCAACTTAACCAACTTACATGAATGTCAATAATGCAAGACATCTATTATTGAGCGCTCTGATCTTCGAAGCCATCAGTTCCTCCTTTTCCCTCCGCCGCAGCCTCACTCGTTATTGGCCGGGCTGCGTAACCTTTGAGTCGCAACCCCGACAGTTAAAGAAAATATCCCCTGCGCTGTCAGAGGCGCAGGGGGATTTGGTCAGATGAATTAGAATTGGCCGGAGGCTACCAGCTTTGTCCCCAGCCTGATCACCACCTTCGATCCGGCATGGATGGCTGGGACCCGATCCCCTCGAACGGAGTTGAGATTCAACCGGCCAACTCCCAGGCCATTGACCACGAAGGAACCGGCCTTCCTGCCGTCCACGAAAACATTGAGGGTCTTGCCGGCCAGGGCCTTGACATTTTCGATCTCGACCTGGAATTCCTTCTCGGCCCCCGCGTCCTTGAATTTGGCTTTGGCCTTTGCGCTGGGGTATTGGGCACTGGCCTTGAGGGCGATGCGAATGGCGCTGCCGCCCTTTGCCTCAGCCACTTGCGCCATCGGGAACGAAGAGGCCGCCAGCGCGAGGATGAACAGGCTCAACATGACGATAACTTTCCATTGCTTTTTCATTTTTTCTCCTTGTTTGAGAGTAGGTCTTCCAATGACGAAACTCATCGGTTATCCAAATCAATGTTTGCAGTATATCGAGTCCCGTTTCCGGCCAACACGGGCAGAGGTCGAAACTTTGCCCCTGACCTTGGTCCAAACCTTTTTCCGACTTTGGTCTTAAATTCAGTCAATCGCAGGTTTAACGTCACCTTGAGCAAAGGGAGGGTCTCCTGGCTTGCAAGAAGAGATTCTCCGCCCTGTGGGGCCTGGAATGACAACTCTGTGGTTTACTGAAATTTAAATTCGAGGTGACCCATGTGGATGAAACTCAGGAACTCCTTCAGGGGTCTTTCCCTGTCCCAACAATTCATGTTGGCCAGCCTGGTGATCCTGGTGGGCGGCATGATCGGCCTGGGAGAGTGGGTCGGGCAGCAGATCGAGCGGGGGGTCATCCACCGCACTGCCGCCACCACCGCCCTCTACGTGGACAGCTTCATCGCCCCCAACCTGCAGGAACTGGCCCAGAACGATACGCTCACCCAACAACACGCAGATATCCTCAACCGCCTGCTCCAGGAAACCCCGTTGGGACAGCAGATCGTCTCCTTCAAAATCTGGGATACCGGCGGGCGAGTCATTTACAGCACCGAACCATCCACCATCGGGCAGGTCTTTCCCATCGAAGGCGGCCTGGCCCTCGCCCTGGACGGCGAAGTCATCACCGAAATCAGCGAGTTACAAAAAGAAGAGAACCTCCTCGAACGGGCGCGGCAATCCCGCCTTTTGGAGACCTACAGCCCCGTCCGGTTGGGAGGCACCAACCAGGTCATCGCCGTGGCAGAGTTCTACCAGAGCGTGGGGGATTTGCAGAACGAGATCAGCGCCGCCCAGCAGCGCAGTTGGCTGGTGGTCGGGCTGGCGATGGGGATCATGTACGCCCTGCTGTCCGGGTTTGTCCGCCGGGCAGGCGACACCATCCAGAGCCAGCAGGCCGCCTTGAGCCAACAGGTGGACCAACTGACCGAACTGCTGGCCCAGAACGAGAGCCTGCGCGACCGCATCCGCCGGGCAGCAGGGCGTTTCACCACCCTAAACGAACGTTTCCTGCGCCGCTTCAGCGCCGAACTCCACGACGGCCCCTTGCAAGACCTGGGCCTGGCCCTGCTGCGCTTCGACCATGTGGTTGAGCAGGTGGCTGCGCCGAAACCGGACGGCCATTCGATCCAGGATGACCTGGACGTGATCGAAGGATCGCTGCGGCGGGCGATGGAGGAGATCCGCTCGCTGTCTGCCGGACTGGGAGTGCCCCAATTGAACGACCTGACCCTTGCGGAAACCCTGAAACGGGTGGTGAATGTCCACGAGCAGCGCACCCGCACCGAAGTGGCCCTCGAACTGGCCGGCCTGCCTCAACAGGTCCCTTTAGCGGTTAAAATTACCCTCTACCGGCTGGTGCAGGAGGCCCTCAACAACGCCTACCGCCATGCGGGCGGCCGCGACCAGCAGGTGCGGGTTATCTCCCAGGCCGGGCAGATCGCCGTCGAAGTGTCGGACCATGGCCCCGGTTTCGAGTATGATGGGGCCAGTTGGTGGGACAAACATTTGGGACTGATCGGGATGCGCGAAAGGGTCGAGAGCCTGGGCGGCGTCTTCCGGGTCGAGAGCGCCCCCGGTGAGGGCACCCGGATCATCGCCAATCTATCGCTCCAGGGTGTGGAGGAACAGGATGGATGAGAAAATTCGGATCGTTCTGATTGACGACCACCCCCTCTTCCGCGAGGGCGTGGCCTTTACCCTGCGCCGCGAACCGGACTTCGAAGTGGTTGGCCAGGGCGAGAGCCTGGACCAGGCCCTCAGCCTGGTCGCCGGCCTGTCCCCCAATGTGCTCCTGCTCGACATCAACATCCCCGGCGGCGGCATCCAGGCGGCCGGGAAGGTGGCCGCCGCGCATCCTGATACCAGGATCATCATGCTCACCGCTTCTTCAGACGATGATGACCTGGTGGCGGCCCTGAAAGCCGGGGCGCACGGCTACATCCTGAAAGGGGTGGCCGCCCGCGAGTTGATCAGTATCGTGCGCTCGGTTTGGGCGGGCGAGGGGTACGTGACCCCGGCCCTGGCTGCCAGCCTGCTCTCCGAAATGGCATCCGGCCAACGTCCGGCCCGCCCCGCTGCCAGTCCGCTGGATGAGTTGACCGGACGCGAGCGTCAGATATTGGAACAGGTGGCAGCCGGGTTGAGCAACAAGGAGATCGGCCTGCGCCTGCACCTGACCGAAAAGACGATCAAGCATTACGTGACCAGCATCCTGCAAAAACTCCACGTCCGCAACCGGGTGGAGGCGGCCCTGCTGACCCGGAAGGACGGGGGGAACAAGGATGTGGGATAATGCCTTCACAACACCACCCAGCCGCGCCGCGCCCCGGCCCGGATGGCTTCGGTGCGGCTGGTGACGCCCAGCTTGGCGTAGAGCGACGACAAATGGAATTTGACCGTGTGCTCGCTGATCTCCAACGAAAGGGCGATTTGTTTGTTGGCCAGGCCCTCAGCCGCCAGTTGCAGCACCTCCCGCTCGCGGGCGGTGAGCGGGTCTACCAGCGGGTCGGCGTCCTCGAACAGGCTGGCAGGCGGGCGCTCGAACAGGTCTTGCAGCAGCACCGGCGACCCGGCCCACAGTCCCTCACCCAGGGCGCGGACTGCCGCCGAAAGTTCCTCCGGGCTGGCGTCCAGGGGCAGCACGCCCCAGACCGGCAGGTCCATCAGGCGGGCGGCGGCCCCCAGGTCGTCGGTCAGCAGCAACACGGCCGGCGGCTCCCCGCCCAGGCCGGGCAGGAAGTCCGAGGAGGTCAGGACGAGCACCTCCAGCGGCGGCAGTTCAGCCGGCGCGGAGGCGTCGGCGACGACTTCCACGCCTTCGAGGCCGCGCAGGACTTCCCGCAGGCCGACCCGCAAGGCCAGGGCCGGGGCCAGGATGCCGACCCGGATCAAAGCACGCCCTCCGGGATGGACCGGGATGGGATGTCCTGGCGGGCCTTCTCCAAAAATTCCAGGATGAGGCTGGACGGGATGGCGATGCCCTGGTCGCCGCCGAAGATCATGGCGTTCAGCCCGATCACCTCCCCGGCAGCGTTCAAGAGCGGACCCCCGGAGTTGCCCGGCGCGAGGCGGGCGTCGGTGCGCAGGACAGGGATTTTGCCGCGCCGCGTCCGGGCGGAGGCGACGGCGGAGAGCACGCCGCCGGTCAACACGTTGCGCTGGCCCCAGGGATGCCCGAAGGCGAAAACCATCTCGCCGGGACGCGGCCTCCCGCTGGCGAAAACGGCCGCGGGGAGTCCGCTCCCGCCGGGGAAATGCAGCAGCGCCAGGTCTACCTCCGGGTCACGCGCCGCTATCCGGGCCTCATACGTCCCGTCATCCTCCAGCGTAATCCGCACCGAGCGCCCGCGGGCGACGACGTGGTTGTTGGTCAGCGCCAGCCCATCGCCCACCAAGATCCCGGCTCCCGCCCCGCGGCGCCCGTCCTGGATCACCGCCAGCAGCGGGCGCACCCGCGCCAGCAGGTCGTCCAGGGCAGCGTTGAGCAGGGAGGCAGGGTTCATTCACGCGCTCCAATGGTCACGGTGAGGGTCTGGGGCTGGCCGCCGCGCAGCACCTCGACCGGCGCCGGCTTGCCGACCGCGTCGCTCGAAAGATAGGCGAGCAGTTCGTCGTGGTTGAAGATGGGCCTGCCGTTGATGGCGACGATGATGTCGCCGACCATCAAACCGGCGGCCTGGGCCGGGCTGTCGGATTCGACCCCAACCAGGAGCAGACCGGTAGCCTGATCCCGTTTGAGGGCTTTCTGGGCCGCTTCGGGGATTTCGACGCCCTGGCCGCGGATGCCCAGGTAACCGCGCTTGACCGTGCCGTGTTTGGCAAGCTGGTCGCCGATCTTCCAGGCTAATTCTGCCGGGATGGTGATGGCCGCCCCGTGCCCGAAGCCGGAGGTGTTCAGCCCGACCACGCGGCCTTCGGCGTCCACCAGCGGGCCGCCGGAGAAGCCGGGGAAGGGCGTGGTGTCGGTGCGGATGTATTTGTCCAGGCCGCCATGCCGGGTGTGGACCGGGCCGCCGACGGCGCTGACGACGCCCAGGCTGGCTTCGATACCTTCTGCTGAGGGCCGTCCGAGGGCCAGGACGAGTTGGCCGATCCTGGACTCCTGGGCGGGTTCGGCGGTCTGGGCTTTGGGCTGCGACAGGCGCAGCAGGGCCAGGTCGCTGCCGGGATCGCGCCCGGCCAGCGTGGCGGGGATTTCAGTCCCGTCGGGGAGGGCGACAGTGAGGCCTTCGTCGAATTCGACCACGTGGTTGGCGGTCAGGATTTGGTCGGGGGCGATGGCGATCCCGCTGGCGGGCATGCGCCGCCGGGCGTTGACGGTCACGGTCGAGGCCCCGGCCTTTTCGGCCGCGGCGGCCATGGCGTTGGACAGGTCTACCAGTACGTTGGACATTTTTTGCTCCTTGGTGGGTAATCAATCGCCGAGGGTGCGACGCACTCGCGAATGATTCCATAATTGATTTTATCCCAGTATAGCCAGGCGACGGACGATACGCATCGCCGAAAGGGGCAGGAGTCACCTGGAAAAACGGGCAGGTCGAAAACTGCTCACCACAGAGAACACAGAGATCACGAATCTCCGTGCGCTCTGTGTTCTCTGTGGTAATGATGGCTTTTCGGCAAAGCAAAAAGGACTATACTGTCAGGTATGAGCGAAAAATGGATTCCCCTGCATGGCAAACTGGCCCGGGGTTACCGGGTGGCCTCCGGCCCCTCAGCGGATTATCCCTACGGGGCGCTGGAGCGTCAGCGGCCGATCTTCGAATCCCGCGGCCTGGACCTGTCCGGCTACTTTAACGGCACACTGAATATAGACATCCGCCCGTTCGAGTTCAGGATGCGCAGCCCGGAGTTCACCTTCCGCAGCGTCGAGTGGACCGATCTGCACCCGCCCGAGGATTTCTCGTTCTCGCGTTGCAAGGTGGTTTTCCAGGGCGCGGAGTATGACGGCTGGGTCTATTACCCGCACCCGGAGACGAAGCGGCGCAACTTCCAGGACCCGTCGCTGCTGGAGGCGATCGCCGGGTGGATCGAGGGGATCGAATACGGGGATGAATTGGAGGTGTTGGTGAATGGGGAGGAGATCGAGGTGGTGGAGATTTGAACCTGGAAACACAACTTCAAACAGGGCTTGGTGTTCTTGGTTTCAATGGCGGACCTTTTACATTAGCCTATCCAGGTCTTCCCATGGCTAAAATTCATCAGTTCACTCACCAGGGTGACAGGCCCTGGTGAATGGGGTACAACAACATGCCTGAATACGAGATGTTCTTCAAATATTCACTGGATATGTACGTGATCGCAGGGATGGACGGGTATTTCAAACGGGCTAATCCCGCTTTCTGCAACATGCTGGGGCGCAGTGAAGCCGAGCTTTTGCCCAGGCCTTTTGCTGAACTGGTCCATCCTGATGATATTCCCAAAGTCGAGGGGGCTTTGAAGAACATGGATTCGGGGCATCCCGCCTTCCTGGTCGAGGTGCGGCTGCTTGCCGCAGACGGGACCTATCGCAACCTCCAGTGGACAGCCTATCCCGACCCGGAATCGAGGCTGGTGTTCGCCATCGCCAGGGATTACACGATCCCCTTTTACGATCCGCAGCGCATCAAACTTTTGCTGGACTCGTCTCCCACGGCAGTCTTTCTCGTGGAACAGACCGGGACGATCACGTACAGCAACCATCTCGCCGAACAAATCTTCGGATATCAAAAGAACGAATTGATCGGGAAACCGATCGAGATCCTGGTGCCGTTAAAAAAACGCGACCGCCACAAGGAATACCGCAGCCATTACCTGGCTAACCCGGTCCTGCGCGCCATGGGCGTCCTGCAAAACCTGGTCGGGGCGCGAAAGAATGGGGATGAATTCCCGATTGACGTGGGGCTGAACCCGGTCTGGCTGGACCGGGGAATGCTCATCATCTGCTCGGTCATTGACGGCACCCGGAAAGAGATTTACGTGAACGACCTGATCGCAGAGAGGAGGAAACTGACCCAGGCCAACGTCCGTCTGGGACGTCTGGTGGACCGCGACGCGCTCACCGGTTTGTACAACCGCAGGGCCTTCGAACGCATCTTCCTGGACAACCTGTCGGCTGCCCGCGAAGCCGGGGATGTCGTTTCGATCATCCTGGCCGACATAGACCACTTCAAGGAATTCAACGATACTCACGGCCATCCGGCCGGCGACCGGCTGCTCAAACGCCTCGGCGAGGTGCTGTCCCGGAACATCCGCAAGGAGGATACGGCTGCGCGCTTTGGCGGGGAGGAATTCATCGTGATCCTGCCCGGTATCAAGTATGACCAGGCCGCGGGGTTCGGCGAACGGCTGCGGAGGGTGGTCGAACAGGAAGATTGGGGGATCCAACCCGTGACCATCAGCCTGGGCGCGGCAACCCACCAGTTCCGTTCGAAACGGACGGCGCTCAAGCGGGTCATGAGTCAAATGATCTCAGAGGCCGACCAGGCCATGTACCATTCCAAGAATTCGGGGCGGAACCTTTCCAGTCACTTTGCCGACTTGCGCGGTAAAAGCACGGGCAGGTAAGTCCCGGTCCCGCCTGCCCGAATAGAATTTTCCCAAGCAAAAAGCCCCCGGCGTTTGCGCGTCGGGGGCTTCTTCAGTCAACTCAGGTCTTAGACCTTGACCACGTTGGCAGCCTGGGGGCCTTTGGGGCCTTGCTCCACCGTGAATTCAACCTTCTGACCTTCGTCCAGGTTGCGGAAACCGTCGCCCTGGATGGCCGAGAAGTGGACGAAGACATCCGGGCCGCCATCGCGAGCGATGAAGCCGAAGCCTTTGGTCCCGTTGAACCATTTGACTGTGCCGATGATACGTTCTGACATTTTTTTGCTCCTTATAGCAAATGAAGAGGGTAGATCAGGTACTTGTGTCGTTCCATCGGACCAGCCAAACAAAAAGCTCACGGTCTTACCGTGAGCCACTTACGTTTTACTTCCAACGTGAACTTACAGTATTCCTTCGCGCCGAAGGATAGCACAGAGATGGAACGGTGTCAATAATATTGACACCCCAAAATCGAACGCTTTATCCTCGTATGGCTTGCTCAAAACAGCTTGACAAAATAACACTGTCGTTGCTAGGGCGGCGCTTTCCGCCCGAAGCCCCGGCCTGACGCCAGGACCGCCTCGGGCTGGCGCCCTCGCAGCGCCATCCCCCTGGCCTTTTGAGAATGCCGTGATTGCCCTCGAAGAAGCCATTCTCACGGAAACGGGTTTAAGTGTATACTGCGATTGTCAATCACATTTTGAGGAGGCAGGCATGAAAAGAGCGGTCAGCATCAGCATCGGCTCATCCAAACGCAACAAGGCCGTGGAAGTGACCTTGCTGGGAGAACAGATTTCAATTGAACGGATCGGCACAGACGGGGACATGGAAGCCGCCGCCCTGAAATACAAGGAACTCGACGGGACAGTGGATGCCTTCGGCGTCGGCGGGGCCGACCTGGGCGCGCTGGTGGACGGCAAATTCTTCCCCTTCCACTCCGTCCAGCCGATGGTGCGTTACGTCAAAAAGACGCCCCTCGTGGACGGCGGCGGCCTGAAGAACACCCTGGAGAACAAGGCCCCGGCCTTCCTCGACGCTAAACTCAGCGATTACATCAAAGAGCGTGGACGCAAGGTCTTCGTCACCCTCGGCGTGGACCGCTGGGGCTTGTCCAAGTCCTTTACCGAGGCCGGGTACGAGATCGTCTTCGGGGACTTGATGTTTGCCCTGGGCATCCCGATCGCCATCAAATCCCTCAACGGACTCCGCACCCTGGCCAAACTGATGATCCCCATCGTCACCCGTTTCCCGTTCGAGTGGCTCTATCCCACCGGCGAAAAGCAGGACGTCCGCACCCCGAAGTACGAGAAATACTACCAGTGGGCCACCGTCATCGCCGGGGACTGCCACTACGTCAAGAAGCACATGCCCGACAACATGCAGGGCAAGATCATCGTCACCAACACCACCACGCCCGAAGACGTGGAACTGTTCAGGAAATGCGGCGTGAAATACCTGGTCACCACCACCCCGGTGCTCGACGGCCGCTCCTTCGGCACGAACATGATGGAAGCCGCCCTGGTTGCCATCTCCGGCAAGAACCGTCCCCTCACCTGGGACGAGTACAGCGAACTGCTCGGCAAACTCGGCTTCGAACCGCAATTACAGGAATTGAATTGAGACAGGTAGCAGGTACACAGGTAGACAAGTAAACAAGGTTTACGCATCCTGTGTACTCGTGTACGTGAATACCTGTTTACGTGTGTACTTGTGTGCATGCCTGTCCAAACAAGTTAACTACTCAAGGAACAGTGACAATGGATGCTATCGTAACCGCCGGGGGAATCCCCCTGCCCGAAGACCCGCTCTACACCTACACCAACGGCAATTCCAAAGCCCTGGTGGACGTGGCGGGCAAGCCCATGATCCAGTGGGTGCTCGACGCCCTCAGCGATGCCAAAAATGTGGACAACGTCATCATCATCGGCCTGTCGCCCAAGACCGGCGTCACCTGCAAGAAACCGCTCCATTTCATCTCGAACCAGGGACGCATGCTCGCCAACATCGTCGTCGGTGTGGAAAAAAGCCTCGAACTGGATCCCAAAGCCGAATACGCCCTGGTCGTCTCGTCCGACATCCCCGGCCTGAAACCCGAGATGGTGGACTGGCTGATCGAAACCACCATGCAGACCCGCGACGACATCTACTACGGCGTCATCCCGCGTGAAGTGATGGAGACCCGCTACCCCGGCTCGAACCGCACCTACACCAAGCTCAAAGGGATCGAACTGTGCGGCGCGGACATCCACGTCACCCACGTGACCATGGCGACCGAGCACCTCGACATGTGGGAGGAGCTGATCGGCAACCGCAAATCCCCGCTCAAGCAGGCCGCCACGATTGGCCTGGGGACCCTCTTCCGGGTCGCTACCCGCTCCATCGGCCTGGACGATCTGGTTGCCACCGTTTCCGGGCGGCTCGGCATCTCGGGCCGCGCCATCGTCTGGGATCACGCCGAGCCTGGCATGGACGTGGACAAACCCCACCAGCTCGAACTCCTGCGGGCCGACCTGGCGAACCAAAGCTGATGAACTTTTCCCAAATCCTGGAGGCCGATGCGCGCCTCACCGCCAAAATCCGCATCGCTGAAAAACCCGGCCCCCTGCGCGCCGCGGCCGCCTTCCTGGCCCATTCCGGCGACTCGTGGTTCTGGGTTGCCGGGCTGGTCCTGCTCTGGTGGCTGGGCGACTCGTCCTGGAAACAGTGGGCCTCGGTCATGTTTGGCGGCATCGCAGCCCTGGCCGCATTGGTGCTGATCGTCAAATTTTCGGTCAAGCGCCGCCGCCCCGAAGGCGAATGGGGCCTGCTCTATCGCAGCACCGACCCGCACTCCTTCCCCTCCGGGCACGCCGCCCGCGCCTTCCTGATCGGGGTGATGGCCCTCTATCTCGGCCCGGCCTGGCTGGCAATCATCCTCATCCTTTGGGCGCCGCTGGTGGCCCTGGCCCGCGTCGCCATGGGCGTCCACTACGTCTCGGACATCGCCGCCGGGGCGCTGCTGGGCACGCTGGCCGGGATGCTCGGCTACCAGATCTACCCCTACGTCTACGCCAACTTCCTGGCCCAGACCAACTTCCCGTTGTGGTAAGCTGCTCCAGAGCCTGACACAGACAAGCCAAAACGACTCACCACAAAGGCACGAAGAACACAAAGGTCTCCTTTGTGACCACAAAGAAATTCTTTGTGAACTCTGTGCCTTTGTGGTGAAATATTTCACCCCCTCACCGTTTGCAAATGCTCCTCGATGTGTGCCAGGCCGCGTTCCACCCAGGTCTGCACCGTGAAGCCGCCCCCGTACACCGCGTGGCGGCTCTCGCGGCTCCAGAGCTCCTGCGGTGACTGGCGCAGACGGGTCACCAGGTCGTTCATCTCAGCCGTGAACTCGTCCAGCACCTTTCCGAGCGGCTCGTCGGGAGCGTAATGCGCCGCCATCCACTCGTCGGCGTCGAAATTCTGGAATTCGGGGTTCGGTTCGGCGGCAGTACGGCGGATGCGCATCCCGTAGACGTTGACCGCCACATCCCGGACGTGGACTGCCAACTGGTGGGCGGTCCACCCGCCCGCTTCGCGCGCGGACTTCGGGTCTGCCACCGTTTCGACGGCGGCCCGGAACTCCCCGGCCCGTTCCAGCACCCGCTCCAGCAGCCGTTCGCGATATTCGTAAAGCTCTTTCATCTGGTTGCTCATGGTCGCTCCTCATGATTTTGTCACTCTGAGCAAAGCGAAGAGTCTCTTTTTACGCACAGGAGATGCTTCGCTCTGCTCAGCATGACATTGTGTAATGTTGTAATTTCAAGTGATTACGCGATGTTGATGATCTGCCCGTTCAAATGGGCCGAGTCGCCACAGCAGAGCGACAGCACCGCCGCGGCCACGTCCATCTCCACCGCGGGGACGGTGGCGACGGATTCCAGGCCCGTCCCCACCGCGTGGACGCGGATGCCGAAGGCGCCCAGTTCGAGGGCGGCCTGGCGCGTCAGGGCCACCAGGCCCATTTTGCTGGCGAGATAAGCTCCCCGATCCGGCAGGCTTTCGCGGCCCGCCAACGGCACCAGGTTGACGATGATCCCACCGCCTTGTTGGCGCATCACCCGTCCCGCCGACTGGAGCATCAGGAACGCGCCGGTCAGGTTCACGTCGAGGACCCGGTGCCAGTCCCATTCGTCCATGTCGAGCAGCGGGGAGGCGGGTTCGACTGCGGCGCTGTTGACCAGCGCGTCAATCCGGCCCCAGTCGTCGGTCACCTGGTTGATGAGAGACTGGACGGCCACCTTCTTGGCCACGTCGCCCACGTAGGTCTTGATCCTGCCGCCGCTGGTCGCGGCATTTTCAGCGACCACATCAAGGTTGATCGGGGAAATATCGTTGGCGGCGACGGTGGCCCCTCGGGCCGCGAACGCCTCGGCTACGGCGCGGCCGGCCCCCCGTCCCGCGCCGGTGACGAGCACAATCTTCTGGCTTAAATCGTCCATGCAAATTTCCTTTCCGGTCTCGATAGTGCGACGCACCTCACCCGCGAGCTAATCCGGGCACACAGGGATCGTATCCACATTATCGCGCCCGTTGAGCGGCAATCCAAGATAGGGCGAGGGGTCGAGGGTGTTTTTGATCTCCAGTTCGTTGCGGAATTTGCCCCGGCCGTCGTCGAGCACAATCGAAAAATGGAGGTGGATGCCGGTGGGGTTGTTCGGGTCGCCGGAGTAGTTGCCCTGGTAGCCGAGCAGCGTGCCTGCCGGGACGAAGACCTCGGTCGTGCCGGGCGGGAACTCGGCGGAGATGAAAGACTGCCCTTCCTGGGTTGCCATGTGGGTGTAGTAGAGCCAGACCTGGCGCGAGGGCTGGAGCGGGTCAGACGGGACGCGCATGATGACCGATGCTTTCCAGTCGGGCAGGCGGCTCAGGTAGCCGTCGTAGGCGGCGTAGACGGGGGTCACGCCCACCTCGGTCCCGGCGAAGATGTCTATCCCCTGGTGATGATGGCCGGGGCGGAAGGAATCGTCCCACAGGAAGCCGATGTAGCCGTCGGTCGGGAAGGTGAAGGGTGCATCGCCGCAGCGCTGGCCGGCCTGCATAGCCCAATCTGGGTGAGCGTCCTTGTCCCGGAACCATTGCATCAGGGTCAACGAGCGGTCCGCGCCGGGACGGAGAGCGCGGTAGATAAAATAGCCGCCAACCACGGCGACGACGAAGAGGGTGGACAGGATGAGTCGTTTTGCCATGCGCTGGATTATAGTATGTCCTGGCCGCAAATTGCGCTTCCTTTCGACAAAAGGCTTGATTCGCGACCGCAAAGGATGATCATCCTGTTCGGATGGACGCGTGATCGAGTTCAAAGCCACCCGTGCAGACCCTTCAGCAGGCTCAAGGCAGGCGGCCTCCGTGGTCGAGTTCAAGGCCCGCGCCCTGCTCAACACCGAAGTCGAAGTCAACTACTACCGCAACGGCGGGATTTTGCATACGGTGTTGAGGAATCTGGTGAGGTAGTAAGTGTTGCGTATTGCGTAAAGAGAGACTCGCCTCCTGGCGAGTCTCTTTGTTTAATCTATTTTTATGGTAATGTTTAGCAGGGACTGTTGTATAATTTTCCCAGGAGTTTTGACGATGACCGATAAAAAATTATTGGAACGGATCACGATTAACCCCAGAGTAATGACCGGGAAACCTGTCATACGCGGTACGCGATTGACAGTTGAGTTTATCCTTAATCTGATGGCTCATGGTGCATCCATGCAGGAGATTATCGCAGAATATCAGGGATTGACCACAGAGGACATCCAGGCCTGCATATTATTCGCCAGCAAATCGCTTGAAAATACCGTTTTCATGCCTCTGAAAGTGGAAACGGTCTAATGCGCTTTCTGGTGGATGAATGCACTGGTCCATTCGTCGCAAAATGGCTGCGTGAGCAGGCACATGACGTTTTTTCAGTTTACGACTCTGCGCGAGGGCTTGATGACGAGGTTGTCATCGAAACGCTCCCAACATCTTCCCATAACGGCGGGATTTTGCATACGGTGTTGAGGAATTTGGTGAAGTGATGCAACAGTCCCGTTCAAGCTCGTCGTGATAAAGAAAAGCGCCCCTGGTTTTCAGGGGCGCTTTTATGTTGCTGTATTACGGGATGTAGTACTGGACGATCAACTGCGGACGGCTGGCCGTGCCGGCGTTGCCACTGTAGAGGCTCAGGTAGTTGGCGATACCGTTGTTGTTATCATCCAACTTGAAACGCAGGCGGATCTGGGTCAGGCCGCTGGCGGTGCCGAGTTTGTTGACGTAGGCTTTCCCGGCAGTAAGATTAATCGTGTACCATCCGCCGCTCAAGGTGGTGGTGAAGGGACCGTAGGTCTTGCTGGCCGTGGCCTGGAAGTCGGCGGCTTGCAGGGCAGTGGTTCCGAAGATTCCTTTCTTGATGTCCACCATGAATCCCTTGAAAATTGAGACCGGGTTCCCGCCGCCGATGATGCCCTGCTTCTTGACCTTGAGCGTCACCTTGGTGATGACGGCATTATTGGGCAGGGCCGCGCCGGTGGCGAAGGACAGGATGGAACGATATTGCTTCTTTGCCGTATCGTCGCCGAGGCGGAAGGCGGTGGCGGCGCTGTTCAGCGTCCCGCCCTTGTTGCTCTTCTCGGAGGATTCGAGGATCCAGCCATCCTGTGTGCCGGTGGAGCGGAAGGTTACAGTGTGTCTGGGCAGGGCGGTCCATTGGGCGTAGAGGGTGACATCGGCGCTGAAGTCATAAGTCGCGCCGTTGGCATAAGATGTGCCGCTGCCGTTCGCTGCGGTGTTCCATCCACTGAACGAATAGCCTGCGCGGGTGAAGGTGTTGCTGTTGAGCGCGGCAGGCTGGTTATTGACCTGCGGCGTCATCGTGCCTGTGCCGCCATTGGCGTTGAAAGTTACGGTGTGGTTGGGCAGGGCAGTCCATTGGGCGTACAGCGTGACATCTGCGGTGAAGTCGTAGGTCGCGCCGTCGGCGTAAACAACCGGGCCGCCGGGATCTGTGCCCCAGCCCGTGAAGGAATAGCCCGTCCGCGTGAAGGTGTTGAGCGTCAGCGCGGTGGGAACGTTGGTGGTCTGCGGCGACATCGAGCCTGTGCCGCCATTGGTGTCGAAGGTTACGGTGTGGTTGGGCAGGACGGTCCACCTGGCGTACAGGGTGACGTTCTCAGCGGGCATGGTGGTGAATGTGTACGCGTTGTTGAACGTGCCGTCATCCGTGTACCATCCGCCAAAGGTGTAGCCGACGCGCGTCGGATCGGCGGGAGCAGTCACGGCGCTTCCGTAATCCTGCGTGATGTCCGCCACCGCCGAGCCGCCATTCTCTTCAAACGAGATGGTGTATTGGTTTACTGTCCACTGCGCGGCGAGGGTGACGTTGCCCGCGCCCATGCTGAAACTTTCCGTGCCGCCGCTGGTATAGGTGGTGACGCCGTCGCTCCAGCCCGCGAAGGTGTAGCCGGTTCTGGTCGGCAGCGGGGCGAACAGGACGTTAACCGTATCGCCGATGTGGTAGGTGTTGCCATCAGTCGGGACAGAGCCAGTGCCGCCGCCCAACGCGTAAGTGACGGTGTAGTCAATCGCCGTCCACTGGGCATAGAGGTCGAGGTCGGCGGAGAAGCTGTAACTCTGCCCGTCGGTGTACGAAGTCCCCAAGCCGTCAGGTTGGGTATTCCAACTTGCGAAGGTGTAACCCGCGCGGGTGAAGGCGTTGGCGGTCAGGTTGGCGGCTACGGCGGAGATTTGCGGCGACATCGAGCCGCCATCGCTGCCGTT
This sequence comes from Anaerolineales bacterium UBA5796, assembly GCA_002418215.1. GTDB lineage: Bacteria > Chloroflexota > Anaerolineae > Anaerolineales > Villigracilaceae > UBA5796. The sequence continues at coordinate 15,308 of DIDQ01000074.1, forward strand.
GCCGTAAAAGGTGACGGTGTAGGTCTGCAAATTCGTCAGCGAGAAGTCCACGCTGGCCGCGCCGCTGGCGCTGGCGGTGACGGTGTACGGACCGCCCGCCGTGCCGTTGGCGGTCACGCTTTGCGAAGCCGCCCCGCTGGCAATCGTCGCTGTATTGACGGTTGGGTTCGTGCTTGCGCCAGACGCAGGCGCGGTGAAGGTGACCTTTCCGCCATCCACCGGCTCGCTGTAACTGCTGCTGACCGTCACTTGCAGGGGATTGGTGAAGGCGGAATTTATCGCCGCGGATTGCCCATCCCCGCCGGAGATGCTCATGCTGAAGCCCTGCGACTCGAAGGAGCCGATATCGCAGGTTCCCACGTGACTGACGCCGCGCTGGTCTATTCCGTCCACCGGGGCGGCGGCGCAGGCGGCGGCATTCCCCGCATTGATGGCGGGCGAGCCGGGTAACAAGGGGAAGGTCTGTGTATCGCCGCCGTAACTGCCGAGCGCGCCGAGCAGCGGGTCAGAACCGACGATGTCCCCGTTCGTCCCGTTCGTCAGCCCGCAGGCGTTGACAGAATCTTCAATCAGGTTGTTGGCAGAAGAGGCATTCAGGGTATTAAACTCACCATTGACGCAATCCCCGCCGACGCTGTTGGCGATGATGACGTTCGTCAGCGTTGGGCTGACGTTGTGTTCCCAGAGAGGTGCGTTGTACATCCCGCCGCCGATGCCACTAGCCGTGTTGCCGCTGAAGGTCACGTTCGTCAGCGTCGGGCTGCTGTCGACGAAGTTCAGCATCCCGCCGCCGTCGGAGGTGGCAGAGTTGCCGCTGAAGGTCACGTTCGTCAGCGTTGGACTGCTGTTCCAGTAGTTGTACATCCCGCCGCCATTAGTTCCGGTGTTGCCGCTGAAGGTCACGTTCGTCAGCGTCGGGCTGCTTCCGGAGTTGTACATCCCGCCGCCTGCCTTATTAATGCCAGCGGTAATTCCTACTGTATTATTGCTGAAGGTCACGTTCGTCAGCGTCGGGTTGCTGTTTTCATTCGCCATCCCGCCGCCTTGACTCTCCACGTTTGAATCAAACTTCGCCAAGTTGCCGCTGAAGGTCACGTTTGTCAGCGTTGGGCTGCTTTCTCCATTAAACATCCCGCCGCCTTCCTGATACGCACGATTGACAGTGAAGGTCACGTCCGTCAGCGTTGGGCTGCTGTTATCATTGAGCATCCCGCCGCCGACGGCGTTTGAACGATTATGGCTGAATTCCACGTTCGTCAGCGTCGGGCTGCTGTTGTAGTTGTACATCCCGCCGCCGCCCACGAGTTCTCCTATATTCCACGAGAAGGTCACGTTCGTCAGCGTCGGGCTGCTGTTCTCATTGTACATCCCGCCGCCCGATGCCTTTGCGTAATTGGAGTCGAAAGTGATATTCGCCAGCGTCGGGCTGCCAGCAACGTTATACATCCCGCCGCCCATGCTGTTGGGCATGCCGGCCAATGCAATTGCATACCCGCCGAAGATGGTGAAACCGTCCAGCACGGCGCTGCTGTCTGTGCCGCTGCCGGTCACCACATGGTAGGTGCCGTCGTGCTCCGTATCGCCGCTGAGGATGCTTTCATAAGAGCCGAGAATGCGCTCCGTCAGCAAGCTTTCTGTGCCTGCAAACCCGCCGTAGATTGCCACCCCGTTCTTCAATTGGAAGGTGTCGGTTTGGAGTGCGCCGGGGATGTACGTTCCACCCGCGACCCAGATCTCCGTGCAGGTAGCCGCAGGCGCCAGCGCCGATTGCAGGTCGGTGTAGGCGTCCGCCCAGGATGTGCCGTTGTTCGCGCCGCCGCTGGCGGAGGCGTTTACGTAACAAATCCCCGCCGCGTGGGCGGGTGTGACTCCCGCCGCGCTGAAGGCCAGCGCCAGCAGGGTGAGGAAGGTGAAAAATCGAACAGTGTGCTTCATGCGCATTCTCCAGAAAAATGAGAGTTGAGGGAAGAAATTGTGAGTTCTCACGCTATATTGTAGGAGTAATGGGGGAGGGAGGTAAAGTGACAAACATCACTTGCAATATACACTTTTGTTTTTCGATTGTTTATCTCCAAATTGCCTGGCAGAGTTGACCGTCAAGGCGAAGAAGTCGGGGGGACACCAGTAATTCGGTACTAATTACGATATTTTAAGTCTTATTTATGCGATAATTCTGTATAATAATATTGTGTCCCGTGAGCAGGCAGTTTACGGTCTGGTGTTCATCCCCGCGCTGCCAGAGGACGGGTTTTAGCAGTGTCTTTTCAGGAGGTGCCGGGAGAAAATTTTCCTTTTATACCTTGCAAAGGATAGATAATTCAATCCGCCTTTTACTGAGAGAGGAGTATCCCGCATGAAACGTTCCTTGACTATTATCGTTTTAGTCGCCATATTGTTAACGGCTTTCGCCGTCCCTGCCGGCGCGCTGGGACCGACCCGCACGTATCTTGTGGTGTCCAAAACCAACGTGCTGCCGGCCAGGCTCGCAGCCAAGATCGCCGCCTCGGGAGGTACGGTCGTCCGCTTCGTCCCGCAGATCGGCCTGGCGGTAGTCAGGTCCAATGCTGCCAACTTCAAATCGAGGGCGTCGCAGAAACTCGTCGGCGCCGGTAACGTGATCCCGAACGTCCGGGTGCAATGGCTTCCACCGGAGAAAAACGTCGCCTTTACGGGTGATTTCGCCAACCCGCCATTCAGCGGCGACGACGATTTCTTCTTCGACCTGCAATGGGGTCACGATGCGGTGGACGCGCCCGAAGCCTGGAACATGGGCTATCGCGGCGCGGGGGTGCGGGTGGCCGTCCTGGATACCGGTTTCGACCTGGACCATCCCGACCTGGCTCCGAACATCAACATGGCCCTGAGCATGGACTTTACCGGTGAGGGCCTGCAATACACCCTGGCCGATCCGTTCAGCCACGGCACCCATACCGCCGGGACGATTGCCGCAGCCGATAACGCCTTCGGCACCATCGGCGTCGCGCCCGAAGCTGAACTGGTGCTGGTCAAAGTGTTGGGCGACGGCGGCTCCGGCACCTTTGCGGACGTCATCTCCGGCATCGTTTACGCGGCCGACGCGGACGCCGACGTAATCAGCATGAGCCTGGGCGCCCTGCTCGACAAGAATGGCTTTTGCGACGCCGACGGCTGCGTCACCGCCGACGAGGTGGAGGCGCTGATCAAATCCATCAAGCGCGCCACCAACTACGCCTTCAAACAAGGCTCGACCGTGATCGCCTCGGCCGGCAACGACGCGATTGACTTCGACGGGAACGGGAACCTGATCCACGTCCCGTCCGGGCTGCCGCATGTGATCTCCATCTCGGCCACCGCTCCTGTCGGCTGGGCTACCGATCCGGCCAACACCTTCCTGAGCAACCTGGCTTCTTACAGCAACTTCGGCAAGTCCGCGATTGATTTCGGCGCTCCTGGCGGCGACTTCATTTATCCCGGCAACGAAAACTGTGTGATCGCGGGTCTCACCCGCCCATGCTGGGTCTTCGACCTGGTCTTCAGCACCGGCAACAACAGCTGGTACTGGTCCGCCGGAACCAGCATGGCGGCCCCGCACGCGGCGGGTGTGGCGGCCATCATCATCGGCAAGAACGGCGGCGACATGAAACCCCAACACGTCGAGAAGGCCCTGCGCCAATCCGCCCTGGACCTGGGCAAGAAAGGCAAGGATGCCGCCTACGGCTTCGGCCTGGTAAACGCCTTCAACGCGGTCAAGTGATCTGGAATTTCGAGAAACTTCCGGGCTGGCGGGAAATCCCGCCAGCCCTTCTGTTAGCCCATCTTGTTTCCAGATAAAATTCTTGCTTTCACTTACAAGAATCGCTATACTGATGATGTACCTGCGCATGTTTTATTGGTGGAAGTAATTACCGGCAAAAGCAATTCAGTTCCGCAAAAATTATCCTGAAAAGGCAAACTCGTCGCGAGGCGAGGGCGCAAAGTTATGGGTCTGATTCTCAGATCGCCAAGCTGCCAAAGGAATTTGTACATCCTTGGGCAGTTTTGTTTATTCATAAGGAGGTGCTTGCCTGATCTTGTTCAACAACCCAAATAACGATCCCACCAATACTACTAAATTCTTGCAAGAGGAGTTTTCCGATGAAACGTACACTTTCTATATTTGCAGCAGTCGCTATCCTGGCGGCAACGTTTGCAATGCCCGTTAGTGCAGGCAAGGGCATGATTGGCGTCAACGTGATGCTCAACACAGATGTCAACGAAGCCATATTGGCTGAACTCGGCGCCTTTGGCAAGGTGCGCGACGTGGTTTACGAACTCGACGCGTTGACCATGCAAATCAAAGCCGATCAACTGGCTAACATCCTGGCCCTGTCCTATGTCGCTGCCGCCAACCCGGACGCCGAACGCAACGGTGCGCCGGTGGACATCATTGCCGTAGACAACTTCGAGAACGGCTTTGGCACCTGGAATCTGGACGTTATCAATGTGACCAACCCCGGCTCCGATAACCGCCAGGTTGCCTACGATGGCGCAGGCGTATACGTGGCCGTACTGGACACCGGCCTGGTGGATGTCTGGCGCGCGTACTTCCCCCAGGAACGCATTGCGGAGGAATACGCAAAATCCTTCAGCGGTGGCGGCGGCGAGGTCGGCAATGTTTCCGAACAGCCCAACAAATGGGAGCATGACCAAAATTCCCATGGCACACATGTGACCAGCACAATTTTGGGGTACAACTTCCGCGGCACACCCATCAACGGCGTTGCGCCGATGGCTACCGTCATCCCGGTGAAAGTGCTCAACCAGAACGGTTCCGGCTGGTCATCTGTGGTGGCGCGCGGCATCATGTACATTGCCGAACTAAAGGAAGGCCCGCTGGCCGCTTACCCGGTCGTGATCAACATGTCCCTGGGCGGTCCCTCGCTCGACGCAATGGAAAAGGCAGCCATTGATTACGCCATCAGCAAGGGCGTCATCATCGTCGCTTCGGCTGGCAACAACGGCGCTGCCGGTATGGGCTATCCCGGCGCTTACGAACCGGTAATTTCTGTGGCTGCTTCCGGCTGGGCTGGTGAGTGGTTAACTTCGACCTGGTGGTATACGCTCGACGACCCGGATCCTAATAATCCGGCCCTGTACTACATCACCGACTTCTCCAGCCGTGAACTGCCCGGCCAGTCCCTGGATGTGGCTGCCCCCGGCTCGTGGGTTGTGGGGCCTTACAAGGTCAACAGCGGCATGTCCCTGACCTATTATTACCTGGGCGGCACGAGTATGGCCAGCCCGCACGTGGCGGGAGTCGTTGCGCTAATGGCGCAAAAATATCCTGCCCTGACAGCGCCGCAGGCTGAAAGCATCCTTGAAGGCACTGCTCTCGCACTCCCAGGGTGGAGCTGGACCGAAACCGGCGCGGGCGTGGTGCGGGCGAATTTCGCCCTGAATGCTTTGCCATAAATCGCCCCAGATAATGACACAGAAGCCTCGGAGAAATCCGGGGCTTTCTCGTTAACGAACTGCCATACTTTCTCTAACGAAAAAACAACCTGCCTTTTTTATTCTTCTTATACGCTCCCGATAAGATAGGGACAATTCGACCAACAAACAACCGCTTCTATTGGTTCTAATAAGGAGACAAAAAATGACCTACTACATCCGCCCCTACCACCGCATGTTGCGCCACATCGAAGCCGCCCAGGAGAACAACGCCTACGCCCTGCCCGTGGATATCCGCGATGAAGGCGAATCCTTCACCCTGACCGCGGTCGTCCCCGGCCTCAAGGCTGAAGACCTGAACATCCAGGTGCTCGACGATGTGCTCCGCATCGAAGGCGAGTACCAGACCTCGGACGGCGAACACCTGCTGCGCGAACTTCCCGCCGGTAAATTCGTCCGCACCCTGCGCCTGCCCAGCGAACTGGACCCCAACAAGGCCGAAGCCCGGATCAAGGACGGCATCCTGACCCTCAGCCTGCCCAAAGCCGAATCGGCCAAACCCAAGACCATCAAGGTTGCCGTCAAATAGTTCGCCCCTATCTCTCGACCTGGAGTGCGGACTTCAATCCGCTTTACCTGCAAGCTAAAGCTCGTGCTCCAGTCATCAACAGCAAGTTTATGCAAGAAGACGCCCTGCGGGGCGTCTTTGCTTTTCAGGTAAAATACGTAACGCGGAATTCATTCCGCAACCTGATGGCGACATGAATGTCGCATTACAGAATCTACACGATTTTTCAGACGGAGAGACCACTGTGCGGCTCAAGTTTGCTCTGCTCACGCTCATTATCATTTTGCTCCTGGCGGCCTGTGGTCCGGGGGAGGAAACGCCCGCCCCGACCGCCGCGCCAACCCAAACCCCCGTCCCGCCTCCCACACAGACGCCCACCCTGCCGGCCCCGCTGACCATCCTGGTGCTGCCCGCCGACATGGATCCCGGAACATCCAATGAATACCAGAATCTGGTCTACGACCTGGCCCAGGGAGCCGGGATGCGCTTCCAGGTACGCAACAGCCTGAGCGCCGCCGACCTGGAACCCAGCCTGAAGATCGTCATCGCCCTGCCGCCCGACCCGGGATTGGCCGAGCTGGCCGCGTCCGCTCCGCAAGCCCAATTCCTGGCCGTCAACATTCCCGGGCTGGCCGCGGGGGGCAACCTGAGCGTGCTGGCCGGCGTCCCCCGCCCCGACGTGACCGCTTTCCTGTCCGGGTATATTGCCGCCCTCGTCAGCCAGGCCAATAACGACGTCCGCATCGGGATGCTCAATCTCAAGGATGACCCGGAATCGCAAACCCTGATCGCCGCGTTCACCAACGGCAAATCCTATTTTTGCGGAACCTGCACCACCTCGTACTTCGGGCCGTTCGACTACGAGTACCCGATCATCCAGGACGTGCCGCCCGAAACCAAAACGAACGAGTACCCGGCTTACATTGACATCCTCTTCCGCTACCGGATAGACGTGATCTACATCCACCCGGCGCTGGCCAACCCGGAGATGCTCGAAGCCCTGTCCGTCAGCGGGGTCTACTTCATCAGCCCGGTCTCGGTGGACCGGAGCCTGCCGGGGATGATCGCCAGCATCCAGCCGGACACGATCAACGTGATCGAGCAGGCCTGGCCGGACCTGGTGGCCGGGACCGGCGGCAAGGAAATCTCCCCGCCCCTGATCCTGGCCAACATCAACGAGGAGCTTTTGTCGCCCGGCAAGCAGCGCCTGGTTTACGACGTGCTGGCCCGGCTGTTGAACGGCGAGATCAGCATCACCTCGCCCAACCCGTGAGATAAGCCAATACCCATTTGTCATTGCGAGACGGCGTTTTTCCGTCGAAGCAATCTTCCGCTTTACACGCGAACCCATTTTCTGGAGATTGCTTCGCTCGGTCTCGATACGCTGGAAGATCACCAGCTACTCGACCAGCGCTCGCAATGACAATAGTTTCTCTTGCCAATCCACCCGCCTTCGGGTATCCTTGTCTGCGGGAGTGGTTAGGTCCCGGTGGGCTTCCCGGTCTTCAAAACCGGTGGCGGGTCGCGTTGCGGGCCGCGGTGGGTTCGACCCCCATCCACTCCCGCCTGATTTTTAACGATACATGTTCCGTCTTGTCATGCTGAGCGGAGCGAAGCATCTCCCACAACATATCGAGGAGACCCTTCACGATCATCCGCCGTCGTAACAGTTAGCCCCCAGGATAATTTAATGGAACAACCCCAGTTCACCGCACCGTATGACACCGACCTGCTCAACGCCCTGGTCTCCCGCGTCTTCAAGATCGAAGATTTCACCCTCGGCGACCCGATCAAGCAGTATGTTGCCCGCTACCGCGGACACCTCTATAACGAAGACTCAGCCGCCGCCTACGACCAACTGTCCGAGGCGCTGCGCCCGCACGAGGTGACCCCGCTCTTCCGGGTCGAAGACGGACGCCAGACCATCTACCTGATGCGCGGCGTCATCCGCCCCAAAGCCTCCAGGTTGAGCGGCAACATCATTTCATTCATCCTTTCCCTGCTAAGCGTGCTCTACACCGGCGCGGTGCTCGAATACCTGTACACCCTGCCCCCAAACTTTTCGGGGAACATCACCGAAAGTTTCCTGATCCGCCAGGGGCTGCTCCACATCTGGACCGGCTGGCCGTTCGCCCTCAGCCTGATGTCCATCCTGCTGGCGCATGAGTTCGGCCATTACCTGGCCGGGCGCTATCACAAAGCCGCCGTCAGCCTGCCATACTTCCTGCCGCTGCCCTTTCCCGCCAGCCTGATCGGGACCCTGGGCGCGTTCATCCAGCTCAAGGAACATCCCAAGAACCGACGCGTGCTGGTAGACATCGGCGCGGCCGGCCCTCTGGCCGGATTAGTGGTTGCCATCCCGGTTTTGCTTTTGGGGTTAGCGATCTCGCGCACCTCCATCCTCGATACACCGGGCGGGCTGGAAGGCAACTCGATCCTTTACCTGGCGGCCAAATTCGCCGTCTTTGGCCGCCTGCTGCCCGACCCGGTCAACACTTTCGGCCAATCGCCCCTGGTCTACTGGGTCCGCTTCTTCTTCACCGGCGGGCCTTTCCCCACCGGCGCTACCGACGTGCTCCTGCACCCGGTCGCCTGGGCTGGATGGGTGGGGCTGCTGGTCACTTTCCTCAACCTGATCCCGCTCGGCACCCTCGACGGCGGTCACATCGTCTACGCCCTGTTCGGGCCGAAGGTCAAAAGGCTGTTCGGGGTGATCGAGTTGATCCTGATTGGGCTGGGATTCCTGTGGGTCGGCTGGTGGTTGTGGGCCGCCCTGCTCTTCCTGCTTGGCCGCGCCTATGCCGAGCCTTACGACCAGATCACCACTTTAGACACCCGTCACAAAATCATCGGGGTTATCACCATCCTCGTTTTCATCCTCGTCCTCACCCCCGTCCCCTTCTCATGAAATCTGGACTTTTTCGCTCGACCCTGACCGCGCTGGCCGTCATTTTGCTTTTAACCGCCTGCCAGCCGGTTCCTCCCACGTCTCCCACCGGGACCGGTCGGCCTGATCCCGTTTCGACGGCGACCCGTACCCCGCGCTCGGTCACGCCCACCCCGTCGGCCACGCCGCGGCCCAGCCTGGGCATAGGACCAGCCGCCTTAAACGGCGCGCAGGTCACAGTCTGGCACGCTTTCTTTGGGGCTTCGGCAGAGGTGTTCGAAGCGCAGGCAGTCCAGTTCAGCGCCTCCAACGAGTGGGGCATCCAGATCGTCACAAAATCCATGCGCGGCAGTTATCCCCTGCTGTTCGACGAGGTTTCCGCGGCCGTCGAGGAGGGCGATCCCCCAGACCTGGTGATCGGCCTGCCGGAATACCTGGGCGCCTGGGACGTGGTGGACCTGACGCCCTACCTGAACGACGCCGATTACGGCCTGAGCGCCGGTGAACTGGCCGACATCCCCGAAGTCTTCCTGGCCCAGGAGCAGGTAGGTGGGCGGCAGATGGGCATGCCCGCCCAACGCTCGGCCCGGCTGCTGCTCTACAACGTCACCTGGGCGCGGGAACTGGGGTTCACCGTCCCGCCCGCCACGGCGGATGAGTTTCGGAGGCAGGCCTGCGCCGGGAACGTGGCCTTCCGCCAGGACGAGGACCTGCAAAACGACGGCTACGGCGGCTGGCTGGTGGACGCCGACCCGCTGACGGCCCTTGGATGGCTGTCTGCTTTCGGCGGCGGGGCAGATGGGGCAACGGATGATGCGAATGGTTACGAGTTCAACACCGCCGCCAACCGGGCCGCCCTGACCTTCGTGAAGGAGCTTTACGACGACAACTGCGCCTGGCTCTCGACCAACCCGGAGCCGTTCGCGCCGTTTGCCGGGCGGCGGGCGCTGTTTGCCGCCGCCAACCTGACCGAGTTCGAGGCCGTGTCCCGCGCTTTCGAGGCCGAGGGCAACACCGACCAGTGGGGGGTGCTGGCCTTCCCCGGGACGACCGTCAAGAGCATTCCGCTCTCAGGCGCGTCGTTCATGGTGATGAACTCTACGGACGAAAAACAACTGGCAGCCTGGTTGTTCGTGCGCTGGCTGCTTTCGCCCGACTCACAGAGCCGCTGGACGCGCAATACGGGGCTGCTCCCGCTGCGGACCTCCACGCTCGACTCCCTGGATACGTTCAAAATCGAACACCCGCAGTGGGCCGCTGCAACCGAGTTGATCGAATTCGGGCATGTCCAACCGGCGCGGCTCTCGTGGCGGGAAGTGCGCCTGATGGTGGGCGACAGCTTCGACCACCTCTTCCGCTTCGACCTGCCGGTGGACGACATCCCCGACCTGCTGGCGGAGATGGATGAGACGGCGGAGGAACTGGATCAGTGACCAGTGTTCAGTATCCAGTATCCAGTGTTCAGTAATCGGTATAATTGGGGTGGGAGGCGGTTATGCCGATCTATGAATACATTTGCCTGGATTGCAAAAACGAAGTCGAGTTGATCCGCCCGATGGGCCAGGCCGACGCGCCGCTAACCTGCGAAGCCTGCGGCGGGGAGCGCCTCAAGCGCAAGCTGGCGGTTTTCTACGCCCACAGCGGCGGGCGCGTTGTAGCTGGCACCGCGCCTGTACCATCCTGTTCGGGGTGTGCGGGTGGGAACTGCTCATCTTGCGGACATTAATCGATAAATTATGTCATTGCGAACCCCAAAGGGGTGAAGCAATCTCCTCGCACAATTTGGGGACTGCTTCGCTGCGCTCGCAGTGACACTGAAAAAAGCAAGGAGAAAACCAATGGATTACACCTATCTTGGCCGCACCGGGCTGCAAGTCTCACCCCTGTGCCTCGGCACGATGAATTTTGGCCCCCAAACCGGCGAAGCCGATTCGTTCGCCATCATGGACCGCGCCCTCGAACTGGGCATCAATTTCTTCGATACGGCCAACGTCTACGGCTGGAAGACAGGCGAGGGCGTCACCGAACAGATCGTCGGGCGCTGGTTCGCCCAGGGCGGCGGACGGCGCGAGAAAGTCGTCATCGCCACCAAAGTCTATGGGAAGATGGGCGACTGGCCCAACCAGTCGCGGCTCTCGGCGCGGCACATCCGCGAGGCGGTCGAAGGTTCGCTCCTCCGCCTGCAAACCGACCACATTGACCTCTACCAGATGCACCACATTGACCGGCTGACGCCGTGGGATGAAATCTGGCAGGCGATGGAAGTGCTCGTCCAGCAGGGCAAGGTGCTCTACGTCGGTTCGTCGAACTTCGCCGGGTGGCACATCGCCCAGGCGCAGGAGGCGGCCCGTTCGCGCCATTTCTTGGGCCTGACCAGCGAACAATGCCTGTACAACCTGGCCGACCGCATGGTGGAACTGGAAGTCCTGCCCGCCTGCTGGGAGTACGGCCTGGGCGTCATCCCCTGGAGTCCGCTGGGGGGCGGGATTTTGGGCGGGGCGCTCCAAAAAGCGGACACAGGCCGCCGCGCCAGGGACAACGCCCAGAAAAAGATTGACGAAAAACGTCCGCAACTGGAAGCCTGGGAGTCCTTCTGCGCCGAACTGGGCGAACAGCCCGCCGACGTGGCCCTGGCCTGGCTGCTGCACAACCCGGTCGTGACCGCCCCGATCATCGGCCCGCGCACTCTGGAGCAGCTCGACGGCTCGCTGCGCGCCCTCGAAATCGAACTGGACGGGGAGGCGCTGTCCAAACTCGATGAGATCTGGCCGGGTCCCGGAGGCGAAGCGCCGGAAGCGTTTGCGTGGTAGGGGAAGGTCGAAAGGTTGAAAAGGGAAGACAATTCAAATTCCCTTCAAGGCGATTGGAATTGCCTTGAAGGCGATTGGAATTGCCTTCAAGACGATTGAATTTCCCTTGAAGGCGATTGGAATTCCCTTGAAGGGAATTCTATTTCTCTTGGTTACTGCTTATCCGTCTGGCCTCCCAGCATGTTCCGGCGGGATAAATCCCTGCCTCAGTTCATGGAAGTCGGCCAAAGGCCGACTTTTCAGCAGCCCGAAGGGCTTTTTCGTACTGAGGCAGGGCTTGTGCGAAGCCCCCTGTAAGGGCAGCCCGCCGAGTCAGACGAAAAACCTGCAAGCCTGAGGCAGTTACCTTTTTTGTTGCCAATATTTCATTCATGCTATACTTGACGCATGGCTACAAATTCCCTGCCCAGACTCGATAAAACTGCCTTTTCCGTTTCGACATTGGACCAAAACGATGCAGACGAAAAGGCTTTTTGGCTTTCCAAAACGCCTTACGAAAGATTGGACGCGGTGGAAACCATGCGGCAAATCCTCTATGGCTACGATCCGGCTACCACAAGACTTCAAAGAGTTTTTGAAGTTACTCAAAGAGCATAACGTCCGCTACCTCTTGATTGGAGGATATGCGGTCGGCTTTTATGGGTATCCGCACGCTACTGCCGATATGGATATTTGGATTGCCATTCACCCGGAAAATGCAAATCGGATCGTCACGGTTCTCAAAGAATTTGGATTCGACGTACCCGAACTCTCCCCTCAATTGTTCTTGAAAGAAAAACAGATCATCCGCATGGGTGTTCCCCCGGTGAAACTGGAAATCAGCACATCCATTTCAGGGGTCGAATTCGACGCCTGCTATAAAAGGCGCATCACTGTCGAGTTGGATGGGGTGGAAGTCAACTTGATCGGTTTGACCGATCTCAAGATCAACAAGAAGGCCAGCGGCAGGACGAAAGACATTACAGATCTTGAGAATTTACCCTAGCAGAAATTCCGCCGTGCTATACTTGGCAATATGGACAGGAAAGTCAGGAAAATCTTGCGTGAATTGAAAGAGGGATTGACCGCCATCTACGGCGAGCAGTTGAGCGCGGTGATCCTGTTCGGCTCCTACGCCCGCGGCGACGCCCACCCGCCCGATTCGGATATTGACGTGATGATCGTGCTGAAGGGCGAGTTCGATTACCGGGAGATGCAGAGGCGTTCGATTGAGTACGTTGCTTCTTTGTGCCTGGAACACGATGTGGTCATCACACGAAAATTCGCTTCCGACAAAGAATACAAAGAAAGCAGGATGCCTTTGTTCCTGAATATCCGCAGCGAGGGCATGGCGATATGATCACACCGGAAATCCAGGAACTGCTCGCGTATGCCGATGAAAGCCACGAAGCTGCCAAATCACTGATTGATGGCAGGTTCATCGGCTTTTCCGCAGCTCAGTCGTACTACACGATGTTCTACCTGGTTCAAGCTCTCTTGCTTTCGAAAGGCTTGAAGTATTCAAGTCATTCAGCAGTTATAGCCGCGTACGGGAAAGAGTTTTCGAAAACCGGTTTGCTCGACCCGAAATTTCACCGTCACATCATTGTAGCCGAAGAGCGCCGCGAAGAAGGTCATTATGGCGCAAGCAAAAATATTTCGGAAGAAGACGCTCGTGAATCCTTCCAATGGGCAGGGGAATTCATGGATGCGGTGAAGGCGTATTTGAGCCAGGACTAAAGAACCGCCGCCCACCTTTGTGGAACCCGGGGAGGCTCCTATGTTTCGCAAAATCCCTTTCCCAATCCTTCTCTTCGCCCTGCTGGTAAGCGCCTGCCGCCCGGCCCCCGCCGGGGACGCACCCGTAGCCACATCCGAAGTGACTGTCACCTCGCAGGTGACTGTCACTTCGGAACCGACTCCCGCCGCCACCGCCACCCTGACCTCCACCCCGACAGAAACGTCATTCCCGAAATTAGAATTGGATTACTCCTCGAAAGAGTCCCTTCAAGCCTCGGTTGACAAATTTGCTTCGGAAAATCTGTATTACTGGGAAACCGGCGATTGGGGCACGGAAGCAAAGCAGAAAGAAATGTCTGCGGTATTGAGCCGTCTTTATACCCAAATCCTGGCAGATTCCGGCTGGCAGAAAAGCGATATAGAAGCCTTAAACCCGTATGAACTTATGTTCAATGCCCAGAAAGCCGCCAACCAGAAAGAAGTAGTCCTGCCGGCAGACCTGGACATTGCCAGGCAGATGCGGCTTGGCCCGCAGGGTGTGGCATATAAAGACGCAAACGGTAATTTTGTAGAGGGGATAGGCATCGTTACTATGAATGATTTTTCGACTCAAAAAGGACTGGAATCTTTTACAAATGAATATGATGGTTTTTTTAGATCAAGTTTTACCGTGGACACTTTTGGCATCAGTACGACAATAGATCACAAAAATTATGACTCGATGCTTACCCATCGTGCGGCGGTTGTCCAATACGGCAAGGGGATTTACGGACTGATAACCTACTACGAGAACATCGATCCTATAAAGCAAACTTCCCTTGAATGCTATCTGCCGTTACGGGTTTATTTCGAGCCAACGCAGGCCTCTAAAAATCTGGGAGCACTGCTAGATAGTAACAATCAGTATATAGGTTGGGGCTTGACTGAAAATATTAATAACGTGGAACCTCAAGTTCAAAGTCGTGGAGGTCGAAATCCCAACGAAAACCCGCATACGCTTGAAACCTTGATTAGTTTAGTAAACAGTGGCAATTATTTTGATGTGCGGGATATGCCTCAAGGTGGAGGATCGGCAATAGATGATAAAACAGGTCTTCAACTGGCAGCGGTTGTCATTGATTTGAATATGCAGCCGCAGGTCTCGAAATAACCGACTACGTCTTTAATCTTCCTACATTTTGTGCTAATCTTTTTTCTATGAGCCGGATCAGTCGTTACTGTTATCTTCTATTGCTTACCTTTGTCGTTTTCTTCATTCAAGTCCAATCAGTACAGGCCTGTTCGGCCAACCAGTACGGCGAATGTACGGGCACCTGTCCGGCCGGATATAGATGCGAGCAATACGGGTACGGCGTATGTAACTGTGACCCGATTGTTCCCACTGCCACCCGTACCCCCACCCCAAAGCCTACCAATACTCCCGCTCCTTCATGTTCGTGCAATTACAGTTCGGGAGCCTGCAGCGGTACGGGGTGTCAGTATGCCGTTGGGCTAATCGGCTGTACCAGCGGCGGGCAGGTCCCCAGTTGTACGGGCGTCAACAACAGCCGGGTTTATGATTATTGTGAAATTTCAAAAGAACGTTGTTTTCGAGAATCAATTACTACGGGATACTGCGCCTACAACAACAGCTGTAATACAGCCGGATGTGATCAAAGCCTGCCAAATTGCGGTGTCACTCCGGTCATACCTATAGAATGCGGTTACAATTCCCCCGGCTGCACAACCAACGGGTACGGAAGAACGGGCGCCATTTATTGCAGCAACCTTACCCCCCAGCACTGCGGGGATATCTGCATATATGACGTCTCATGTGCCGGGAGCAATCCGCCAACGAGTACACCGGTCCCGGGGGCGCCTCCAACCTGCAACGCCTGGACATCTATTATGGTCAATAATTGTTCGCAGGCGGAATGGAACGCCAATCCCAGATCCCCGGATTGTATAGTGGGGGCACGTGCGGTGACTTTGAATCTTTCCTCCTCGGGCGCAACCCGGATGGCTTTTTACAATGCCCCCGACACCGTCACCAACTGTTCGAACATCGCCGACGGGGACTATACCACCCCCCAGACCTACATCGCCTCCCGAGGCTGGAACCTGTCGACCGGCTACGAAAACAAAAAAGTCTGCGCCCGCTTTATAAACAATAACGGCGACGCCAAGTGCGGGGCCCTGATCCAGTATACCGCCCCCACCCCCACCTTCACTCCCTCTCCCACCCCAACCCCATATATCCGTGTCCGCACCTACAAGCCCGACGGCACCAACCAGATCGCCTCGACTCTCTGCAAAGTCAACTGCGCCAACTCTCCCTGTCTCTACAACAACGCCGGAAACCCCTGCCAAAGCAATCTGGCCCTTGCCGACTTCCCCATGGCAGGCGGGCAGTTCAACCGGGGCGGGGGCATGTACGACCCGAATTTCAAAGTCATCGGCGTCACCCCGCTGGTGGACGGGGCGGTCTCGGATACCGGCATCCGGGTAGACTGCGACGGGCCGGTCGGCCAGTGACCAGATCGAAATCGGCCCTCCCTGAAATTCACCGGGATTGTGTAAAATGGGATGGAGCACCCCATCCCATTTATGTTTCCTCATTACTCTTATCCCCCCTTCCTCTATTCCAAAGTCGCTCTGGATGCCCTGCTCCTGCGTCCGCGTAACTTCCAGGCCGATGCGCGCGCCTGCATCTCCCGGCTGGAGCCGCCGCTGAAAATCGGTGGGGCGGAGAACCTGCCGGAGCATGGCCCATGCGCCGTCACGGTCAACCATTACGGGCGGCCTGGCTTCGGGGCGCAGTGGCTGGCCCTGGCGATCGCCGCGACCGTCCCGGCGGAGATGCGCTGGATCATGACCGACGAGTGGACCGCGCCGGGCCAATGGTACGAGCCGCTCAAGAGCGCCGCCACCCGCTGGCTGCTGCGACGGGTGGCGCGGGTCTACGGGTTCACGTCCATGCCGCCGATGCCGCCCCGGGAGAAGGATGTGGAGGCCCGGGCGCGGGCCGTCCGCTCGGTGCTGGACAAGACCAGAGCGGGGCGGGACTTTATCCTGGGTCTGGCGCCCGAGGGTTCCGACTCGGCTGACGGGGCTTTGGCGGAACCGCCCCCCGGCATAGGACGCTTCCTTTTGCTGCTGGCCGGCCGCGGGTCCCGGTTTGTGCCGGTGGGAGCTTACGAAACGGACGGGGCCTTTTGCCTGCGCTTCGGCCCGGGGTACGGGTTATCCGTCCCATCCCATTTATCCCCCGATGAAAAAGACAAAGCCTCAGCTAAAATTGTGATGTCGAAGATCGCCGAACTCTTGCCCGAACACCTGCGAGGAGCCTACCGATGAAAAAGATCACGTCGTTTTGGGGAATGCTGGCCCTGAACGCCTATTGGATCGGGCTGTCGTTCAAGTGGAACGCCCTGCACCCGATCGTGCTGCCGGCGGTGCTGCTGAACTACGCGCCCGATACGCAAAAGAACACCTACCTGGGCCTCCTGACTTTCATTGGCCTGGTGGTGGCGACGGTGATGCAGCCGCTGGCCGGGGCGCTCAGCGACGGCTGGCGCTCGCGCTGGGGGCGGCG
>DIDQ01000057.1 GCA_002418215.1 Anaerolineales bacterium UBA5796
GAGGATCACTTCGTCGCCGCGGCCGACCCCGCAGGCGGCCAGCGCCAGGCTGAGGGCCGCCGTCCCGGAGCCGACGCCGACCGCGTGACGGACGCCGCAATATTCTGCGAATTCTTCCTCGAAAGCGGAAACTTCCTTCCCCAAAATGAAACTGCCCCCGGCCAGCACACCTGAAACCGCCTGGTCAATCTCGGCTTGCAGGCTGCGGTATTGGGCTTTCAGGTCAATGACGGGGATATCGGCCATCTTACCAGTAATGCTCCCGGTTGCGCCGGTAGAAATCCAGGGTGCGGGCGATGCCGTCTTGCAGGGAGACTTTCGGCTCCCAGCCGGTCAGGGAATGGAGCAGGCCGTAGTCCCCGGCGTAGCTGCCGATGTCAATCCGCAGGCGTTCGCCCGGAAACGGGACCAAGCCCCAGGTCCCGAAGCCGTGGATTTGGGTCATCAGTTGGGCCAGCTCCCGCAGGGGGAGCGGCTGTCCGCCGAGGTTGTAGACCATCCCTTTGGAATCCGGCTCTGCGGCGGCCAGCAGGAGCGCCTCCACCGTGTCATCCACGTAGATCAAGTCCCGCACCTGCTCCCCGGTCCCGTAGACTTCGAGCGGCTGGCCTTCGATGAGCTGGCGGAACCACCAGCCAATGAAGTTCTGGCGGGCGTCCTTCACTCGCATGTGCGGGCCGTAAATGTTGGTCAGGCGCAGCACAGTCGTCCGCAGGCCGTAGATGCGGCTGCAAACCAGGTGGTAGAGTTCCCCGGCCAGTTTGCTGACCCCGTTGTAGTCAATCGGGGCGGGGGGCGCTTGCTCGTTCACCGGCAGGGAGGCGGCCCGCCCGTAGACCTGGCGCGTGCCGGCAAAGACGATCCTGATCGCAGGATTGTGCTCCCGGCAATGCTCCAGGAGTTTCACCTGGCTGAGGGCGTTGACTTCGAGGTCGTAGACGGGGTCTTGCAGGCTGCCGAGGTGACTGGTCTGCCCGGCCAGGTTGAACAGGAAATCCTGCCCGGCCAGCAGCGGCGTGACGGCCGCCTCGTCGCGCACGTCCCTGATCACCACCCGGACCTGGGACTCGATCCCGTTGAGATTGAAGCGGTTCGCCCCCGAGCCTTCGGCCAGCGAATCGAGGAGGCAGACTTCGGCCCCCAGTTCGACAAGTTTGTGCGCCAGGCGGCTCCCGATGAAGCCGAGGCCTCCCGTGATCAGGATGCGTTTGCGCGCATAGATGTCGTGGAGCGGGGTGTTCATGTTTTACCGGGTTGGTATTGCCTGCGAATGACGAATTTCCAAAACAGGTGGATGAATTGGCGCAAGGTCTGGATCAAATGCGGCCAGGTGAAGAATTGGGAGGTCCCGTGCAGCCGGGGGTAGTGATGGACGGGGACTTCGGCGAACCGCGCCCCGGCATCCTGGAATTTGCGGACCATTTCGAGGCAGATCGTCCCGTCTTCGCTTTCCAGGTCGGCCTCCTGCAACAGCCGCCTCCGGATCAGGCGGAAATCGCAGTCCACGTCGCGGATCTTGATGCCGAAGGCGAAGGCGACGAAATGATGGTAAAACCTGCCGATCGCCCTGCGGATGAGCGAGTCGTTGCGGCTGATCTTGTAGCCGTTGACCACGTCAATGCCCTCGTCGAGCGCGTCTGCCAGGAGGGTGAGTTCGAGCGGATTATATTGGGCATCGCCGTCGGTGTAGAAGACCCACTCCTTCGAGGCCAGCCCAAACCCGCTGCGCAGGGCTGCCCCGTAACCGCGGTTGGCCGGGTGGTGGACGACACGCAGTTCGGGGTGGCGGGCTGCCAGTTCATCCAGCACCTGGCCGGTATGGTCCCGGCTGCCGTCATTGGTGACGATAAGTTCGTAGTCATCGGTAACTTTTTGGGCAGCCAGGATCGAGGATGCAACCACGCTGGCGATGCTCCCGCCGTCGTTGTAAGCGGGGAGGACGACGCTCAAGCTCGCCAATCGTTTCGGGGGTTTCACGCGCATCTCATTCATTTTTCCTTCCAACGGCTACCACGCTCAAGCCAAACGGCAGGCCGGTGCGGGCGATTATCGGGGCCTCGAGCGACAGGATGGCCTGGAGCAAACGATTGAAAACTCCCGGGTCCCAGGCCAGATCGGAGCGTTGGCTGCGCTGAGGTGTGAACCGCTCGAATAATCTCTTGATGAGTGCCAACGGGAAAAGGAGCGTGTTGGCATAAGTCAGGTGCTCCAGCGTAAACCCGCTGCCCCGCACCAGCCGGGCCAGTTGCCGGGCAGTGTAGCGCCGGGCGGTCTGCACGGCCCGGTCGTGCCGCCCGCGCAGCCAGTCGTAAGCCGGCAGGCGGATCAGCAGGCGTCCGCCGGGGGCCAGGACCCGGTAAATCTCGGCCAGGGCCGGCCGGTCGTCCGGGACGCCCTGCTCGTAGAGCACGTCGAAGCTGGTGACCAGGTCGAACTGGCCGGAGGCGAACGGGATGTCCACGGTGGAGGCGTTCACCAGCCGGGGCGCTTCCCGCTGCTGGCAAAAGCGCAGCGCGACGGGAGAGAGGTCGAATCCCGTTACCAGGCCGTACCCTGCCAGGAAGCCGGTCATCGCCGCCCCCGTGCCGCAGCCCGCGTCGAGGATGCGCAATTTGCCGGACGGTTGGTACCGGCGGTCGAGCAGCGCCCGCGTGATGGCTTCCATCCCCGCGTACCACCAATGCCCGTCTTCGGCCCGGAACATGATCCCATATTCTTCCGGTTTCACGGTTTACGGCAGCCGGTAAGAGAGCAGGATGGGCATGTTGCAATCGTACTCGAAGTGGAGTTCACCGCCGGGCTGGGTGCGCGCCCAGTCTGCCAGTTCGTCAATCCGGTCCGGGTTGGCGATGATGATCTCCCCGGAAACAGCTTGAAGTTCGCTCACCGGGCGGTGAACGTTGATGATCTGGCGATAACCGGTCAAGAAGTCCACCGAGTCGTGGGAGCCGTAGAAATATTCCGGGCTGCTGAGCATATAGATGGTATTTTCGCTCTTGATCGTGCGGACGTAACTGCCGAGGTAAGACGCGTACCGGCTGGGAAGGTTGTCACCGTAGCGGCAATGCCCGACGAAGTCGCCGTAATAAGTCCAAAGGTTGAAGGCGAGCAGGCTGGTCAGGATGAACCCTGTCGAGAGCAGGTAGGCAGGACGGTTGGCGGCCCAGCCCAGGCCGAAGGTGTCCAGCAAATAGTCGGTTGCGATGGCGACCACCATCATGGCAGCCGGGAGCGCGGCCAACATGCGGTAAGAGTCCGCTGAGGGGGGGATGGCGAAAATCCCGATGGCCAGGGTGGGCGCCCAGAAGTAGCCGTTCAAGAGCATGAATTTTGGCGAGTTCGTTTTCCAAAGGATGAGGCCCAGGCCGATGAGGAAGAGCGAGGCCGACAGGAAGGTCAGCATAGGAACGGAAGAGCCGTAGAAGTCTATGGCCGGGTAGTAGATCAACGACAGGAAAGCGTGCAATACCCGCTGCCCGAGCACCACAACCGCGCTTTGGCCGGTAAGCGCCATCGTATTGGCCAGCCAGCCGGTTTGGAAGGTCCCGTTTTGAGCCAGGCGGTCTGTGAATTGCTCCGGGTGGAAGGTGATGTACAGCAATTCCGGCGAGGCCGCGACCAGGAACCCTCCGAAAAAGGCGAAAACTTGGCGCAGAGCGGGCCTGATCCAGGCGCGGAAGAAGACGAGGGCCAGCAGCGCATAGACCAGAACCAGCCCGGTTATCACCTGTGAGGTCAGGTAAATTGTATAGTGGATGGCCAGCAGAATGCCGCCGACGGCCGCCCTCCAACTGCTGCGTTTATTGACGCCGCTGAAAAAGAAATACAATTCGAGCGGCACCAGCCAGGTGGCGTGGATGTACCCGACCGCTGCGATTCGGCTGAAATGGATGTGGGTGTGGGAAATGGTCAGGAGGATGGCGGTGATCAACGCGACCCGGGGACCCGTCAGGGAACGGGACAGCAGGTAGATTGCCAGGATTGCCAGGGTGCCGGAAACAGCCGGCAAGAGGCGCAATGCCAGCGGCGTAGCGCCGAAAAGGCTGATGAGCACGTTGACGCCCTGGAGGTAAATCCCGCCGAAATTTTCCCACAGAGCAAAGGGGTTGGACAAGTCGGATGCCAGGGTGGATTGGGCAGCCAGCCCCAGCCTGCCCTCGTCCCCATCCATGACTCGCGGGAGCAGCCCTAATTTATAAAAGCGCAAGGCAAAACCGAAAAGCATAACGGCGGCCACCAGCAGGATTTCGTTGCGATGCGTCTTGAACCAGTCCCGCAGTTTTGCGGCATCGAAAAAAGGCTTGCTGAAAGCTGCCAGGTAACACACCCAACCGGCCACCCAAAGGGTAACGACCGGGATATAGTTTGTCCTGCCCAACCTGCTAAAAATGAATGTGCCCCACGTAGCCAGCCCGGACAACGTGATGGCAGCCAGTATCCAGGTAAGCGAGCCTGAAACAGGCAGCTTGGAAAAGATCACCTGCACGAAACGCGCCGGCCGGAACATCTGGCTGGAGATCAGAATGATTACACCAATAATTGACAACCAACTGTAGGGGGGAAGGACGGTTTTGTCATGAGCCGGAAATGCGAAAAGATAAATTTGTCCCAGCCCGACGAAGATTAATCCCAAAAAGGCAAAAAAACGGCGCGCTTTGATCACATCCTGACCCCCAGGGTGTTCCTGATTATTCATGTTTTCCTCCAATTAGCGAGCGGCAACGCTTTCCGAAGCAACCATTTGTCGGTAAATCACTCGTCCTGATTTATGGTAACACGGTTTAGGCAGGTTGAAATAGACTTTACATAAATGTGAGGGAGGGCAATGAACGTGTAATGATCCGACCGGACACTAGAACACCCCCGACCTTGCGGCCAGGGGTGTGCGGCATCGTTTGGATTTGGACCGCGGGCGCGGCCGGGACCGGTTACGTCCCTTCGAACTTGAACGAGAGGTTGACCTTGACCCGGTAAGCGGAGATCTTCCCGTCTTCGATGGTGGCATCGAATTGGAGAACTTCGGCCACGCGCAGGTCGCGCAGGGTCTTCGAGGCCTGTTCGACCGCGTTGGCGACGGCCTTTTCCCAGGATTCGGTGCTGGTTCCAACGAGGGTGATCACTTTGTAAATACTTTCAGACATTTCGTACCTCCTTCGGGCGATAAAAGAACGACTGTATATACTATACAGCCTGGGGAGGCGAATTTCAACAGAAAACGTAACCGCTCAGGCTTGCAGGTTTTTCGCCTGACTCGGCGGGCTGAGGCAGGGATTTATCCCGCCGGAACATGCCGGGAGGCCAGACGGCTCAGCAGTTACCAGAAAACAACGAAAAAACAGGCCGCGCTCGTCACGCGGCCTTCTGGAAACTGGATACTGGATACTGGTCACTGACCACTGGACTCAAACCTTCCCGGTGACCATCGCCATCTTGACTTCGCCGATGGCCTTGGTGATCTGGATCTCACGCGGGCAGGCTACGGTGCAGTTGTAGGTGGTATGGCAGCGTGCCACGCCGGAGGTCTCGGCCAGGATTTCGAGGCGCTCAGAGGCGGCCTCGTCGCGAGTATCGAAGATGAAGCGGTGGGCATTGACGATGGCTGCCGGGCCGAAGTAGTCGTCGCTGGCCCAGAAGGACGGGCAGGAGGTGGTGCAGGCCGCGCACAGGATACACTTGGTGGTGTCGTCGAAGCGCTCGCGGTCCTCCTGGCTTTGCAGGCGTTCACGCCCGTCTTCGGGGATCGGGCTTTCGGTTATGAAGTATGGCAATATCTTCTTGTAATTTTCGAAGAACGGATTCATATCCACGATCAGGTCTTTGATAACCCTCAGACCGAGGATCGGTTCAACGGTGATGTTGGCCCCGAAATCCTTGACCAGGGATTTGCAGGCCAGGTAGTTGCGCCCGTTGATGCGCATCGCGTCCGAGCCGCAGACGCCGTGGGCGCAGGAGCGGCGGAAGGCCAGCGTGCCGTCCTCGTAGCCTTTGATCCGCTCCAGCACGTCGAGCACGCGGTCGGTCGGCTCGGCTTCGAGGGTGTAGGTCTCGTAGTGGAATTTGGTATCTTTCTCCGGGTTGAACCGGAATATTTTCATGGTGACCTGCATGATGAGCCTCCTCTACTAATAAACGCGTTCTTTCGGCTGGAATTTGGTGATCGTCACCGGCTTGTACTTGATGACCGGCTTGCCGTTTTCCATCCAGATGAAGGTGTGCTTCAGCCAGTTGGCGTCGTCGCGTTTGGAGAAATCCTCGCGGGCATGGCCGCCGCGGCTTTCCTGGCGGTTGAGGGCGCTGACCGCCACCACTTCGGCCAGTTCGAGCAGGTTTCCCATCTCCCAGGTGTTGAGCAGGTCGGTGTTGAAGATCTTGCCGGTATCGGTGACGCGCACCTGCTTGAAGCGCTCTTTGAGTTCGCGGACTTTGGCAAGGGCGGCGGTCATGCCTTCCTCGGTGCGGAAGACGCCCACGTCATCGAACATGACCTTTTTCATTTCATTGCCGATTGTGAGCACGTTTTCCTTGCCGCTGCCGTTGCGCAGCCCGTCGAGCTGTTGGTTGGTGAAATCCAGCCCATCGGACGGGAGCGGTTGGAAGTCCGCGCCTTTGGCGTATTCCGCCGCCCGCAGCCCGGCGTGTTTGCCGAAGACGATGATGTCGAGCAGCGAATTCGTCCCCAGGCGGTTGGCCCCGTGGACCGAAACGCAGGCCACTTCGCCCGCGGCGTACAGTCCGGGCATGACCGCGCCTGTTTCGTCTTTGAGGGCCTCGCCGTACATATTGGTCGGGATGCCGCCCATGGTGTAGTGCGCCGTCGGCTGGATGGGCATGGGCTGGGTCATCGGATCAATGCCCAGGTAGACCCGGTTGAAGTCAATGATGTCGGGGAGTTTGTGCAGGAGTTGTTCGGCGGTGACTTTGACCGGCGACCCGTCGAGGTTGGTGCGCCCGTCAATGGCCGCGTATTTGTTGACGACTTCGGGGCGGGTGTCCAGGTAAATGTAGTTCGAGCCGTTGACGCCGCGCCCTTCCCGGATTTCGAGGTAGATCGCCCGGCTGATGACATCCCGCGAGGCCAGATCCTTGACCGTGGGAGCGTATTTGGGCATGAAGCGCTCGCCCTTGCCGTTGATCAGCACCCCGCCTTCGCCGCGCACGCCCTCGGTGATCAGGATGCCGAGCTTGTAGATGCCGGTGGGGTGGAATTGGAAGAACTCCATGTCTTCGAGCGGCAGGCCGCGCCGCAGGGCAATGGCGGGACCGTCGCCGGTGTAGGCGTAGGCGTTGGAGGTGATCTCCCAGATGCGCCCGTGGCCGCCGGTGGCGAAGATGATGGCTTTGGCGTGGAAGATGTGCAGTTCACCGGTGGCGAGTTCAACGGCTACCACGCCGACCGCCGCGCCGTTGTTGACCAGCAGGTCGAGCACCTGGAACTCGTCGAAGAAATTGACCTTGTTCTTGAGGCACTGCTGGTACAGCGTTTGCAGGATCATGTGCCCGGTGCGGTCGGCGGCGTGGCAGGCCCGGCGGACGGGTTTGCCGGTGGCGTTGTTGGTGTGGCCGCCGAATGGACGCTGCGAGATGCGTCCTTCGGGGGTGCGGTCGAAGGGCAGGCCCATGTGTTCGAGTTCGTAAACGGCCGGGATGGCCTCGTTGCACATGAATTCGATGGCATCCTGGTCGCCGAGATAATCCGAACCTTTGACCGTGTCATAGGTGTGCCATTCGGGATGGTCTTCCTCGTAGTTGCCGAGGGCCGCGCCCACGCCGCCCTGGGCCGCGCCGGTGTGCGAACGGGTGGGATAAAGTTTGCTGATGACGGCCGTCCTGGCGGTCTTGGAAGCGTAGAGACCGGCCATCAGCCCCGCGCCGCCTGCCCCGACGACCACTACTTCGAATTGATGAGTTTTCATTGATACCGTCCTAAGAAGTCCAGATGACGTAAACGCCGATGACGCTGAAGGCCAGCAGGAGCACGATCACGATAAAGCGGAAGGCCTGGCGCTGCCACGGGCGGACGAAGTAATCGTCCAAAACGGAGAGCAGGCCGTGGAGTCCGTGCGAGGCGGCGATAAGCAGGAAAAGGCTGGCGGTCGCCTTCCAGAAGGGAGTCGCCCAGGGTGCGATATCCGCTATATTGGAGTTCTGCACGTGCAGGGCGTTCGGCATGAAGGCCCAGCGCAGCAAATCCGCAATATTCATTTGCGTGCGTGCGCCCATGATCAACGCTCCGACCACGCCGACGATGACCAGCAGGTACATGGCCAGGGCGGTCAGGCGGGTGAAGAACCACATCAGCATTTCGAAATTGAGGCCGCGCCTGGTCAGGGACAGGTTGCGTGATTTTGTAGTGCTCATCTTAGCCTCCCAATGCGGTCTGGATAATGACAAAGATAGCGATACCATAAATGGGCAGGAAGACCGCCCACTCCATCCAGATGGCTTCGCGCTGGTATTCGAGCAGTTTCGGCCACAGGTCCAGGACCGTGATCCGCAGACCGTTGATGGCGTGGAATAAGGCGCAGAAAATGACAAAAAGCTGGAACCACCAGGCTTCGTAAATCCCGTTCGTAAATTTACCAAAGTCGCCGCCAAAGAAGGAAGCCAGGATGTGCAAACTGACGAACAGGACGATTCCCAGCCCGCTGATGCGGTGCAAAAGCCAGGCGAGCTGGACGCCTCCCCCTTGATAGCGTAATCCCTGGATCACGCTGATGTTGCGTTCACGCGACATGGACGCCTCCTGTGAAGATGGGTTTTGCGCAGGAATTTTCACCACAAAGTTTCAATAAATCACGATTTTTGTTCAGGAGTGCGGACGCCTGTGCTGAGTTTATCGAAGCACTTGTGCTGAGTTTATCGAAGCATTAGTCCGCTTTGGCCGATGGAATTGCAGACTAAAGTCTGCACTCCAGGTAATCTGTGATTCACTGAGTTTTTCCTTTGTGAACACGAAGAAGACCCGGGTGTCCTTCGTACCTTTGTGGCGATTTCTTCCGGCTTGTCGGATCAGGTCTCTGGCCGAATTATCGCATGGAGGTTAATCCCAAGAAAGTGACAAACTACATGGATATTTCATTCCAGACATCCTCTAAAAAAGTGGTCAGAGACCCTTATAATCCGATTTGGATGTCGGTGCTTATTCTATCTTAATTCCAGGTGTTTGACGCTTATCAGGTAGAATTACCGCATCATATTATTGCCGGACAAATTCATTTTAACGGTGTCACCGCGAGCCGCCGATGGTTCCCGGTGGCGCGGCAATCTCCCTTCGATGGGTGAAATACCGTTAACCGCGAGACTGCTCCGCCATCCTTCGACTGCGCTTCACTCCACCCAGGAACGGCTTGCAGTGACACTTGTCTGGCAGAAAATAGCACAGCCTTTTTTCCAGGAGGTAGGCATGTCAGGTTCACATTTGAGCCGGCGGGACTTCATGAAAGCCGCCACCGGCGCCGTTGGCGGGGTCATCACCGCCGCTTTGGGGATACCGGTGATCGGGTTCCTCATCGCCCCGGCTTTACGGGAAGACAAGGCCGGAGCGCCGATCGCCGTCGGCAAACTTGAAGACATTCCGGTCGGGAAGTTCCACCCGTTCTCGTTCACGATCACCAAAGTCAACGGATGGGAACGGACTGCCAGCAACTATGGCGGGTTCATCCTCCGCAATTCTGAAGCCCCGGACGATATCCTGATCCTGTCCAGCCGCTGCACCCACCTCTCCTGCACCGTCAACTGGAACGAGTCGGCCAACGCCTTCCTGTGCCCCTGCCACGACGCCAAGTTCGGCCCGGAGGGCCAGGTGCTGGACGGCCCGCCGCCCGAACCGCTCGGACATTTCGAATACAGCGTGGACGACCAGGGTGTTCTCACCATCGTCCCGGTCGAACTCAAGTCGGAGGCCTGACCATGTGGCAAAAACTCTACACCTGGCTGGATGAACGCCTCGGCCTCGGCGACATGTACGCCAACCTGCTCGACCGCCCGGAGCCGAAAGGCAACTGGTGGAACACCCTCGGCTCGGCCAGCCTGTTCCTTTTCATTCTACAAGGCGCAACCGGCATCTTCCTGACGGTCTACTACACCCCCTCCCCCGACCACGCCTACGACAGCATCACCTACATTATGAACGACGTGGCCTTCGGCTGGCTGATCCGCGGCATCCATCACTGGGGCGCAAGCCTGATGGTGCTGGTGGTCTTCATCCACATGGTACGCGTCTTCGTGACCGCCTCGTACAAGTACCCGCGTGAACTGACCTGGCTGATCGGTGTGGGCCTGCTGCTCCTGACCCTGGGGATGGGTTTTACCGGTTACCTGCTGCCCTGGCACCAGATGGCTTACTGGGCCACCACGGTCGGGACGCAGATCGCCGGCAGCGTGCCGTTCCTCGGCGAATTCATCCTCAAAGCCTTGCGCGGCGGCCCGGACCTGAGCGCGCTTACGTTACAGCGCTTTTTCTCGGCTCACATCTGGATGCTGCCCGCCCTGCTGGCCGGGTTGATCGGCGTACACCTGTACCTCATCATCCGGCACGGCGAATCTCATTTCCCGGACGAAGAAGATTAGCATTCGCGCTGAGCGGAACGAAGCGGCATCGAAGCGCAATTCCCTTCGACTGCGCTGCGCTCCGCTCAGGGAGGCAGACTCATGAACGAAGAAACCAAGAAAACTATCAGCGAAAAATACGAACGCGAACTGCAAAAAGGCGAGCGCTTCTGGCCCGACAGCATTTTCAAAGACGTGGTCGTCTCTCTGGGGCTGTTCGTCCTGCTCCTCCTGCTGGCGACCTTCGTCGGCGTGCATACGCCCCCCAAGGCCGACCCCAGCGACACCTCCTACATCCCGCGCCCTGAATGGTACTTCCTGTTCCTGTTCAAGTTCCTGGCGCTCTACGGGCAGATCCCGGTGTTGGGCAAGATCGAGTTCATCGCCACGGTCATCATCCCCGGCGCGGCCATCCTGGTGCTGACCCTGCTGCCGTTCATCGAAAAATCGCCTTACCGCCATTACGGCAAGCGTGTCCTGCCGATTAGCGTAATGGCCCTCTTCATAGTCAGCATGGTGACGCTGACTATGATCGCAGACATCCCCACCACCTCCGGCACAGACGGCGTCTACGTCGCCGGGATCGCCCAGACGATCGGCGGGCTGGTCGTGCCGGGGCTGGCCTTCCTCGGATTGTTCATCATGGCCTTCACTCTGAAACAAAAAGCCAAAAAGGGAATGATTTGGACAACGGTTATTGCTTCGGTCTTGATGGTGGTCTTTACCGGACTCACCCTGGTTTACGCGCCAACCGTCGAAGCGGAGGCCGCTGAAGTTCCCGTCACGCTCCCGGACCAGATCACCGCCGGGCAGGACCTGTACTCCGTCCACTGCGTCGAATGTCACGGGGACGATGGGTCTGTTTCCGTTATCGAGGGCGTGGAGGGGCTGGAGGGCGAAGAGCTGACCCCGATCAACAGCCGGGACGTGCTCTACACCATCACCGACTCGGCCATGCAGGAAGTGATCGCCTACGGCCGCCCGACGGCGGGCATGAACCCGTTCGGCAAGGCCTACGGCGGCGAACTGACCCGCAGCGAGATTGATTACATCGTCACCTTCATGCGCTACGCCTGGGACGACCGCTTCGAGATGCCGCCGGTCAAACCGCTTTACCCGGCCCTGGCCGAAGGCGAAGTGCCGTCTTACGACGTCCACATTGCCCCGATCGTCAAACGCTACTGTATCTCCTGCCACCGGGCAGGCAAGGAAAACAACAACTACCTGATGGGGACGTATGACGAAATCCTTCACAGCGGCGACAACGGCCCGAACGTGGCCGCCGGCGACCCGGAGAGCATCCTGCTCCTGACCATCCAGGGGACTCCCATCCTGGACGATAACGGCGACGAGCTGATCGGCACGATGCCGCCCAACAAGCAGCTCAAAGCCGACATCATTGACGTGTTCCTGCGCTGGGTCATGGCCGGGATGCCGCAGACCGCCGAAGAGGCCGCCGCCCTCTCGACCGCGCCGCTCCCGACGCCCACGCCGTAGCCATTCACCGATCATGGAAACAAAGGCCGTCTCGTTATGAGGCGGCCTTTTGAGTGTGGTCTCTCTCCTGGACAAAGGTTTGAGAAAACCTTTTTAAACGCGAATTACGCGAATGGAGCGAATTTCGCCAAATTTTTTTCAAAAACATTAGTGCCACATCGTACCCGCAAGGGTATTCGCCAAATCCGCGTAACGTGTACCCGTAAGGGTATTCGCGTTAAGATTTTTGGGATCTCTCGTAACAAACGGGAAAGAGCCTCAACACAAAGGACACAAAGTACACACAAAGGAAAAGAGGCTCATTTTACGAGCGTTTTTCCTTCGTTGCCTTTGCCTGCACTGGGCCGCAGGCACACGTGTGTCCCTTTGTGTTTCAAAAGGTTTTTCCCGCCAAAAAACGGGAGAACCGGTTTTTGCAAGTCTCTGCCTCAATGATTGGGAGACTCACCGCAAATCATCGGAAGGAAGTATAGATTGTCTGGAACGAAACGCTCCGTGGACAGGACTGATCCTTCACTATCCTTACAGGATAAAGAATTTATCCTGTAAGGATAGTTACTATATCCTATAAGGATAAGCTCGATACCCTGTAAGGATATGGAGCCTATAGTCCTATCGGATGCGGGTTTCTTCCTAAAGATTTATGCATCCATTCCCAGGGAATTGGCAGACTCTCCCAGTCTTTTGGGATGCTGCTTCTGTGTGGATTATGAGTATTGCGTAAGAGTTTGCCTGGGATGGTTGACGCCGGTAAGGTTCATCCGTATCATGCCATCCAATTTGGGACTGTTCAGGTCCAAGATTCAAGAAGGAGAACACATGAAACGCGTAACTTTATGGGTGAGTGTATTGCTTGCAGCCAGTATCTTCCTTTCGGCCTGCGCCGGGCAGTCTGCCGCGCAGCCGCCTGCCGGCGACCCGACCGGCGTCCCGGCGGCTGAGGAAACGGAACCGACCCCAACAGTCAGCGAAGAGCCGGTCATTCCCGCCGCTGAACCGCCCGCCCCGACGGAACCCGTCCCGGCGGGCGAACCGGTCGAAGTCCAGGTCACGCTCGGCGATAACTGGATCCAGTCTTCGCAGACCGCGTTCAAGGTCGGCGTGACGTACCGTTTCGTCATCACCAACACCGGCCGCCGGAACCACATGTTCGACATCTCGAAACCCGCCGAAAAGACGACCAGCGCCATCCGGGAGGCGATGCAGAATGCCATCCTGTCGGTTTCGGACGACCAGTTGCCGCCCGGCGCGCAGGTGACGGTGGATTTCACCTTCACCGCCCCGGCTGCCCCCGGCGAACTGGAATTTGCCTGCCTGATCGAGCGGCACTACAAGGACGGGCAATACCTGGGGATCGTGGTCGAGCCGTGATGGTGTGAAGATGCACTGGAAAGCGAAAGGAGGCTGCCCATTTGGGCGGCCTCCTTTTAGGATTCCATGACAAAGGTTGCCCTTGTTGGAACGAGGCGGGGTGTTTATAATGCGGCTCTTCACTCGAATTGGGAAAGATGAGCCGATGAGGGCAAATGCCTGAACAAAAGAAAATGAGAATAACCGTGCTGTTGGCCGAGGACCATCCACTAACGCGGGACGGGATTCGCGCCATTCTCGAAAAGGCTGCCGACCTCCAGATCGTTGGCGAGACCGGGGACGGGGCTGAAATTATGCAGCTGGTAGCCGACCTGCACCCGAATGTCCTGCTGCTGGATATGGTCATGCCCAACCTGACGCCTGCGGAACTGGAAAGGCGGGTACGGGAAAATTATCCCGAAACGGTCACGCTGGTATTGACCGCCCACGACCGGGACGCCTTTTTGACAAGCATGATGGAGGCTGGGGCGGCAGGCTACCTGGACAAGAAACTGAGCGCCGGGCAGTTGATCCCTGCCATCCGGCGGGCGGCGCGGGGGGAATTCCTTTTCGACAAGGAACAACTCAAGCGGGCGCGCCGCTGGCGGGAGGAAGTGGCTGCCAAATGGGACAGTTTATCGGAGCGCGAACGCGAAGTCTTGCAGAAATTAACCGAAGGGGCGGAGAACAAAAAGATCGCCGAAACGCTGGGGATCAGCGTGGATACGGTCGAAAAGCACTTGAAGAGCATTTACAAGAAGCTGGGGGTGGCTTCCAGAACCGAGGCTGTCGTTTGGTGGCTGGAAAAAGGTACGGATTTCCGTACTTGAAATTGGAAATCGAAAGAAGTATCCTTTGCGTGACGGTCAGCGGCTTATATTTGCCAACAAGAAATATTCCACCTAATTCGATTCAACAAAGAAAGGATTGCGGGAAAATGCGCTTCCTTTCACGAATACAGAAGAAATTTTGTCTCAAAAACTTGGTTTATACCCTGTGTAGGAGTTGCCATGATCGTTCGCTCGCCTGTGAAGAAAAAAGATTCCATCGTGACAGGGTTCGGCCTGGCTCTGAGCTTAATCCTGTTTGTCACAGCTTGCGTTGGTGGCCCGGTAACGGGTTCCCCTACTGTTGCTCCAACGAAGGAAATCGCTACGCCGTTTCCCGCAACAGAAGCAGTTTCGGTCTCAGCCACCCCTGCATTGACACAATCCGCGATGCAGACAGTCACCTCAATAGCCCCGGATACTATGGGAACAGCCCAGTATCTTCAACATTCCTATTCCCTGAACCATAGTTACGATTTCGATTCATGCACCTTTGATCCTTATGTATGCCCCGATGTCTACTACACCTTGCTTTCGGATGTGCATACCTGGATGTACACGCAGGCAGGCCAAACCGCCTGGCTGGAGTTCAACCTGGTTGGCGAATACCAAATCCGACCACCCGATGAGAACGACGCGGTCTGCACTATTTCCCAAAACACCGAAAACAGATACAGGGTCGGGGTTACCTGTGAGGAAGTCGGGGAATACACGCTCAAAATTGATCTGGTAAATGAACCCCAACAGCTAACGTATCCGCTCATTCTCCAATTCATCAGCGTCCCGGAATTATCGCCTCCGCCAGCGGTCATTCCTCTTGGGTTGGCTGTGGAAGAATATGAACTTGCCCAACATCCTGATACAGAGCCGTTGTTTTTCAAACCCGTTACAGGAAACTCAAGCACAATCCTGGCAAAGAACGAAACAGAACGAGGACAACCTGTGGAAGGAGGGCGTTCGGTGTTTTTGTCAAATGGTCAATTGATACAGGCAGAAGAGACCCCGCGGGCAACGGGATTACCAGATCCCAGTCAAGTTCTCGATATCACGATCACGCAAAACGGTAATGAAATATTCGAGATGCAGGCGCCTGTTTCGCCAATCCCTGCTTTTCGCGGGTTGTGGGCTGTAGAAAATCACTGGTTTGCCGAGGTAGCCATGACGCTGGATGACAGTTCCTTTCGTTCCTTCACCAAAGGGGATATTTTCATGGACGGAATATCCCTGAATGAGACACACGGTTACACCGAGTCCTTCGGGTTCCAACTATTGCATGGAAAACCGTTCTACTTTTTCGAGAAATTTGGAAGGGTGGGCGTCTCTTACGATGGGCGGGATATTTCCCTGGGATATGACTTCGTACCCCATCACAGATGTTGCAGTGCGGGCGAACTGAATCCCAAAATGTACGAAAACATGGTCGGGTTTTTTGCAGTACGCGGCGACAAGTGGTACTACGTCGAAATCGGGATTTTTAAGTAACTGAATGGTTCGCCGAATTCGTTTATCCCTGATCGTGGTCGGTTTGATAATCTTTTTAGCCTCGGCTGGCAAGATTTTTCTCTGGTTCGGACTTGGTGGGCATCCTACCCGATCCGCAACTGTGACCCCACTTGCCGGGAATATCACACCAACAGATGATTTTGCGAACAGGAAGAACAGTTTCGGTGACGGATACATTGCCCATGTCCTTATCGAAGATGTGGAGGGGATGGACAAGGAAGAGATTGTCAGGATTCTGGTTGAGCAGTGGCTCGAACATTACAAAACGCAAAGCACACAGACTGACGCGATGATAAAGGATTACACTGTTGATGAAATCACGCTTGTGGATAGGAACGTGGGTTCCGACCCTTCGATTGTGGCGTCCGTCCGGTTCTCCATCATTCCGGTACAAGTCCCGAATATCTGGGCGGTTTTTCCCGGCGATGCTGTAGAACCTGATAATAATTGGTGGCATCTTGAAAAACTTCTGGGAGTTTACGGCGGTCCATCCAATAGCGAATATTATTGGTTGAGGATAATGCCCCTGGGTTGATCAGATTGCGGAAACTCTTCTTCAATTGAAAAGACCGCCTCGAATCGAGGCGGCCTTCTGTATCTCTTACCTGTCTACCTGTCTACGTGTTTACCTGTATCCGTGCCCACCTACCCCATGTGCTCGATGATCGCATCCCCGAACTCGGAGCATTTGAGCAGGGTGGCCCCGTCCATCAGGCGCTCGAAGTCGTAGGTGACGGTCTTGGCGGCGATGGCCCCTTCCATGCCTTTGACGATCAGGTCGGCGGCTTCGCCCCAGCCCAGGTAGCGGAACATCATCTCGCCGGAGAGGATGACCGAGCCGGGGTTGACCTTGTCCAGGTCGGCGTATTTGGGGGCGGTGCCGTGAGTGGCCTCGAAGATGGCATGGCCGGTCTCGTAGTTGATGTTCGCTCCGGGGGCGATGCCGATCCCGCCCACCTGGGCCGCCAGCGCGTCCGACAGGTAGTCTCCGTTCAGGTTCAAAGTCGCGATCACGTCGTAGTCCCGCGGGCGGATGAGGGTGAATTGCAGGCTCACGTCGGCGATGGAATCCTTGACCAGCAGCATCTTCTTCCATTTGCCGTCGCCGTGGGTGTCCCACAGTTTCAGGGCTTCTTCCACTTCCTGCTTGATGTCGTTCTGCTGGGCCGGGGACATCATGTCGAAGCCGGGGTCCACCAGTTTGGCGTTGTCTTCCACGCTCAAGCCGGGATTGTGTTCTTTATTGCCCAAAATCCAGGTCTCGCGTTCGGTGACGATCTTGTCCCGGAACTCGCGCTTGGTGACGCCGTAGCCCCAGTCCTTGAACGCGCCTTCGGTGAACTTCATGATGTTGCCCTTGTGGACGAAGTTGACGCTCTTGCGGTTATTCTCCAGCGCCCACTGGATCGCAGCCCGGACCAGGCGCTCGGTGCCCTCGACCGACACGGGTTTGATCCCGATCCCGGCGGTATCCGGGAAGCGCATCTTGGCGTATTCCTTCGGGAAGGCTTGCTGGAAGATTTCCTTGAACTTTTTGTTCTCCTCCGTCCCGAACTGGAACTCGATCCCGGTATAAATGTCTTCGGTGTTCTCGCGGAAGATGACCATGTCCACAAATTCGGGATGTTTGACGGGCGAGGGGACCCCGTTGTACCAGCGCACCGGGCGCTGGCAGACGTACAGGTCGAGCAGTTTGCGCAGGGCCACGTTCAGCGAGCGGATGCCGCCGCCGATGGGCGTGGTCAGCGGGCCTTTGATCCCGACCAGGAATTCCTTGAAGGCTTCGGTGGTCTCGTCCGGCAGCCAACTCTGGAACTGTTTGAAGGATTTCTCACCCGCGTAGACTTCCATCCAGTGGACTTTGCGCACCCCGCCGTAGGCCTTCTCGACCGCCGCGTCGAACACTTTAACGGAAGCCCGCCAGATGTCCCGCCCCGTGCCGTCGCCTTCCACAAACGGGATGACCGGGTTATCGGGAACCTGTAATTTACCGTCCTTGATCGAAATCTTTGCCCCGCCTGCGGGGACCTTTACGTTTTGATATGCCATCTTGCTTCTCCTTTGGAAAAATTCGGGCGGATTGTAACATCCGGCTTTTTCAAACCCAAGTGACGATTGTCACGAAATCGCCGCTATTTGGATGCGCTTTACCGGGAATTGATACATTATAAGCATCTTCTCAAAAGAAGGGGGAAAGCGGGGTGATGTGGACGGGCGTAGCCCGTCCACATCACCCCGCACCCCGATTTATTGAAAAAACACATTATAACCCTTGACAATATCTGGGGGTTGCATAAAATTACGCCCAATATGTACGCATCCCCGGTGATACCAAAAGACAAAGAAAAAATTATTGCCCCGGAGTGTTTCTGTTTCAGGAAATCAGAGAGTCGCTAAAAGCGGCTCTCTTTTTTTTGACCCAACCCCCCGACCCCCTTCCCTATTAGGGAAGGGGGTGTCGCCGAAGACGACCGGGGTTAGGTAACAAAACCAACCCAAAGGAGAGAGATGATGTCCACCCAAACCAAGTCCCCCGTCCTCGGCTACCTGCCCGACGACACCCCGCCCCTCGGGGCGATGCTCAGCCTCGGCTTCCAGCAGTTCCTGACGATGTTCCCCGCCACGGTGCTGGTCGCCATCCTGACCAAGTTCGACGTCGGCATCACCCTGCTGGCTTCGGGCCTGGGCACGATCGTGGCCCTGCTGGTCTCGAAGCGCAAGATCCCGATGTATTATGGCTCGTCGTTCTCGTACATTGCGGTCATCATCACCGTGATGAGCCGCTTTGCCCCGGAGTGCTACAACTCCGGCGCGGCCTATTGCCCCGAAGGGGTGAAGATCGTCCAGGTGGGCATTATCCTGACGGCGGTGTTCGAAATCCTGGTGGGCCTGCTCATCATGCGGGCCGGCAAAGCCGCCCTCGACCGGGTCCTGCCGCCCATCGTTACCGGCTCGATGGCGATGGTCATCGGCGTCGCCCTGGCCAACGCTGCCCTGGGTCCAGCCGGGAACTGGGCCGCGCCCGAAGTCGCCGCCAAAACCTGGCTGGTGGCCTTCATCACCCTGCTGGCGACCGTCCTGTTCTCGGTCTACCTGCAAGGCAAAGGCCTGATCGGGATGCTGCCGATCCTGCTCGGGGCCATCTTTGGCTACCTGGTCGCCATCCCGTTCGGCCTGGTGAATTTCGCCAGCGTCAGCAGCGCCGCCTGGTTCGAACTGCCCAAATTCACCTTCCCGGCTTTCACCGATCCCAACGCCTGGGGGATGGCCCTGAGCATTGCCCTCATCTTCATCGCCACTGTCCCCGAATCGACTGCCCACCTCTATCAGATGAGCCTCTACATTGACGAACTGGCCGCCGAATTGAAGCGCAAACCCTTCAACATCAAGGAACTGATCGGCCTCAACCTGGTCGCCGACGGGGCGGACGACCTCGTGGTCGGCTTCCTCGGTGGCTGCGCCGGAACGAACTACGGCGAGAACAACTCGCTCATGGCGATCACCCGCAACTACTCCACTGCGGTGCTGATGACCGCCGGGGCCATGGCCATGGTCTTCGGTTTCTTCGGCAAGCTGGTGGCGCTGGTCAACACCATGCCGGCCGCGGTCGTCGGCGGGCTGAGCATCTACCTCTTCGGCGTGATCGGGATGCAGGGTGTGGCTCTGATCCAGTCCGAGAAGGTCAACCTGTTCGACCCGAAGCAGCTCGCAGTCGGCGCGATCATCCTCATCCTCGGCATCGGCGGCAACCTGACCCTCGCCAACGGCGTCTTCCCGTTCCAGGTCCCGTTCCTGTTCCCCAACGGCATCCCGGCCATCGTCTTCGCCGCCATCGTCGGCATCCTGGTCAACGCCATTTTCCTGGTCTTCAAGAAGGAATAATGTAGCCAGGTAAACAAGTAGACAGGTACATATGGATGGGCTGTCCTGTGTACCTGTTTTCCTGTCTACGTGTGTACGTTTTACCTGTATACTTCATCCATGCTCAAACTCCCCGGCCTGATAGACCCCCACGTCCACGTCCGCGAACCCGGACAGACCCACAAGGAAGACTGGGATACCGTCACCCAGTCCGCTCTCGCGGGCGGCGTGACGATGATCCTGGCCATGCCCAACACCAAACCGCCGGTCTTCGACGCATCCACCCTGGACCTGGCGCTTGCTTCCGCTAAATCGAAAGCCCGCTGCGACTACGCCCAATTCCTCGGCGCGGGGCCGGACAACGCTGAAACCGCCGCCGCTCTCGCCCCCCGCGCCGCCGGACTGAAAATGTACCTCGACTCGACTTTCGGCGAACTGCGCCTGGACGACATGACCCTGTGGATGCCGCACTTCGAGCGGTTCCCGAAGGATATGCCCATCGTCCTGCACTCCGAATCCCGCACGATGGCCGCCGGGATATTGTTTGCCGCTCTCTACGACCGTCCCGTTCATATTGCCCACATCTCGCTCAAGGAAGAAATCCTGCTCATCAAGGCCGCCAAAGAAAAAGGAATCAAAGTCACCTGCGAAGTCTGCCCGCATCATTTATTCCTAACAACTGATTCCCCTCTCTCCCGTGGGGGAGAGGGGTCAGGGGTGAGGGGTGGACGTTCCGAAGTCCGCCCGCGCCTCGCCACCCAGGAAGACGTTGATGCCCTGTGGTCCAACCTCGACGTGATAGACTGTTTCGCCACCGACCACGCCCCGCACACCCTGGCCGAAAAGGACGGCGACAACCCGCCGCCCGGCTTCCCCGGCATGGAGACCATTCTCCCACTTTTACTTACCGCTGTTTCCGAATCTCGAATGACGATTTCCGATCTTATCGAAAAAATGCGCACCAATCCCAAACGCATCTTCCGCCTGCCCGACCAGCCCGAGACCTGGGTCGAAGTGGACGAGCGCGCCGAATACGAGATCCACGCCGCTGACCTGCACTCCCGCTGCGGCTGGACCCCCTTCGAGGGCTGGCGGGTGCGCGGGCGTGTGACCCGCGTCGTTTTGCGCGGCAAAGAAGCCTATAAAGACGGTGCCGTGCTGGCCGAAAAGGGCTATGGAAAGAATGCGCGAGTTTAATCAGGTAGAATTAAGTGTAAGGTGAATCATGAAATCCAATATTGTAGAAAGAAAAGGCAAATTACAGGATTTAGACAGGTCGTTTGACCTGCAATTCTGGCAATCACAACCTGCACAGGTTCGCTTCGATTCCTTGTGGGAATTGATCGTTCACTATGCAAAAGTAAAGGGACAGGATGTTCGTCAACTCAGACTTCAGCGATCTGTTACGAATTTTCAACGCCAATCACGTTAGATATCTGGTCATTGGCGGTTATGCAGTAGTCCAATACGCAGAACCGCGCTTTACCAAAGACCTTGATGTTTGGATCAGCACTGATTCGGCCAATGCGGAAGCCGTTTTCAAAGCCTTGAGAGAATTCGGGGCACCATTGATTGATTTAACTGCCAATGATTTTTCGGAAGAAGGATATTTTTTTCAAATGGGTATTCCCCCGGTACGCGTGGATCTGTTGATGGGTATCCCGGGACCGGATTTTGAAGAGTGCTGGTCTCGCCGACTGGAAGTGGATTTTGATGGCCTGAAAGTGAATTTCATTTCAAAACAAGATTTGATCGTTGCCAAACGAGCATCAGGTCGGCCGCAGGATTTATTGGATGCAGACTCTCTTGAGCAAGCCTGAACTGTTAGACTTCCGAAGCCCCACTTCGGAAGTCTTTTCAAATGAATAATTACATGCCCCTCATGCTGAACAACTTGCGAAACTCGCTGCTGCGCAAACTCCTGCGCTGGCTATTCAGGAAAGAAGTCTCCATCCCCGAAAGCCGGGCGCGCTCGGAAAAGTACGCCCGCTGGGTCGGGAAGGTCCCGCTCCGCGTGCAGGTGGACGCGTTCCAGATCGGCGGCATCTACACCGAATGGATCGCGCCGCCGCAGGCGGATACCCGGCGCGTGATCCTGTACCTGCACGGCGGCGGATACGTCTCCGGGTCGGTGGCGGTCCACAAACTGCTGTGCGTGGCGCTGGCGCAGGCGACCGGGATGCGCCTCCTGCTCCCGGAATACCGCCTGGCCCCGGAGAACCCCTTCCCGGCCGCGCTGGAGGATGCCTTGTCTGCCTACCGCTGGCTGCTGGCCCAGGGAGTCGCGCCTGCGGACATCATCGTCGCCGGGGATTCGGCCGGCGGCGGCCTGAGCCTGGCGATGGCCCTGGCCCTGCGCGGGACGGGCGAGCCGCTCCCGGCTGCTATCGTTTGCATCTCGCCCTGGGCTGACCTGAAACTGACTGGCGCTTCGCACCGGACCAAAGCCAAGGCCGACCCGATCCTGTACGCGAAAGAACTACGCCATTGGGCCTTGAGCTACACGGACGAAGCCAACCTGTCCAACCCGCTGGTCTCGCCGGTCTACGCCGATTTCCACGGTTTCCCGCCGATGCTGGTCCAGGTCGGGAGTGAGGAAATCCTGCTGGACGACGCCGTGACCGTGGCCGAAAAAGCCCGCGCCGCGGGCGTGGATGTGACCCTGAGACTCTGGCCGGGCATGTGGCACGTCTGGCACGCCACCGGGACGTGGCTGCCCGAAAGCCGGGCGGCACTGGAAGAGATCGGCCAGTTTGTGCGCGGACGGCTTGGCCTGCCCGAAAAAGTTAGGGACTAATGTCGGAAGCGCAATCAGCCACCCATGTGAAGCGCCAAAGAATATTTTGGCTCGTGCTCACCGGGCTTTTCATTTTGAGGATTCCGTTTTTTGCCGGTTTGGACTTGTTCGAAATCCGGTGGAGATGGACAGAACCTATTTACGAGATTGGCACGCTTGCGCTCACGATGTTCCTGGTCTGGTGGAGCCTCGACCATCTGGCCGACTACAATGTGGATACGCTTGTCCTGCTCATCATTATTATTTTCGCGCCGGTGCAAACCCTGATTTTGAAATATTGGGGATTGGAGCACCCGCTTGCGTTTCCGTCCATTCCCAGTTTGATCATTTGGTTGCTTTCGGTCATCTTTGCCGCGGCGATGTGGCGCAAGCGGTCGAAACTCGCCCGCGTCAAATTGACCAGCCTGGCCTGGTTTTTCATAGGCGGGCTGGCGGGGTTGGGCATATCCGTTTTGCTGAGTTATCCTTTTTCGCTTCAGATATCCGCCGAAGAGTTGTCGCATGGTCTGTCGGCCAAAGAAACGCTGGCTAACATCCCCCTGAGTTTCATTTACCAGATCGGTTACGCGGCTGTGCCGGAAGAACCGCTCTTCAGGGGTTTCCTTTGGGGAGGCCTGGAAAAGTCGAATTGGCGCGGGGTCTGGATTTGGCTCTTTCAAGCCGTCCTGTTCACGATGGCGCACATCTATACCCTTCCTGTTTATCCGCTCTCGTTCTGGGTCATCATTCCGGTTTTTTCGCTGGTTCTCGGATGGCTGGCCTGGCGCTCAAGGACGGTTGCTTCCAGCATGGCCGCGCATGGGATAATGAATGCCACGGGATACGCTTTCGCTTATCTTGCGGCTTTGAATGGAGTGAGATAATGTATCTCGAAACGGCGACCAGGCCTCAGGGTCGCGCGCATCCGAGCGGAGAAAAGCAAGAGCGAAAGACGACATTAGATAATCGAGATTCGGTCTTCGGGTGGACAACATCCGAATTCCCAATATCGAGTAACGAATATCGAATTACCAATTACCAATCCCCAATTACCAAGGAGACAAAATGCCTACTGATCCCCAATCCCCCTACCTGCCCTTCGGCGATAACACCCACGCGCCCTGGTACGGCAAGGACATCCTGTCGGTCAAGCAGTTCAGCCGGGCCGACCTGGAGTACGTGTTCGGCGTGGCCCACGAGATGCGCGGCATGGTCGAGCGCATCGGCACGTTCGACCTGCTGAAAGGCAAGATCCTCGCCAACCTGTTCTATGAGCCTTCGACCCGCACCTCGTCGTCGTTCACCGCGGCCATGGAACGGCTGGGCGGCAGCGTCATCCCGATCAACGAAGTGAAGTATTCGTCCGTGTCGAAGGGCGAGAGCCTGCCGGATACCATCCGCACCCTTGAATGTTACGCCGATGTGATCGTGCTGCGCCACCCGGAGGTCGGTTCGGCGGCTATTGCGGCCAAAGCGGCCCGCAAGCCGGTCATCAATGCCGGTGACGGGGTGGGCGAGCATCCCACCCAGGCCCTGCTGGATACGTTCACCATTTTCGAGGAACTCGGCGCGGGCCAGATTGACGGCATGACCGTCACCATGCTCGGCGACCTGAAGTATGGCCGCACCGTCCACTCACTGGCGCGCCTGCTGACCCTCTTCAACGTCAAACTCAACTACGTCTCGCCCGACATCCTGCGCATGCCCAAGGAAGTAATGGACGAAGTCTCTGCCAAGGGCATCCCCCAGGCCGAGTACGGCTCGCTCGACAAGGTGCTGCCCGAAACCGACGTGCTTTACGTCACCCGCGTCCAGAAGGAGCGCTTCGAAGACCCCGCCGATTACGAAAAGGTCAAGGGCGCGTTCGTCGTGGATCCCGGGATCATGAAAGCCGCCAAACAAGAGATGATCGTCATGCACCCCCTGCCGCGCGTCGGCGAGATCAGCGTGGATTTCGACGACGACCCCCGCGCCGCCTACTTCCGCCAGATGGAGTACGGGCTTTACGTGAGAATGGCGCTGCTGGCGATGGTGTTGGGGAAAGCCTAGACACGTACACTCGTAGACAGGTACACAGGTAAACACGGCAACGTGTCTACTTGTGTACCTGTTTACCTGTATACTTACACCATGGAAACCTTCTTCTCCTTCCTCGAAAAACGGGTGGACGACTGCTCCTCCCTGCTCTGCGTCGGACTCGACCCGCACGTCTCGGACCTGGGCGAACCCACAGCGAAAGCGGCGCGGGACTTTTGCCTGCATCTCGTTAAAGCGACCGCGCCCTACGCTGCCGCGTTCAAGCCCAACGCGGCCTTCTTCGAGGTCTTCGGCCCCGAAGGCTGGACCGCCCTCAAGCAGGTCATCGAAGCTGTCGGCGAAGAATCCGCCCGGATGGGTTCGCTCATCCCGGTCATCCTGGATGCCAAGCGCGGCGACATCGCCTCCACCGCCGAAGCCTACGCAAAATCGGCCTTCGAGCATCTCGGCGCGCACGCCATCACGCTGAATCCGTACCTGGGCCGGGACTCCATCGAGCCGTTCATCGGAAACCCTGAAAAAGGCGCGTTCCTGCTGTGCAAGACCTCCAACGCCGGTTCGATGGACTTGCAGAATTTACTCGTGCTCCCGGTTGGCGCGGAGAGTTCCGCCCCGCTGTACATTTATGTGGCCCACCTGGCCCGGCAATGGAACGCGAACGGTAACATCGGTCTCGTCGTCGGCGCGACCCACCCGCAGGTCATGTCCAACATCCGCGCCGCCGCCCCGGACTTGTGGTTCCTGTCCCCCGGCGTTGGCGCCCAGGGCGGGGACCTGGAGTCCGCGCTCAGGTCCGGCCTGCGCAAAGACGGCAAAGGGATGCTCCTCAATGTCTCGCGTTCGATTGCGCGGGCGGCCGAAGGTCCCGGTTTGGCCGCGGCGGAGTTACGGGATGAGATTGTGAATGTCAAACATAAATTGGATTATTAGTCCTTGAGAGTAACATCCAATCCAAGGATGGCACATTGACCAGGAGAAAAGTAATTCTCATTGCGTTAATTGCTCTGGCTGTCACTGGAGGCGCCTTAAATGCAATCACCGATGGTCAGATTGCAAGAGGTGTTCCTGTTACCAATGATTACTTGGATTTAACCAATTGTGTCCAGACTATCCTTTGGGTGTTATTCTCTTTGATTGGTGGCTTCACCCTCACATTTGATCCTGATCCATTGGCTAAATTGCTCGAAAAAATTCCCATAAAAAAGGCAAATAGTAAAATCGGCGTGCGTTTGTTAGGTATCTTTATGTTGGTTACATTGCCCCTCAATGCTTTTAGCCTGACACATAATTGCAAAGTGCTATTCAGGCTGTTTTCAGTTGATGGCTGAGAAAAAATTGGTTTATGACAAAGCAAAAATTTAAAAATCGTTCAACAAAAACTATACTGCAATGGTTGAGTGTGGGGTTGATTCTGATCAGCAGTTTGCCATGCTTTCTGACGTTCTTCAATATACATCCAGTACTTGAATATGCTATTCAAACACAGAAAAATGTTGGATTGCAGCTTTTCATACCACTGATAATTGCATCTTGCTTTACTGGATTGGGATTATTGTTGTTGGTAATATCCCTGCTAATTCGCGATAAATCCCAATCGGATGAATAACTATAATGAACGCAAACTCCGAAAACCTTGCTGACGAACTTCTCTCGGCTGGCTGCATCAAATTTGGCGAATTTACCCTCAAATCGGGACTGAGATCCCCCATCTACATTGACCTGCGCCGGATCATCACCTACCCAAAATTACTGGAACAGGTTGCGGCGGCGTATCTCCCCGTCCTCCGTCACCTGTCCTTCGTCCGACTGGCTGGCTTACCCTACGCCGCCATCCCCATCGCCACCGCCATCTCCCTCGCAGGGAACTATCCCATGATCTACCCGCGCAAGGAAGTCAAGGCTTATGGCACGAAGGCCGAGATAGAAGGCGAGTACCACGCCGGGGAAACCGTGGTCGTAATTGACGACCTCGCCACCACCGGCGGCAGCAAATTCGAGGCCATCGAAAAACTGACCGGCGCGGGGCTGGTCGTCAGGGATGTGGTCGTGCTCGTGGACCGCCAGTCCGGGGCAAAGGAGTCGCTGGCGCAGGCGGGTTACTCCATGCACGCGGTGCTGACCATCAACGAGATGCTGGGGTATTGGGAAGAGACGGGGAAAGTTGGGAAGGATAAGATCGATGCGACGAGGAAGTTTTTGGCAAAATAAAGATC
Source organism: Anaerolineales bacterium UBA5796 (assembly GCA_002418215.1). Taxonomy (GTDB): domain Bacteria; phylum Chloroflexota; class Anaerolineae; order Anaerolineales; family Villigracilaceae; genus UBA5796. Next base: position 26,613 of record DIDQ01000057.1, read on the forward strand.
AACCGATCAAATCTGCCTGGACTTTTTATTCAATCGACTCCGCCATTTTAATCAATTCATCTTCACTAACTGCTCCACTCGAAAGGGAATAAATGATCCCATCTTTCCGCCAGTAAAGCTGCAAATTCTTTGTGGTGTTATCCCATTTCCGGTTTTCATCCCATCTACCTTGAATGAGTATCGCTGGCTGTCCATTGATTTTTATCTCTTTCGTACTGTCAACGCCTGCGGGAATGGTTATCTCCCAGTCTTGTTGCACCAGCAAATTGATTTTTCCTCCCGCCCCAATCCAATTCATCGATACCCATAACTTCGAGTGTGCTATCGCAACATCGTTGCTAAAAACAAAGTTCTCAGGTACATAAGCAGGCATACTAAAAGTAAATGGTAAACCGGTTATTGCAGACGGAAGGGGTTGTGGCGTAAAGGAATAAATTTCTGCATTTGGACTATTGAAATCAGGCGCAGAATCTATTATCTCGAACCCCGCGATACGTTGTATCAAGTTCCAAACCTCTGCACGCACAGGCTCAGAGAAGGTTACGATCAAGAGAAAAACAACGATGCTTGCATGCATGAGCTTAAGAGCAAAAGTTAATGGTTGTTTCGTTAGCGTTTTGTTTTTAGGTGCCATGCCTGCAAGATGAGCATATAAATTTTCACCAAAACCCGGTCGCACAGGTGGGCGATTACGATAGAGGAATTTGTCATCCATCTTGTTTCTCCCATTCTTCGCGCAGTTTTGTTACTGCTCGAAAAAGGATTGTGCCAACATTTGATTCGCTCAATCCAGTTTGGCGAGCGATCTCGCGATTGTTCAGTTCGGCTCCATATTTCAACGAGACCAACAATCGCTCGCGCTCAGAAAGAACCTTGAGTTTAGATGCCAGCCGCTCATGATCGATCTGCGTCTCGATCTCCCTTTCCACATTTTGACTTGAAGGGATACGTGCCGAGACAAGCGGGATTTCATTCTTGCTCTTGCGAAAATAATCTACAGCTACTTTTTGTGCAATCCCAAACAGCCAGAACCGGAAAGCACCTATATTCTGTTTATAGTTTTCACGACTAATCCATGCTTTTTCAAAGGTTACAGCAGTTAACTCCTCGGCAATGAATGGATCGCCGACTTTGTAAAAGAAGAAATGAAAGACTCGTGGCAAGAGATGATCGTAAATCTCCTTCCAGTTTATACTTTCCGATGCTGCAATAGCCATTGATGCTTTTTCCACAGAAACCTGATTCCCAATATTTAATTCGTTCTATTTGCAAATGTATCACAGATAATAATTTTGAATTTGAGATAAGTTTCAGGAGATTTCATGCCTCAAAACCACACCTTCACCGCTCCCATCCAAAACGCAGGCGGGGGCGGGGTGCTCAATTCTGCTATAATGAGTCAAGAGAAAGGCAGGACGCAATGAAATTTACCGTCGAATACGAACAGGAAGAAGACGGGCGTTGGCTGGCAGAAGTGAAAGAATTGCCGGGCGTGTTGGCTTACGGTAAAGACGCCGATGATGCCGCTGCTCACGCGCAGGCGTTGGTTTTGCGCGTGATTGCCGACCGGCTCGAAAACGGTGAAAGCGCTCCATCTTTGATGTTTACTTTTGCAACGGTATGAGCGACTGGAAAACGGTCAAAGCCCGGCGTTTGCTGGCTGCCTTGTTGCGAATCGGTTGGAAAGTCAAACGTCAGACAGGTTCCCACAAAGTGCCGGAACGCCCGGATTGGCCTGAGGTTGTTTTCGCTTTTCATGATAACGAAGAGATTGGGCCAAAGATGTTGGCAAGGGCGGCCAAAGTAACAGGGTTGACCCCCAAAGATTTATAGAAGGAACGAGACGCGCATTCACCAGCGCGTTATTCTTTATGGAAACCATCACCCCAAAATGGCTCGAACTGGCCCGCGAACTCTTTTCCATCTCGCAATGCGGCCTGGCCTACAGTAAAAATGAGTATGACCTCGACCGCTACCGCCGCCTGAAAGAGATCAGCGCCGAGATCATCACCGGCCAATCGGACCTGGAAGCCGAATCCGTTTCGGCAAGTTTCTCGATGCAGGCCGGGTACGCCACCCCAAAAGTGGACGTGCGCGGCGCGGTCGTCCGGGATGGGAAGATACTCCTGGTGCAGGAAAAAGCCGACGGGCGCTGGGCCATGCCCGGCGGCTGGGCCGACATCGGCGACCGGCCCGCAGAAATGGTCGAGCGCGAGGTGCGCGAAGAGAGCGGGTTCCGGGTGAAAGCGGCGAAAGTGATCGCCGTCTACGACGCCAACCGCTTCGAGCCGCTGGAGTTCTACCACGCCTACAAGATCATCTTTTTGTGTGAGATACTTGGCGGCGAGCCGTCCGCCAGCCTGGAAACCCTGGCCGTGGACTTCTTCGCCCCCGATGCCCTGCCGCCGCTCTCACGCTCTCGTACCAGCGAGTTTATGATCCGGGAAGTCTTTGAGCACGTCAAAGATCCCACCCGCTCGGCGGCGTTCGATTGAACAGAAAGGAAAAATGATGAAAGGGAAAGGAAAGTCACTAATTGTCATCGCTGTGTTGGCATTCCTGCTTTTCGCACCTGCCAAAAGGGTTGTAGCCTGCACTTGTGCTCCTGAAGATCCCGATACGAAAAGATACATTGAGACTGAATTGGATTCCGCAACGGCTGTTTTTTCTGGGCGTGTCATAAAAACTCAAAAAATTGGGTATTCTCTTTATTCTCAACAAGATATGGTAAGGGCAACTTTCGAAGTGTATACAATTTGGAAGGGAAAAACTTATCAATATTACATCGTGGAAAATACCGACTGTGAATATCCCTTTCGACTTGGATATGATTATTTGGTATTTGCTTATGGCGACGCAAATAATTTAAAAAGCTATTACTGTAGTCCGACCATCATATTGGGAATGGGAAATGCAGATCTATATATTCAATATCTTGGCGAGGGCCACTTACCAGACACCGAAAATCCCAACCTTTTCCGGGCTTATGTGTACCCCGCATCGAACAATGCTTTCGATTTCGAGGCAGCCAGAGCAGAAGTTCGGAGACAAAATTTCATCTACGCCAGTTCTACCTTGATCACCCTGGCTCTCCTTGGGGCGCTTGCCTGGATCATACGAATAAAGACTAGCCATAAATCTTTGGGCAACAGCCAAATTTCACCGCCTGAAAACTGATCACTGGTCACTGAATACTGATTACTGCTCACTGGATACTGGATACTGGATACTGAACCACCGATGTACCCCCTCCTCCGCCCCCTGCTCTTCCGCCTCGAACCGGAAACCGCCCATCACCTCACCCTGCAACTGATGCGCCTCGCCGGCCGCCAGCCGCTGATGACGATCTTGCAGGTGCTGTATTCCACGCCGTACAAGCCCGTCAACGCCTTCGGGCTGACTTTCAAGAACCCGGTCGGGCTGGCGGCGGGTTACGACAAGGACGCGGTCGCCCTGCGCGGGTTGGCCAACCTGGGCTTCGGTCACATCGAAGTCGGCACGGTCACGCCCCGCCCGCAGCCGGGAAACCCGAAACCGCGCCTCTTCCGCCTGGTGGAAGACGAAGCCGTTATCAACCGCATGGGATTCCCCTCCCAGGGGGCTGAGAAGGTCATGCGCACCCTCAAAAGGCATTACAAGGCCAAGCTCCGCCGCCCGAATATCGTTCTGGGCGTCAACCTGGGCAAGAACAAAGACACGCCCAATGAGGAAGCCGTTTTCGATTACCTCGAACTGCTCGGCAATTTTGCCCCGTTGGCCGACTACCTGACCATCAACGTCAGCTCGCCCAACACGGTCGGCCTGCGCCAGTTGCAGGGACGTGAGGCCCTCCACGGCCTGCTGTCGCAACTCGATCATCAGCGGAAATTGGAAGAGAAACGCCTCGAAAAGCGCATCCCGCTGCTGGTGAAACTGGCCCCCGACCTGAGCGACGCCGACCTCGAAAGCGCCCTGGATGTGATCCTGTCCACCGCTATGGACGGCGTGGTCGCCACGAACACGACCCTCGCCCGCGGGGTCCTGCGGTCGGCGCGTCAGATGGAGGCCGGCGGGTTAAGCGGCAGCCCGCTCAAGGTCCAGGCCGAGGCGGTGCTGGATAAAGCCGTCCGCCGGGTAAACGGCCAAATCCCGGTAATCAGCGCGGGCGGGATCATGAGTCCCGATGACGCAAAACGCCGCCTCGATATGGGGGCGGCGCTGGTGCAGGTTTACACCGGGCTGGTTTATGCCGGGCCAGGGCTGGTGAAGAAGATCGTGCGGGGAGTGTAATCAGGGGGCCGGCCTGAAGGCTGGCTGGGTCTTCTCGCGCGGGTTGCGGAAGAAATCCGGCGGCAGGGGGATCGGATCGAAACTGCCGCCGGCAGCGATCACTCCGTAGGGGATCAGGTAAAGCCGGATCGGGGCGGCGGCCCCCAATGTTTCATCCTGGAATGTCACGATCACGTAGCGCCCGTCCGGGCTCCAGCGGACGTCGCGGTAGCAGCAGCTCCCCAGCGGGGTGAGCGGGATGCCCTTGTGGGTTTCGGTATTGTACGTGTACAGGTAGCCGAAACCGCCGTTTCGTTTGTCGCTGTTCATCAAGAACAACTGGTTGCCGTCCCAATCGAAATCGGGCATTTCGAGGCCGCTGAAATCGAAGCGCTGGCCGGGGAACTCGTCTTTCAGGGCGGGTTCGACTTCGTTGCAGCGGGTGATATCCAGGATGCGGACGAGATCAACCCGCTTGTTGCCACTCACCCCGCGCAGGATGATGGCGATCCGCCCGCCGTCTGTGGCCCAGCGCACCTCTTCGACCGCGTGGCTGGTGTAAACCAGGCAGGTATCTTCTTTGACCAGGTCTCTGCGGATGCGGGCGGTGGATAACCGCGCCAGGTCGAAGGGGATGATGAACAGTTCCCGGTTGAGGCTGAGGGCCACCTGGGTCCCGTCGGGTGAGACGCGCACCGCGTCGAGGTATTCGGCGGTCTCGAAACAGGTAATGGTGTTGACGATCCCTTTTTCGGTCTCAACCGTGTTGATACATTTGCCGCTGATGTAGAGGATGGTCTTCCCGTCCGGGAGCCATTGCAAATCGGACTTCTCCCGCCTGTCAACCGTCAACCGGACCGGGTCGCTGCCGTCCATGTTAATGGTCCAGATTTCGTTGTTGGCGACGAGGGCGATCTTGTCCGCGCCGCCGAGGGTGAGGACGGCGGGCGTCGGCTCCAGCGTGGGAGAGGGGGCCTCGGTCGGCGCTTCGGTAGCCGGGACCAGTGTGGTTGTTGGCTCCAGCGTGGGCATCTCTGTGGCTGACGTCTGGATGGCGGCTGCCGGCTGCGTCATGGTACTGGTCGGTTCGGCTTTGGCAAACGGCAGGAGTTTGTCTCCGGCAAAGGCCAGCCCGACCAACCCCAGCCCAACGACGAGGATAAGCGCCGGGACCCAGACCAGCGCCAGGTTGAACTTTTTGGGCGGCGCGGGCGCGGCTGCATCGGTTGTCCTGGCTGTGGCGATGCGGGTCCTGGCAATGTTGGTCTTTTTGGCGAGCGTGGAGTCGAGGTCGAGTTTTTCCCCGGCGGCCGCTGCGTTGAGCGCCTTTGACAGCATCCCCGCGGTCTGGAAGCGCTCCTCGCGGTCTTTCGCCATGGCCTTCTTGATAATGTCATCAATGGCGATGGGCAGGTTGGGGTTGAAATCCAGGATGTGCGGCACTGGTTCGGTGATGTGCTTGACCACCAGGCCCATGGGGGTATCGGCTTCGTAGGGCGTCCGCCCGCTGAGCATCTCGAACAGGATCGTCCCCAGGGCATAGATGTCGGCTCGTCCGTCCACGGCCATGCCCTGGGCTTGCTCCGGGCTGATGTAACTTGGGGTGCCGACAATAGCGCTGCCGGTCACGTTGGTTTGGGATTGGGTCAGTTTGGCGATCCCGAAATCGGAGATGTAGGGTTCGCCGCTTTGATCGAAGAGGATGTTAGCCGGTTTCAAGTCACGATGGACGATGCCTTTAACGTGGGCCTCGTCCAGGGCGGAGGCCAGGCGCTGTATCACTTTTGCGGCCTGCTCGATGTTGAAGGAGCCTTTCTTGAGCCGGTCGGAGAGCGAGCCGCCGGTCATATAACGCATCACGTAGTAAGGCTGGCCCTGGTCTTCGCCCACGTCGTAGACCGGCACAATGGCGGAATGTTCCAGGGCAGCGATCGTCCTGGCCTCGCGCTCGAAGCGTACCCGGAATTGGGGATCGTGCAGGAATTCACGCGGCAATACCTTGAGCGCGACTTCCCGGTCGAAGCGCGGATCTTTAGCCAGATAGACGGTGGCCATTCCCCCGCGCCCAAGTTCCCTGATGATCGTGTACTGCCCAATGTTTTCCGGAGTCATAGTGTCAAGTATAACCATGCAGTATATGAAAAGCAAGTTAGTCACCTCACAGTTTTGATGAGTAACGCACGGTGGTGTACCATGCTTGCCTAAACTCTTGTTACGTCAATGCAGGAATGCTATAATCCCGTCTGCCGCCCTGGTAGTTCAATGGACAGAACAAGGCACTCCTAAGGCTTAGATGCGGGTTCGATTCCCGCCCGGGGCACAATATTTTAAGATAACTGGCTGCAAAACCTCTTGCTTTTTATAGACAATTGTATTATTATGAATGTGACAAACGTTTGGGTGCCCCCCTCACCCAGGCGTTTGTCATTTAAGGACAGTCCGTTCGATCTCGCGGAACTGGCAGGCGGGGGGGAATTACCAGGCACTGATCCAAAATGCGCTGCGCGAATACATGACACACCAGCGTGAGCCGATCAAGGTTATTTTGCGGCGGGCGGCGCGGGAGAGCAGAATCGAACCAGTTCGAACCCCCATTCGATCACCTTCTCCGTGCCTGGCTGGAATCCGATGATCTTTTGTTAGCCATCTGTTAGCTCCCCAATAGGATAAAAAGGCCACAAGGGGGTAACATCTTGTTTGTGAATCTGGTGTTCACACAGACATCTCACGAACAAGGAACCCGTCATGCTTTCTGAATTGCTCTACGAAGTTGGCCGCCTCGTCATCGGCAGTTATGCCCGGCTGATGCTCAAAATGGATGTGCTCTGGCACGAGGCCCTGCCCAAAGGGCCGGTGTTGTTCGCCGCCAACCATCCCAGCACTACCGACCCGATCTACATCCATCTCATATCGCGGCAGCCGTTGAGCGTGATGATCCATTCGAAGGTGTTCAGCATCCCGGTGCTGGGGGCCTACATGCGCAGGATGCAGCAGATCGAGGTCATCCGTGGCCGGGGACAGAGCGAGCGGGTGTTGACCCAGGCGGCGCGGACCCTGGCTTCGGGACGGTCGGTGGTGATCTTCCCGGAGGGTGAGATCAGCCCCTCGAACGGCTTCGCGGCCCCCAGGTCCGGGGTGGGACGGCTGGCTTTGCAAAGCGGCGTACCGGTCGTTCCGATCGGGATCCACCTGCGGGAGGAGAATTGCAAACGCGTCCCCACCACGCTGGAAGGTGAGCCGGATATCATCACCTGGTATCTGCGCGGCCCGTACGCGGTCACTATCGGAAGGCCGCTTATCTTCCAGGGTGACGCGGAGGACCGCCCGCTGGTGAAGACCATCGCCGAGAACGTGATGGAGCAGATCCGCAGGCTGTCGCAGGAGAGCCGGCAACGGTCCCTGCTGCGAGCAGGGTAGCCGGTTTAAGGATAGATTGCGCTCGCAGCCAAAAAACGGTAAGATATTGGCAGGAGATTGATTGTGCCAGAGGTTATCCAAACTTTACTCCGCAAGCTCAAAAAGGGTCTGTTGGGTATTTACGGCAACCGGTTGAAAGTTGTCTATCTATACGGCTCGTATGCTCGCGGCGAAGCTCAGCCGGGTTCGGATGTGGATGTGATGATCGTGCTTGATGATTATCAAAGTTATGGAAAAGAAATAGACCGGACGGGAGAATTGGTCAGCCGGTTGTCGTTGGAGTATGGCCTGAGCATTAGCCGGGTCATTATGAAAGAAATCCAATGGCAAAACGGCGTCACACCCCTGCTCCGAAATATCCGCGCTGAGGGGATTGCTGCATGAAAGAACACACCTTACGTTTGCTTGAAAAGGGCGCCGAAGCTATTGAAGCAGCTCGATCTTATCTTGAGCGGGCGTAATGCGCCGATAGCTGGTACAGTGTGCCTGTCGGCCTGGGTGAATGAAAACAGCCCCTGGCGGTTCGCGAGACCTCCAGGGGCTTTGCTTATCGGTTGGGTATCCGGTCGTGTCTATGCCGGGTCGTCTTTGCGGCGGTGGAAATAGGCGTTCTTGCGGGCGTACATGGCGTCGTCGGCCTGGCTGATGACCTTTTCGAGCGGGGTCTCAGGTTCGCTGACCGCAAACCCGAGAGAGATGCTCAATTTCGGCTCGCGGTAATATTTGTTGTTCAGTTCCACCAGCGAGCGGATGCGGTCGAGGGTTTCGCGGGTTGTGGGTTCGTCCGTGTTGGGCAGGATGACGATGAATTCGTCCCCGCCGATGCGGGCGATGATCTGGTTTTCGTCGTAGCTGGCCCGGAGTACCTCGGCGGCCCGGCGGATCAGGTTGTCGCCTGCCCGGTGACCGAGGCTGTCGTTGATCTGCTTCAACCCGTCCAGGTCGGCCATAATGAAGCCTACCGGGTCGCGGCGGTTCTTCTCCAGTTTTAGCAGGGCCTCTTCGAAGAAGGCCCGGTTATACATGCCGGTCATCACATCGTGGGTGCCCAGGTAGCGCAGGTAATCTTCGGCTTTCTTGCGGGCGGTGATGTCCTGGATGGCGACCAGTACCCAGCCGAAATCCTGCTCGTGGCCGGGCATCACTTGAAAGTCCAGGTGGATGTTGATCGGCTCACCGTTGAGCGAATAGTTGATCCCGTCCCGCTCGTAGGCCAGCTTGCCGTTCCAAAGATCGAGCAGTTCCCCGGCGAAGTGCGTTTCCATTTCGCCGCGGAAGATCTGGTTCAGGTTCGCGAGCAGTTGCTCCTTCGAATCCGCCCCGAACAGGTCCAGGGTTCTCTGGTTGACATCCAGCACCCGGATCAGGCTCATGCAGTCGCCCACCGTCTCGGGATGGGCGTCAATGTGGGATTGCAGATCGGTTACGCCCGCGGCCCGCAGCCGGTCGAAGTAAGCCTTCACCTCCCGGTAGTCTTCCTCCCACAATGAGACGGGCGAGGCCTCGAACAGGGCTTGCAGGCGGCGTTCAGCCTGCTTGCGATCGGTGATGTTTTCGATGGCGACCAGCACCTGCTCCCAGCTTGTCTCGCTGCCCGGCAGGATGCGCCAATGCAGCAGGATGTCGAGCGCCTGGCCGTCGAGCCTGTAATTGATCCCCTCACCCGCCCATTCCAGGTCCCCGTTCCATAGCGCCAGCAGTTCACTACGGAAGTGGTGGCGCATCCCGTCACGGAAAACTTTGTACAGGCTGTCGGTCAGGTCTTCCTGCGAATCAGCCTGGAACAGCGCCAGGGTCTGGCGGTTGACCCTGATCACGGCCATCTGCGCCATGCAGGCGTCTACGAATTCGGGCTGTTGGTTCAGGTGGGCTTCGAGCGACTCGATACCCTGTTCCCTGAGTCCGTCGAACAGGCGTTTGATGCCGCTGAAGTTTTCTTCCCAAAGTGAGATGGGGGCAAATTCGAACAAGGTGTGGAAATGCTCCTCACTGCCATTCGTTTCCATGGCGCATCCTTTTGGTTCGTTGAAAATAAATATGGTAACTCCATTATACAGAGGTTCTGCGCCGAAAGCGTTGCAAGATTCCGCCACATCCGATGGCCGGGTACGCTCACAAACGGGAGCCTCTCATCATCCCCGCGCGTAAAGTGGAACGATCAAGCCCGCCCGGATGAAACGCCTGGGCGGGCTTTTTTCGCATTCGATCCCGAATTACAGTGTCTGGAATGGATAAATTAGGGGGCCTCGAACGCGCCGATATCCACCCGCCTGATCGCTTTGACCTGGCCGGGGTTGGCCGGGTCTCCCTTGTCAATCGCGGGAGAAACGGCCTGGAGTTTGAAATTGAACTTGATCGCACTGACGAACTTCGGGTTCACCTGGAGCGAAGACAGGTTCCCGTTATTCGGATTATCCAGCCTCTTCCCGGAAGCCTTGTAAAACGCCAGCAGGGACGAATAAACCTTGTAGTTATAAGAGACCTTCGCTCCCCCACTGTCGCTGAACCAGAGATTGTTGTGGGCAACGGCTGTGTACTTGCCCGCGGCAAAGTTGCCTTTCCCATTGTTGTAACCGATGTTGTTGATGAACTTCCCGCCGCAGGTGAGGAGGGTGCAAGAGGAGCTGACCCGTTCGACATCCTGGAAGCCCCAGCCCTTGTTGTTGTAAGCTACGTTGTTGTAGTACACGTTACCGCCGCTCCGGTTGGAGTGGAACCCATTGGACTTGTTGTTGTAGGCCACGTTGTTCTTGACGATATTGTGCCCGCCGCTCGCGGTACCGCCCACCTTGATCCCGTTGCCGTCCCCGACTCCGTTCTGGTTGTAGACGACGTTCCTGTTGATGATATTGCCCGAAGTATTCCAGGTATCAATGCCGTCGTCGCTGTTCCCGTAAACAGTATTGTCGTGGATATTGGTGTGGGTCAATTTTTCCCCGTAGAGGCCGATCCCGTCCGAATCCCCGCCGGCCAGGGTATGGTTATAGACCCGGTTGAAGCCGATCTCGTTGCCGGTCATCGCGGCCGAGTTGCTGACGACCCGGATCCCGGCGAAATAGTTGTTATAGACCACGTTGCGAAGCACCTTGTTGAAGGAACCGTCCGCAATCTTGATGCCAGACATGTTCTTGGCCGTATTGTGGTGGACTTTGTTCTTCTCGATGATATTGTGATGCGGATTGATGCTGCCCGAAGGCGTGACCGTGATCCCGCCCATGTAATCGCCGTTGGCGCTGGCGTTGATGACCTCGAACTGCCTGATCCGTACATAAGCCGTGCCGATCAATTTGATCCCCGCGCCGCCTTTGATGAGCGGCCTCTCGGTTTTGTACCCGGCAACGGTGATGTACTTGCCCGCCGCGCCCGACTTTTTGACCTCGAAAGCGGGATACGTCCCCCGGCGGACCAGGAGCGTATCGCCGGGTTTGAGTTTTGCAACGCCGCGGGGGATACTGCATAAAGGTTTGGCGAGCGTTCCCGCCCAGGTATTATTGCAGCCGTTTCCGCCGATATTATTTTTATCCACGATGTAAGTTTTGCCCGTCGCAGCCAGCGCCGGCGCTGCGCCAGCGTTGGCGATACTGCTGAACGCCAGTATGAAGGCCAGCCCAAGCCCCATTAACCTGTAAATTGATCTATCCATGTTTTCTCCTTGCACACGCAAATTGCCTGGCGCAGCCAGGCAATTTGCCGTGAACCTTCGGCAACCCGGCAGTCATGGTAAACGCGCTACTGTAGACCCGCGGCTTTGCGTCCCCGGCTTTCGTCGGGTTTGCTTTTTTCGGTTGGATTGTTAAGCGCCAGACACAAATGTGCAGGCTAAAACATTTTTATTATAGGATGCTGATTACGTCAGGGGAATAGGAACAGGATACTATTTTCACCCTACAAGTCTGTTAGGACAGCCTAAACGAATGACTATTCCCCGCATCGGTACGCCCCTACTCTTCCACCGGATCCTCGGGATGCTCGCGGTTCCAAAGGGCCACGATCTGCTCCGACGACATGCCGATGTACCGCTTGTTGATCAGTTTGCCGCTGAAGTTGCTGGCGTTGAGCGCATCCTTGAGCCTGGGATCGGGACGATAGCTCAGGCTGAACTCACCCTTGTAATTGATCTGCGGCAGGTACGTGCCCAGCCCCTCCAGGCGGACGCCGCGCCCGTCTCCGCTGAAGAAAATGATCGCCGAATGGATGCCTTCCAGGATGGCGATCATGTCAATGGCGCTCACCGTGGACTCCCTGGAGATGAATTTAGCCACTTCGTGCCAGCCGAGCGTAGTGCCGTACTCGATCATCGGGCGGTAATGGTTCAAAGCTGAAATTCTGGATGCCATAAATGTCCTTCTTCGAGAATTGATGACGCAATCATTTGCAAAACCATGCGGGGCGACATCACCTTTCGCCCTGGTCGAATCTTACTATCACGCAGGCGATATGTCAATATGCTTATAGCATTTAAATTTATACTGTAAGCATATTATGATATGCTTACAGCATAACATAGATAAGCTCATAGCATATTTAAACATCACACGGGCGAAGAACGCGCTTCGCCTGCATGGATGAGTCAGGTAACGGGGGTGAAACGCAAGCGAGGCGGCTGCGACACCCGCCGGTCACAGGTGTTACAATTGGACAGAACTGGTCTGATTTACCCGCCGTAAAATGGAACGGAGGACATCGTGAGCGCATCGAAACCCCAGGGGTTCAAGGGAGCCTTGAGCTTCACCAAGGATTTGCTGGCGATCATCATTTCGGTCATCTCGTTCATCATCTCGACCGTCAACGTTTACGTGACCAACCTCAAAGCGCCCGATCTGAGCCTGACGGTAGCCCCGTTCGTAAGGCAGGTGGTGGACAACCAGAGCCGGAACGAGGCCTTTTTCATCCCGCTTACAGTCACCAACCGGGGCGCAAAACCAGGGTCACTGGTTTCCTTTGAGCTGAGCGTCAATTACCTGCCCACCGGGGAGCAGCAGGGCTATTACGGACAGTATTTCGCCCAGGAGAATAATTCCGAGCTTCTCGGCAGCTTTTTTGCCCCCATAAACCTGAACGGCTACAGCGCCATTTCGCGGACGGTATGTTTCTACCCGCAGGGCAGGCGGGAGGGCAATTTCTTCTCCCGCACCGGCAGCTATGAATTCACGGTTACGGGTATGGCAGCCAACGTCAAGGGGGACTCGCAAAACAGGATCCTCAAGGTGTTCAGGATCGAACTGACCCAGGAGATGTACGCCCAGATGCAGGCCCAGCCGGATGGGGAATACGTCTTCCCGATGCGGGCCGAACCCGCGCAGGCGGGGACCTTGTTCGATTTCCTGCGCGGCCTCTGGAACCGGTAGGCCGGACTGCCGGAATTATGTGAGTTTACAAAACAAGCCGCTTGACCAACTCAAGCGGCTTGTCCTTGTGCGGGTATCGCGGTTTACTTTGCTCCGGGTTTCAGGGCCAGCATCACCCCGTTCTGGGACGGGTCGTGGACGAGCAGCCCTCGCTCGGTCTGGTTGGCGGGGAGGCCGGCTCTGTCAATGCGGGCGATGACTTCGTCCAGGGCGGCCTGGCGCGGCAGTTCGACGGTGAAGTAGCGCAGGCCCAGGGCGTCGGCCGGGGGCGGCGGAGCGCCCTCGCCCTGCCAGGTGTTCAACCCGACGTGGTGGTGGTATCCGCCCGCAGAGACGAATCCCATCCTGAAAGACGGGACCACGCCCATCACGTCGAAGCCGAGGATGCCGTGGTAGAAATCCACCGCCTCGGCCAGGTCCCGCACGTGCAGGTGGACGTGCCCGACGCGGGTCTCGTCCGGCGCGGGGAGGTCGAGGCGGTCGTTTTCGCCCAGGTGACGGAACAAGGCTTCCAGGTCCAGGGGTTCGCGCCCGTCGCTGAGACTGCCGTCGGCGCGGCGGGTGACGTATTCCCCGTCCTTGAGCGACCACGTCCCGTCTTCGGGGGATTCGGCGTACAGTTCGATGCCGTTGCCCTCGGGGTCGTCGAGATAGGTGGTTTTGGTCATGATGTGGTCGGTGGGATGGTTGCGGTACTTCAAGGCGAACAATCGCCCCACCGCCCGCGCCAGCTCGCGCTGGTTCGGGAACAGGACCGCAAAGTGATACAACCCGGTGACGCGCGGGTAGCGTTTGTAGCCCGGCTGTTCCACCAGGCGCAGCAAATCCCTGCCTTCCACGCCCAGCCCGGCCTGGCTGCCTTCACGCCAGTTCAGGGTGAATCCCAGCGCCTGCCGGTAAAAGTTGACCTGGTTCTCAAGGCTGCCAACCGAAAGTGAGACGTGACCCAGCAAAGTGGCGGGGTGGATCGAAACTGACTCGGCCGAGGAGCGTGTTTCAGGGATTTGTGAAGTCATCGTTGCCTCTAAATTCCAAATTTTTAGTCCAGTCTACTCGTACAGACGCGGGCTGCAACCCGGAAATTACCCTCAAGCGGAATCCCTTGTTAACCCAGGATCTTGATGGCGCTGCCCCAATTCGCGCCAAGCGTACCTTGCAGGGTGATGTGAAGGAATTGCATGGCTTCGATCTGCCGCGAACGGCTCAACGGGCCGGCGTCCAACGGGCGCATACCGCCATCTCTTGCCAGTTGGGCGATCCTGTTTTTGGCGTCGGCGTCGTCGCTGGCGATGAAGATGTCGAGCGGCTGACCGGCCACCTGTCCCGCGAGAAGCGTGCCTGCATACGTTGTGTTGAAGGCCTTGACCACTTCCGCATCGGAGACTGTCACTTTGGCGACCTCCTCCGCAGAAGACGAATCGGGGGCGGTGGCAAGCCCGTCATACGTGGCGTTCAGCGGGTTGGCGATATCCACCACGATCTTGCCGGACAGTTTCGATCCGAGCTGTTTCGCCAATTCGATGTTCACGCCATACGGGACTGCGAGCACAACCACATCGCCGAGTTCAACCGTATCGAGACCGGCTGTTGAGACCTTCACACTGTTCTTTGCAGATGCTTCTATATCTTTGGCAGCTTTTTCTGCACTCCCTGGCGTTTTGCCTACAAAAGTGACCGGGTGTCCACCGGCCAATGCGCGGGCGCCAATGGCGCGCCCCATGTTTCCGGGACCGATAATTGTTATGTCCATTTTCTGCTCCTTCTGAAAACCCTGTTTATGCAAAAAGTGTCCAGCGCCCAATGACGACAAACGCGGCGAGCGCCAGCAACAGGATATTGACGGGAATGACATTGAATTCCTTCTTCGGCAAATGTTCGGTGAAGATTGCCAGCAGTTGGATCAACGTCAGCCCGACAGCGGCGAGAACCGTCAGCCACGGCAGGATGCCCGTGACGAGGGGGAGGATCAGCCCCAAGGCGCCGAGCAGTTCCGAAGTCCCAACGAAGCGGATAAAACCATCCTGCCTTCCATGCGCCCATGTCATCTGCGGGTTTTCGCGGACTTTGGATGGTTGAAATGCTTTCATGCTTCCTGCCATCAGGTACATGGCGGCGAGCAATCCTTGGGCGATCCACAATGCGATGTTCATCTTGACTCTCCTTATAATTCGTGTTATCGTACATCTGTTGCTTAGGCAACAGATGTTGTATAATTTACATCGCTTACCTCTTCAGGTCAACCATCAAATTTCGAATTTTGTTGCCTAAGCAACACTGGAGCCAAAATGTTGTCTATCCCCACTGATGAAATTCTCGATCCCCGCGTCAAACGGACCCGGAACCTGCTCGAACAGGCTTTTATGGAAGCCGTTACCGAGAAAGGTTTCCAGGCCGTCTCCGTGCAGGATATTACCGAGCGGGCCGGGATCAACCGGGCCACGTTCTACGCCCATTTCCCCGACAAATACGCCCTGCTCGACCACAGCGTCCGCCAAATGTTCAGGCAGGAACTCGAAAAACGCATGCTCAGCGTCTGCACCTTCAGCATGGAGAACCTGCGGCAGTTGGTCATTGCGGTGTGCGAATTCGTGTCAAACGCCAATTCGCACTGCGCCCCGCCCCAGCCCCAGTTCGAATCGCTGGTGGAAACGCAGGTCAAGGCACAACTTCAGGAATTGTTGCAAAACTGGATCGAGCAGGCCGGTTCGGATGTAGACCCCAAGATCGCGGCGACGGCCGCGAGTTGGGCCGTCTACGGGTTGGCCTCGCAGTGGAGTCACGATAAAAAACGTCCCCCCGTGGAGTCATTCGCAGACCAGGTATTGCCGCTGGTCGCATCCAATCTGCATTTGATGCAAACCGCATGAGTTAAACAGGTTGCGGGAGTCGCCGCGCGATAAAAAGTGAAAATCCTTGCCCGGCGCGTCGAAACACTGTAAGATGGATGCGTATCGAAAGGAATGGCTATGAGATGGGTGTTGCTGATTTCCGGTTTGCTGATTGCGCTGGCATCCTCGACCCTGTTGCTTCTGGGAAAAATAGAAGCTGGTCCCTCCGTGGCGATTGGAATTTTAGGGATCGGCCTGATCGCTGCTTCCGGGCGTTACGAGAAAAAGCCTGATTAGAGATCAGCAACTTGCCTCGTCCACGATCTGGATCACGTCCGGTTTGTTGGGGATGACGCACAGGAACTCGAAATCCTCGTCGCCGGTGTTTTCGTAGAAATGCACCACGCCTTCGGGGATGAAGACCACGTCCCCATTCTGGACCTCGTAGGTCTGCTCGCCGATACCGATGCGGGCGCGGCCCCCGAGCACGTACTGTTCGTGCTCCACCGTATTGGTGTGACGCGGCATCCCGCCGCCGGACTTCATTGAAAACTTGCGCAGCGCAAAATTGGGGCCTTCCTGCGCCGAGATCAAGACCTGGATGGTGGTATCCACCCCGGCGGCCACATTTTTGGTTTCCACCTCGTGGGTATGTTTGACGCCCATTTTTCTCCTTTCACTCTACCTGTCAAAAGCCTTGTCGAAAAATTCTACCATCTGCCGGGCATACTCGTCCGGGCGCTGGGCAGGCCCGTCACAGTGGGTGGCTTCAGGGATGACCCACACTTCGGCGTTGGGGCCGGCAATATCGGCATAATATTTCTGCACATCCCCCTCGCTGCCGATAAATACCATGGGTGTACCGCCGCCAATCAACATGATTGGGCGTGGGGCAATTTCACCAATGATTTCCGTCAGAGGAAGCGGCGGCTCAATATCAAGTTTCACCTGGTACATCCAGTCCAGCATGTAATTGGCACCGACGATGATGGCCGCAATCGGATTGTGGACGGGGGGAATATCGCTTGCCCGGATGGTCGAGGCTCCATCCGCCCAGACCGCGCCGATCTGCGGGTAATAAGCCGCGCCTTGCAGGGCGATCTGTCCGCCGGTGGAACAGCCGCCAATCCCGATTTTTTCCGGGTCTACATCGGGGCGCTGATTCAAGAAAGCCAATGCCCCGCCAACGTCGCGCGAATCTTCCCAGCCGTAAGAGCGGTAAGTCCCCTCGCTTTCCCCGGATGCGCGTTCGTCATACATCAGCACCCCATAACCCGCTTTGACCAGTTTATCGGCGTGCCAGAGCATGTGGGTGCGGTTGCCGCCATAGCCGTGCAGCAGGATGACCGTTGCGCCGTTTTGAGGGGAAATAAACCATCCGGCGATGCGCAAGCCGTCTTCGCTCATGAAAGTCACTTCTTCGACCGCGAAGGGCAGGCCTGCCGGGATTTCCACCTGGCTTGGCGCTGGAGCAGTTTCCGTCTGCAAGCCAATAATGTTACGGTAAATTGCGATGCTGATGGCAATCAACAGGAATGCGCCTACGCCAAATGCAACCAGGCGCAGGGTGATTTTTAAACCGATCAGCAGTTTCCCAAAAAAGGTTGAGGGGGGTGGCTGCAGGGCGGCTTTGGCGGCCAATTTTTTCTGCCTTCTTTGCGCCATGAACAGCATTAGCGCCGACACACCCAGCGTAATCAGAATTTCAGGCCACAAGTAGAACAGTATTTGCATGGTCACTCCTTGGTGGTGATCGTTCCGGCTCTTACGCACCAGACCTCTGCCTGGTTGACGAATTCAGGCGTGAACAGATTCAGGTCGGTGGTGGTGAGCAGCACCTGTTCGACCCGGTCGAGATAACCAAGCAAATCTGCCCGCCGTGAAAGATCGAGTTCGGCCATGACTTCATCGAGCAGGATGATCGGCCACTGGCCGGTTTTGGCTTTCATCCAGTCCACCTCTGCCATTTTGAGCGAGAGCAGGGCGGTGCGGATCTGGCCGCGTGAGCCGTAATCGCCCAGGTCGCGGCCATCTGCCACGAAGCGCAGTTCGTCCCGGTGCGGGCCGATGGTGGTCACGCCGCGGGCGATCTCCTCCCGGCGAAGGTTGAGCAGCGCCTTGCGGAAACCGTCGCGGATATCGTTCAGGCCCAGGGCGGAGCGGTCTATCGGGGTGTCGAGGCGCAGGCCCATTTGTCCCGGCGGGCGCGGCAGGGGATCGAAGGCGGGCTGGTAGTCCAGGCGCAGGATCTCGTTGCCGCGCGTCAAATGGCTGTGGATGCCCGTTGCCAACGTTTCCAGTTCCAGCGCCGAACGGATGCGCCAGTCTATCAGTTGCGCGCCCCGGTCGGTCAGGATCTCGTCCCAGTAGGCCAGTTGCTCCGGGTCGCCGCCGCGCTCGTTGAGCTGCTTGAGCAGGGCGTTGCGCTGGGTGAGCGCCTGGCTGTATTCGCTCAGGGTGCGGGCATAGGCGGGAAGGGTCTGGGCCAGGGTCAGGTTGAGGTAACGGCGGCGTTCCTCAGGTCCGCCTTCGATGATCTGGGACATTTGCGGGACGAAGAGGACCGCGTTCAGGTGTCCGACCACGTCGCTCAAGGATCGTTTGACCCCATCCAGTAAAACTTCTTTGCGCAGGCGCTTGCCGTTCAGCGTCCCGACCGGCTCCAGGATGAGCCGCGCTTCCAGCCGGTGCGCCGAGCCGTTGCGCTGGTAATCCCCGACGATGCGCCCGACGGCCAGGGCTTCATTCTGCGCAAAAAAATTGATCAGTTGGCGGTCTGAATGGGTCTGGAAGGAGGTAAAGGTCGCCATGAAATAGATGGCTTCGAGCAGGCTGGTCTTGCCCTGGGCGTTGCTCCCGACCAGCAAAACAGCCCGCCGTGGCAGGTCAGTGTCCAGGCGGGCGAAGTTGCGGAAGTTGGTGAGGGAGAGGTGTTTGAGGAGCATTTTTGGGTAAATGTTACGTGTTACGTGGTGCGTAATCTGCTCCACGCAACACGAAACACGTAACACGCATCACGCATCACGCTAGGTCTCCAACCGGTTCTTCGGGCTTCCAGACGCGGGTAGCGCGGTCGGTGAAGAGCACCCCTTCGATGTGATCTATCTCGTGCTGGAAGATGCGCGCCAGCCAGCCCCTGGCCTTGACCGTCATCGGTTGGCCGCGGCGGTTCTGTCCCTTGACGGTGACGGCCAGCGAGCGTTCGACCTCGCCGACCAGGCCGGGGATGGACAGGCAGCCTTCGACGCCGAGTTCGGTCTCGGTGTCGAAGCGGGTGATCTTGGGGTTGGCTATCACGTACAATTTAGGCGGGGCTTCTTCATCTTCGTCATCGCCGTATTCGACGACGATCAACTGTTCCGAAACGCTGACCTGCGGCGCAGCCAGTCCAACGCCGGGGGCGGCGCGCATGGTTTCGATCATGTCCTCGATCAGCGTTTGCAGCTTCTCGTCGAAGTTCTTGACCGGGCGGGCCTTGCGGCGCAGCACGGGGTCAGGAGGGGTGATTATTTCTCGTAGTGCCATTCGTACCTCTAGATTATTTATTTGCCGGTGAATTTTACCCTTAATTTTCCGGAGGCAGGAAATCGCCCCGGTTGTTGTGGTAGGCGGCGATCCACTCTGCCATGCGTTCGCGCTCAGACGCGGTTTCGGCGTTGCGCTTGTTGATCAGCCGCCGGTTGCGCCATTCCTCGATCTCGGCCTGGACCAGGGCCGGGTTGTGGACTTCGTCGAAGGTGAATTCAGTTGTGCCGACCATGATGAAGACCGTGCCGAAGTTGAGCAGGTATCCCAGCAGGCCCACGCGCTGGTAATTGATGGACTGGATGTCATCCAGCTTGCCCGTTTTACGTTCTTCCGTGCCAAAGGGGACTTTGTCCACATCCATGATCTGCTCGGAGGTGAGTTCGAAACGGTCATTACGCCAGTCGGCAAACTGGTAGACCCACCATCCAAATATTAATAGTAAAGCCGTAAACAGGATCACCACCACGGTCGAACGGCTGTCAATTACGGCAAAAAAGCCAAAGTAAAACAAGCCGAACAGGTCGAGCAGGAACATCAGGCTGGATGTCCAGACCTGGCGCAGAAGGACGAACCAGTGTTTACGGTAGACGATCTTTCCCGCATCTTCTGTGCGCATCTTGAACAATTCGCGGATCAGGATGCGCGGGATGGAAATCTTCCCGCCTTTGGGCGGCTGGGAAGCGGGCGGGGCGGGCGGGTTCTGCGGTTCCGCCATCCCAAGCTTGATGCGGATGGCCTGTTTCATCGCGTCCACTTCCTGGCGGCGGGAGACATCCTTGGTGCGGTTCAGGTATTCGTCCAGCATTGCCTTGACCTGGTGAGGATGTTCGATATCGCTGAATGTGATCCGGCTGGTGTACGTCCGCACCACCACCTCACCAAAGTCCAGGATGCGGCCCAGGAATCCGGTTTCGACTGTGCCGGAGAGGATTTGAGAGATCGGCGATTCCTGGCGGCTGTCGTACAGGCCGATCACCTTTTCCAGCCAGACGATCCGCCGGTTGGTGATGATGTAAAAATCGTTCCCGTAATCCACCACCTGCCAGACGATCCAGAGCGCATCCAGGAGGCCGGTCAACCCTGCCAGGGTCGGAGGGACCAGGCTTTCGGGGGCCAGTCCCCATAAAAACAGGAAAAAGAGCGGCACAAGCAGCACAAAAACAGGGGCCAGGAGCATCTCGTAAAGGACAATGAAATGCTTGCGCGCCACCAGGTACAGGGTCTCGTCAGGTTGCAGCCACTTGAAGCGCAATTGGGCCGAATTCTTGCGGCTGGTATCCACCACCTGGAGGGTGTATTTGAAATGTTGGGATTCTTTAATGAGTTCAAGTATTTCAGGGGTTTTGATGACCAGCAGGGTGGTTTTGGCCTCCACTTCGGCTTTGGCCTCCCGCCGCGGGCGCTTGAAGGCCGGCTCCAAGCCAAAATAGTCTCCTGCGGTATAGCGATCCGGCTGTGGTGGCGGTTTTTGGGATGACCTGCGGGTTACTTTTACCCCGCCCCGCAAGACAAGGAACATCGCGTCTGCCTTGTCGCCAAGCGGGTACAATTCCTGCGCATTTTCGTAGGACAATTCCCCCATTTTCTCAGCCAGAACGGTCAGCCTTTCGTCTGAAAGGCCGTTGAAGAGATGAACCTTCTTGAGCAGGCTGACACATTGCTGGATATTGGTGGCCACGTTCGTATTCTAGCACGAATCACGGACGCACGATCGCGCACCCGTAAGGCTGGGTTTCAGCCGGGTCTGGCAGGCGTCCCTCCAGCAAGGCGGCGACCGCGTCGGCGAGATAGGATTGCGTGGCCTGCCGTTGGCGGAAGGTCACGTTATCGAACGCGCCGCGGTAACGCAGGATGCCGTCCCGGCTGATGGCGAAGACGTGCGGCGTCGTGACCGCTTCGTACAGGTCGGCCACCCGGCCCCCCGCATCGTGCAGGACGATGGGCAGGCCGCGCGCTACGGACGCGTTTTCCAGCGCCTCGAACGGTTCGTTGGCGTTTGCCGCGATCGGGAGCAGCACCACAGCCTCGCCCCACACCGCCAGGGACGGAGCCAGCGCCTGATCCACCCGCTGCACCTGCGGGCACTCCGCTGACCAGAAGGTGACGATCACGATCCGGCCGCGATAATCGCTCAGACGATGAAGGTTTCCGCCCAGGTCTGGCAGTTCGAAATCAGGGGCTGGCTGGTTGATCTCAAGCATGGGAAAATTATATCAAGTTACGAAATCGAATCTGCAATCGCCTTGTAACTTTTGTAAATGCGCCTGTCTTGCACCGGATGCCCGCGCATGATACACTTTAACCGTTATGAAGCCTTCACTACTTGTAGTGACCCCGCAAGCCAGCTTCGGAGAGCTTATCCGCAGGAGCCTGCTGGATGTGGGCAAGTACCACGTGCATATCGTAAACACTCAGGAAGACGCACTCACCTGGATGCGGGTAAACGAGTGCGCTTTTGCGTTTCTGGACACTGACCTGCGCACATCCGTCCTGGCCTTGGGCAGGGAACTGCGCCAGATCAAACCCAACCTGGGGCTGGTCATCATTGCCGGGGCCGGGGCGCCCCCCGCCCTGGACGAGTTGCGCCCCTGGGCCTTGCTGCGCAAGCCTTTCTATCAGCCGGACCTGGTCAACCTGCTCGAGACCGGCATCCCGCGCCCGAATGAGGGGCAGGCCGCAGGTCCAGAACGGGGCCCCGCGCCCAAAAATGACGAGAACGAGCCTGTCTGGCTGAAAGACGTATCCCGCGCTGCCCAGCATCTCACCCGTCTCACCCTTGAATCATCCGCCCAGGCCGCCCTGATTTCCCGCCGGGGCGAGTTGTGGGCCTACGCCGGCCAGCTTTCGCAGGCTGCCGCCCAGGAATTATCCGCCTCCCTGACCCGCGGCGGCTGGATGGGCGAAAGCGACCTGCTGCGTTTCATCCGTTTGAAGGCCACCAGTGCCGAGCACATGCTCTACGCCACCAACCTGGCCGAGGGCCTGATCCTGGCGCTGGTCTTCGACGCCGAGACGCCCTTCAGCACCATCCGCACCCAGGCCAACAGCCTGGCCCATTCCCTGTTTGCCACAAAATTCGAGACCGGGCCTTACCCGCTTAAAGCCGACTATAACGCCCAGGGCGATGAGGGCGACGCCGAAGACATGCCGCCCATCAATGAGATCCTGAACGATGTACCGCCGCCCAACCCGGTCGGCTGGCCGGCCCCGGGCCGGACCGTGAAAGAGGCTGCCCCCACGCCGCCCGCCCATTCGGGGACGCCTCCGTTCATCAAGCACGAAACCTCACCGGCCATCCCGCTGCCGGCCATGATGAAAGCAGAACAGAATATCAAGCCCAAAGACCAGCAGGGCGGGACACCCCAGGTGGATACCGACCTGGAAGAGACCCGCTTGAGCAACGCCAGCCTGGCCGAAACCCGCGCCAGCCACATTGACCTGGGCGAAACCACCCGCAGCGACGCCGCCGACAAGGACTTCCTCGACAACCCGATCACCGACCAGTCGCCCAAATCAGTGACCGAGGTCGTGGGGCGGCGGATCGTAGTCGAACCGGCCTCCCCGGCCATGTACAACCTGACCTACGCCTGCCTGCTGGTGCCGCGCTTCAGCACCCACTTCCTGACCGGCGACCTGGCGACCAAACTCTCTGACTGGGTGCAGGATATTTGCATCTCCTACGGCTGGCGGCTCGAATTCCAGGCCGTGCGCCCCGAGTACCTGCAATGGGTGGTCAACGTGCCCCCGGCCACCTCGCCGGGCTACCTGATGCGCATCATCCGCCAGCAGACCTCGGAGAAGATCCTGAACGATTTCCCGCGCTTGAAACGCGAAAACCCCTCCGGCGATTTTTGGGCGCCAGGGTATCTCATCATGGGTGGGGGACAGCCGCATCCGCCGCAGTTGGTCCGGGACTACATCCGCCAGACCCGCCAGCGCCAGGGCGTTACCGGAAAGCTCTCTTAAATCCCTGTATAATTGGGGACATGCCACCCACACTTTATCTCATTGACGGACACGCCCTGGCATACAGGGCGTATTTTGCCTTAAGCGCCAGCGGCGGGGGGCGCTGGCAGACCTCGACCGGCGAGCCGACCGCCGGGATTTATGGCTTTGCCCTGGCCCTGCTCCGCATCCTCGAACAAGACAAACCCGACTACCTGGCGGTGGCCTTCGACACCGGCAAAACCTTCCGGGACGATTTATACCCGGAATATAAAGCCACCCGCGCCAAAATGCCGGACGACCTGCGCCCGCAGATCGGACGCATCCGCCAGATGGTGGACGCCTTCGACATCCCGCGCCTCGAAATGGAAGGCTTCGAAGCCGACGATGTGCTCGGCTCGATGGCCCGCCAGGCTGCCTCGCAGGGGCTGGGGGTCAAGATCATCACCGGTGACCGCGACCTGCTGCAACTGGTGGGCGAACTGGTCATCGTCAACCTGCCCGGCAAATCCATGAGCGACGCCACCGATTACGCCACCGGCGAACAGGTCAAGGCTTACTTCGGCGTCCGCCCCGACCAGGTGGTGGATTACAAAGGGCTGGTCGGCGACTCGTCCGACAACATCCCTGGCGTGCGCGGCATCGGCGAGAAGACCGCCAGTGCCCTGTTCGAGCAATACGGCAGCCTCGACGGCATCTACGCCCACCTCGACGAACTCAAACCCGCCGTGCGCGCCAAACTGCAAGAGCAAAAGGATTCCGCTTACCTGAGCCGCGACCTGGCCCGCATCCGCACCGACCTGCCGGTCAGCCTCGACCTCGAACAGGCCCGGCCCGACCGCTTCGACCCGGCCGTGGTCGAAGCCTTCTTCAAGGAACTCGAATTCCGCTCGCTGCTCAAACGGCTGGACTCGCTCAAACCTGGCGCGTCCGGCGCGCCCCAGCCGGTCGCCTACAAACCCGGCCAGCAGATGTCGCTGTTCGCCTCCGAAGCGCCCGCGGCCGTCTACACCCCGCGCCCCGCCTCCATCGAAGTCCGCCTGGTGAACACGCCCGAAGCCCTCGACCAACTGGCCGCCGACCTCGCCGGGGCCGAGGCCATTGCCTTCGACACCGAAACCACCTCCACCGACGAGACCCAGGCCGACCTGGTCGGGATTTCGCTGGCGGTCCGCCCCGGGGAGGGAATCTACATCCCGGTCGGCCATCGCTCCGGCCGGAACCTGCCCGTCGAGCAGGTCATCTCCGCCCTGCGCGGCCCGATGACCGATCCCAAAATCCCCAAGGTCGGCCACAACCTCAAGTACGATTTCATCATGCTGGCCCGTTACGGCCTGCGCGCCGCCCCGCTCGGCTTCGACACCATGCTGGCCGAATGGCTGGTTGACCCCGCCTCGCGCCATCTGGGACTCAAGACCCTGGCTTCCGTCCGGCTGGGTGAGGAGATGACCCAGATCGAGGCGCTGATCGGCAAGGGCAAGAACCAGGGCAGCATGGCGGACGTGGACGTGGCCGCAGCCGCCGATTACGCCGCAGCCGACGCCGAGACCTGCCTGCGCCTGATGCCCGAACTCAAGGAAGAACTCTCCCGGACCTCCGGCCTGCGCCTGCTCGAAGAGATCGAACTGCCGCTGATCACCGTCCTGGCCGACATGGAAATGGCCGGGGTGCTGCTCGACCTGCCCTTCTTTGAATCCATGTCGGTCGAACTGCAAAAACGCCTGGCTGAAATCGAGCGCCAGATTTTCGACTCGGTCGGCAAAGTCTTCAACGTCAACTCGACCCAACAACTCTCGGATGTGCTCTTCACCCGCCTGAAACTGGTCCCGCCCGACCGCGGCCGCAAGACTGCCAGCGGACACTACTCCACCTCGGCGGACGTGCTCGACTCGCTCAGCGGCCAGCACCCGGTCGTGGATTGGGTGCTGGAGCACCGCGAACTCTCCAAGCTCAAATCCACCTACGTGGATGCCCTGCCGGCTTCCGTTAACCCGGCCACCGGCCGCGTCCACACCTCCTACAGCCAGACCGGGGCCGTGACCGGACGGCTGTCCTCGTCGAACCCGAATCTGCAGAACATCCCGATCCGCACCGAGGAGGGACGCCGCGTCCGCAACGGGTTCATCGCCGGGGCCGGGAACGTCCTTTTAGCGGTGGACTACTCCCAGATCGAGCTGCGCATCGTGGCCCACATGGCCGGGGACGAGGCCATGCTGGCTGCCTTCCGCCAGGGACAGGACATCCACGCCACGACCGCGGCCGCCATTTACAGCGTCCCGCTCGAATCGGTCACGAAGGAAATGCGCCGCCACGCCAAGGCGATCAACTTCGGCCTGATCTACGGCATGTCTGCTTTCGGGCTGACCCGTTCCACCGAACTGACCCTGGCCGAAGCCGAGGACTTCGTCAAGGCTTACTTCCAGCAGTTCCCCGGCATCAAACGGTATCTGGACGGCATCCGGGCCAGCGCCGCCCGTGACGGTTACGTCGAAACCCTGCTGGGCCGCCGCCGCTACTTCCCGATGCTCAAGAACCCGACCAATGTCAATCTCAAGAACCGCGAAGAGCGCGAGGCGATCAACGCCCCCATCCAGGGCACCGCGGCGGATGTCATGAAAATCGCCATGTTGAAGATCCCCGGAGCGCTGATAAATGCCGGGCTGACGGCCCGGATGCTGCTCCAGGTGCATGACGAGATCGTGCTCGAATGCCCGCTCCCCGAACTGGACGCCGCCGTAACCGTCGTCCAGGAAACGATGGAAAAGGCCTATCCCCTCAGCATCCCGCTCTCCACCGAGGCGCGCTGGGGAGGTAACTGGGGCGAAATGCAGGTTTACTCACCCAAATAGGGTTACAATACGGCAGGCAATCGCCTCCCGTCTTTTTGCAAGGACAAAAAAACTTTTCACGGTGATGTGAGCAGATATGGCTGGAAACGAAGAAATCTTCAAGAAAGCGATGAGCGAAGGCCACTCAGCGGCCTGGGACCAGCTTTGGGAGCGGGCCGCGGCGGCGTACAAAACGGCTTTAATGGAATTCCCCAACAACCCCAAGGCCCTCAACAGCCTGGGGCTGGCCCTCCTGCAACTCCAGCAATACGAAGATGCGCTGGAGACTTACAAACACGTCACCACCCAATCTCCCGACGATCCCATCCCGTTCGAGCAGATCGCCCAGCTCAACGAACGCCTGGGCAACCTGAAGGAAGCCGTCAGGGCGGCCATGAGCGCCGCGGACCTGTATCTCAAGTTGCGGGATGTGGACAAAGCCGTCGAGAACTGGGCCCGCGTCACCCAACTCAACCCGGACCACGTGCTGGCCCATTCGCGTCTGGCCATGGTCCACGAAAAACTGGGACATCCCAAACAGGCTGTCACCGAATACCTGGCCGTTGCCAGCCTGCTCCAGCGCACCGGCAACGTCGAAAAGGTCCAGGAGGCCGTCACCCGCGCCCGGAAGCTCGCCCCGGATAATCCCGAAGTCAGGCAGGCGATCACCCTGCTCCAGGCCGGACAATTGCTGCCCAAGCCGGTCCGCCCGCGGGGTGGGACGGGTCCGCTGGCCATGGCCCAGGTGCGCCTGCTCAACGCCGCCAGCAAGCAACCCGCCGAAAGCAACCTCGACCCGATGGCCGAAGCCCGCCACAAGGCATTGACCGTGCTGGCAGAAGCCCTGTTCGAGTTTTCGGATCAGAATGTGGAGACCCAGGCCGAGCGCAAAGGGATGCAAGCCATCATGAAAGGCACCGGCGCGCTTTCCTTGCAACAGGGTGAGCAGACCCGCATTGTGCTCCACTTGAGCCAGGCCATCGATTCCCAGACCAAAGAACAATACAACCAGGCCGCCGACGAACTCGAACGCGCCCTCGAAGCCGGTTACAGCCATCCGGCCCTGTACTTCGACCTGGGCCTGCTGCGCACCCTCACCGACCGTACCGAGAGCGCCCAGCGCCATTTGCAGCATGCCGTCAAACACAAGGATTTTGCCCTCGCCACCCGCCTGCTCATGGCCCAGACCCACCGCAAGCAGGGACGCCTGAAGGAAGCCGCCCTCGACTACCTCGAAGCCCTCAAACTCGCCGATTCGCAGGTCGTCCCGCCCAACCAGGCCGACGAGATCCGCCAGTTATACGAGCCGCTGCTCGAAGCCCAAAACCGGCAGGATGACGAGAAGGTCCTCGCCCGCCTGTGCGATAACATCGACTCGCTGCTCGTGCGCCCCAAATGGCGCAGCCACCTGACCAAATCGCGTGAGCAATTGCCCAAGGACGCCGACGGGAGGTCAGCCCTGCCCCTGGCAGAGATCATCATCCAATCCCAGAGCAGCCAGGTGCTGGAAGCGATCAGCAACATCCACAACTACGTCCGGACCGGGAGCCTGCGCACTGCCATGGACGAAGCTTTCCAGGCCCTGGCATACGCTCCCGCCTACCTGCCCCTGCACTCCCTCATCGGCGACCTGCTCGTCCGTGAGGGCCATACCCAGGAGGCGATCACCAAGTTTTCCACGATTGCCCATGCCTACAGCGTACGCGGTGAGGCCGCCCAGGCCACCACTGTCTTGCGCAAGGTCATCAGGCTCGCCCCGATGGATATGTCTGCCCGGACGCGCCTGATCGAACAGCTTGCCGATCGGGGCCAGGTTGACGAGGCCATTGCCGAATACCTCGAACTGGCAGACATCTATTACCGCCTGGCCGAACTGGACATGGCCCGCAAAACCTATACCACCGCCCTGCGCCTGGCCCAGCAAGCCAACAACCGGGCCTGGAACACCCAGATCATGCACCGCATGGCCGATATAGACATGCAGCGCCTCGACTGGCGGCAGGCCTTGCGCGTCTACGAACAGATCCGCACCATCAAACCCGAAGATGTGGTCGTGCGCAAAAATATCATTACCCTCAACCTGCGCCTGGCCCAAGACTCGCAGGCCAGGGCAGAGATCGAAAACTACATGACCTACCTGGAAAGCCAGGGGCTGAACGAAGCCGGAGTCACCTTCCTCGAAGAATTGGCCAGGGAATACGAAGACAGCCTTGTAGTCCGCCGCGCCCTGGGCGAGCAATACCGCCGCGTCGGACGCACCCAGGAAGCCATCGGCTTGCTCGACCAGGTTGGGGACGCCCTCTTCGAAAGCGGCGACAAGAACGGCCTGATCGAAGTCGTCAACCTGATCCTTTCGATGAACCCTCCCAATGCCGAAGATTACCGCCAACTGCTTTCAAAAATCTAACCCATCTGAAACCCGCCCATGAACTCATCCCGCCGTTCGAACCTTGAGCCAGGCCTCTACCTCCTGGCTTTTGCCATAGCCTTGGGGCTGCGCTTCATTCAACTCGGCGCGCCGGCGCTGTCAGACGCCGAAGCGACCTGGGCCATGCAAGCCCTGGATGTAGCGCGCGGCTTGCGCCCGGCCATCGGCCCGCAGCCGGGCTACATCATGCTGACCAGCGTCCTGTTCAACCTGATGGACAGCGCCAACTTCCTGGCCCGTTTTTGGCCGGCCCTGTTCGGCGGACTGTTGACCCTCGTCCCGCTGGCTTTCCGGGAGCGGATCGGGCGGACCCCGGCCCTGGTGCTGGCCTTCGGCCTGGCCCTCGACCCGGGACTGGTGAGCCTGTCGCGCCAGGCCGGGAGCCTGATCCCCGCCCTGGGCGCGG
>DIDQ01000166.1:0-1264 GCA_002418215.1 Anaerolineales bacterium UBA5796
ATTGGATCGGGCTGTCGTTCAAGTGGAACGCCCTGCACCCGATCGTGCTGCCGGCGGTGCTGCTGAACTACGCGCCCGATACGCAAAAGAACACCTACCTGGGCCTCCTGACTTTCATTGGCCTGGTGGTGGCGACGGTGATGCAGCCGCTGGCCGGGGCGCTCAGCGACGGCTGGCGCTCGCGCTGGGGGCGGCGGCGTCCGCTGATGGTGATCGGGGCGGCCTTCGACGTGCTGTTTTTGATTGCGCTCGGCTGGGCTGGGGGATTGTTCTGGTTGTTTGTGGGATACGTCGGCCTGCAGGTGAGTTCCAACCTGGGGCAGGGACCCGCCCAGGGCCTGCTGCCCGACCGGGTGGCGGAAGCGAAGGTCGGCGTGGCCAGCGGGCTGAAGACCTTCATGGACATGGCCGCCCTGATCGTCGCTTCGCTGGCCGCGGGCCGCCTGCTCGACGCTGAGACGCGTGACCCGTCCCTGATCGTGGCGGTGCTGATCGGGACGATGCTGGTCTTTACCGCGATCACGGTATTGGGGACACGCGAAGAACCGTCGGATTTACCACAGAGCGCACAGAGTTCACGGAGTAAGCCAAATGAGAATCTCAGTGTTCTCCGTGGTGAAATTGGGAATTTGCGCGGCCAGTTCAAGATTGACTTCCGCCAGAACACAGCTTACTGGTGGCTGGTCGGGCAGCGTTTCGTCTTCCTGCTCGGCATTTACGGGGTGCAGGCCTTTGCCCAGTATTATTTGCAAGACGTACTCCGCGTAGCCGACCCGCCCAAACAGACCGGCGACCTGCTGGCGGCCCTGACCCTGGCCCTGGTCGCGCTGGCCGTAGCCGGTGGCTGGCTCTCGGACCGCTTCGGCGAGAAGAAGGTGCTTTACGCCGCCGGGGTTTTGGCGACGGTCGGGTTCCTGCTGCTGCGGCTGGCCCAATCCCCGGCCATGCTGATGGTTTACGGGGCAGTGCTGGGGGCGGGCATCGGCCTGTTCCTGACCTCGAACTGGGCGCTGGCAAACAAACTGGCTCCCGCTGGCGAGGCCGGCAAATACCTCGGCCTGACCAACATCGCCACTGCCGGGGCGGGCGCGCTGGCCCGGCTCGAAGGCCCGGCGATAGATGCGGTCAACGCTGCCATCCCTGGGGCGTGGTGGGGCTATACCGGGTTGTTCATCTTCGGGGCGGTGTGCGCCGTGGGGAGTATGGCATTGTTGCGTAAATTGCAATGAGAAAATATTAACGACTCTACTGCAAAAACCTTAAC
>DIDQ01000166.1:1411-2736 GCA_002418215.1 Anaerolineales bacterium UBA5796
CCTTTTTGCAGGGGAGTCATTAACGCAAAGGTTTTCTTTGCGTCGTCGCGCCTTCGCGTTAAGCGTCTTGCATTTTCCTGATAAGATTACCCCATGAGACCAAAACTCCTGCCTTTTATCGTTTTCGGCCTGTTGGCGGTCATCGCCCTGGCCGCCTTCGTCGTCTGGGGCGTGCCCTACTTCTTCCAGACCCCCGTCCCCGAAATGACCATCTCCACCCTCGGCGCGGGGACGGTCAAGGCCGAAGTGACCGACATCCTCGAAGAAGGCATGATAGACCTCGGCAACGGCATCGAACAGCCCTACCAGGTCATGCGCGTCCGCATCCTCGAAGGCGAATTCGCCGACATCCTGATGGAAATAGACTACGGCAAGCGCCAGGTCCGCACCGACGACATCCGCTTCGACCCCGGCGACCGGGTCTTCGTCACCGTTGGCCGCCGCCCCGACGGGGTCATCACCGCCTATTTCGTTGATGCCGTCCGCAGCGCGCCAATGCTCTGGCTGCTGGGCGCGTTCGTCGCCGCCATCCTGCTCATCAGCCGCTGGAAAGGCTTCCGCAGCCTGCTGGCCATGGCCTTCAGCCTGCTCGTGGTCATCGGCTACGTCATCCCGCACATCCTGGCAGGCGAAGACCCGGTGCGGGTCAGCATCATCGGCTCGGCCATCCTGCTCGGCGTCTCGCTTTACGTCACCTATGGCTGGACGCTCAAAACCCACGCCTCGGTGCTTTCGATGCTGCTGGTATTGCTCATCACCGGCACGCTGGCCTGGTTCTTCGTCATCTTCACCCGGCTCACCGGCGCAGGCGACGAGAACGCCATGTTCCTGCTCCAGATGCAAGACGTGACCATCAACCTGCGCGGACTCCTGCTGGGCGGGATGCTGATCGGCGCGCTGGGCGTGCTGGACGACCTGGTCACCACCCAGGCCTCCGCCGTTTTCGAGCTTCACGCAGCCAACCCGGACCTCGGGCCTGGCGCGCTGTTCCGCAGCGGGATGCGCATCGGACAGGACCACGTGGCGGCCACGGTCAACACCCTGGTGCTGGCCTATGCCGGGGCCTCCCTGCCGATGCTGCTGATGTTCTCGCTTGGCCGGGGCAACTACGGCTTCCTGGTCAACTACGCCTCGGTGGCCGAGGAAATCGTCCGCACCCTGGTCGGCTCGCTGGGGCTGGTCGCCGCCGTCCCGCTGACCACGCTCATCGCTACCGGGCTGGCGCTCAACAGTCACCGCCTGGGCGAGTGGCGTCACTTCCTCGGCCCCGAAAACAGCGGCGAAGGGCATCACCATTAGGGTCTGTCATTGCGAGGAGGGTGCTC
>DIDQ01000166.1:2746-5239 GCA_002418215.1 Anaerolineales bacterium UBA5796
GTGCTCTTCCCGACGAAGCAATCCCGTATGCAACCAGAAGACCGCTTCGCGGAGTTCACAGTAACATTCATCCTGCAACTCTCGCCAATTCACGTGCGTATATGCCCATAGACGATCCCAGAGGAGATGCCGTGAACGAAGAACAGGTCTGGATCCTCCAGGCCCAACGAGGCGATGACGACGCCTTCACCAAACTGGTCGAAACTTACCAGAGACCGGTCTACAACCTGTGCTACCGCATGTTAGGCGAACCTGAATACGCCGAAGATGCCGCCCAGGAGACTTTTTTGCGCGCCTACCGAAACATAGGCCGTTACGACATTAACCGGCCCTTTGCTACCTGGCTGCTCTCGATTGCGGCCCATTACTGCATAGACCGGCTGCGCCGCCGCAAATTGCCGACCTTCTCGATTGACGCCGACACCGAAGAAGGCTACGAGATCGAGATCCCCGACGCTTCGGCGCCCAACCCCGAAGCCGAAGCTGCCCGCAGCGAACAGCGCGAGCAGATCCACGAGTTGGTCCAGTCGCTGGACTCGACCGACCGGGCGGCGATCGTGCTGCGCTACTGGTACGACTTCTCTGAAATCGAGATTGCCGAATCACTCTCTCTGACCGTCCCGGCGGTAAAGAGTCGCCTGCACCGGGCGCGCCGCGCCCTGGCAAAAAAGTGGGAGGACTCGTCTGCCCAAACCGGAATGGAAAGGATGCCCTATGAATCACCGGCCTTTTGAAGATTGGCTGCTCAATGATGAGCGCCTGACCCTGGAACAGAAACGCGACCTGCAATCCCACCTGCGCGAGTGCCGCGCCTGTTCGGCCCTGGCCGAAGTCAACCTGGCCTTACGGTCGGCGCGGGGGATGGCTCCCGCCCCGGGTTTCGCGACCCGCTTCCAGTCCCGGCTCGCTGCGCAGCGCGCCGTCCAGCGCAGGCGGGTAGCCGTCGGCGCAACGGTGCTGACCGTCGGCGGGCTGGCCATCCTGTCCATTATCCTCTGGCCTTTCGTGGCTATGGCCATCCAAAGCCCGACCGACCTGCTGGTCAGTTGGGCATCAGCCATTGCAACCTCCACAGCCTGGCTGGAGGCCCTGGCCCAGGCAAGTTCTGTGATCTTGCGCGTCATCCCAGGATTCGTCCCCGCTTATGGCTGGATGATCCTTTTCTCGTTAGTCAGTGGGCTGGTCCTCCTGTGGAGCGTGTCTCTCTGGAGATTCACCCGAATTCCACACCATGCGTAAGCAAGGGAGCGCGATAATGAAAACCAAAACGAAACTTTTTTCCCTGCTGCTGGTCATGCTGCTCTTGCTCATGCCGACAGGCTCAGTAGCGGCCAAAGGCCTGATGGAGGGCAGGGTGATCATTGCCAACACCTTTGTCCTGCCCAGCGGCGAGACCTTGAGCGGCGACCTGGTCATTTTTGGCGGCGCTGGGACAGTTGAAGCAGGCGCCACCGTCAATGGCGATGCCGTGCTGGTGGGCGGCAGCCTGACCGTCAACGGCGAAGTTAATGGGGATGTGGTCGTTGTGGGCGGGGTTTTGTCGTTGGGCGGGGAATCGGTGGTCCATGGCAATGTATCTACCGTTGGAGCCACGCTGGACCGGGCGGAAGGCTCGGTGGTGGAAGGTGAGATTTTCAACACAGCCACCTCTTACGGGCCAGATGGAATTCAAACTCCACCCAACGTACCCAACGTACCCAATGTGCCCAATGTGCCTGACGCGCCGACGCCGCCTGCCCCCCCCTCGCCGCCAAGGGTAGAGGTTAATACCAACCCGTTCGCCAGTGCATTTGGATTGGTATTCCGGGCAATCATGTTGGGACTGCTGGCCGCGCTGCTGGCTGTATTCCTGCCTGAACAGATGGGGCGCGTGTCTCAGGCGGTCTTGACCCAGCCGGTCCTGACCGGGGGGATGGGGCTGTTGACAATTGTCGTCGTCCCGGTGGCAATGGTCATCCTGGCCGTGACCCTGATCCTGATCCCGGTTTCAGCGTTGGTGTTCCTGGTCTGGCTGCTGGCGATGCTCTTCGGCTGGATCGCGCTGGGGGCGGAATTCGGCATCCGCCTGGCGCGCAGCAGCACCAACCCCTGGCCGACCTGGCTCTCGGCAGGGCTGGGCACTTTCCTGTTGACCCTGGTCGCCAACGGTATTGGCGAATTCGTCTGGTGCGTCGGCTGGCTGGTTCCTTTTGTGGTATCCCTGTTTGGTCTGGGCGGTGTCATTATGACG
The DNA here is from genome assembly GCA_002418215.1 of Anaerolineales bacterium UBA5796. Taxonomy (GTDB): domain Bacteria; phylum Chloroflexota; class Anaerolineae; order Anaerolineales; family Villigracilaceae; genus UBA5796. The sequence goes on from DIDQ01000166.1 coordinate 4,977, forward strand.
CGCTTCGGCACTCAGGTGGCGCTGCCGCCGGTGATCGTCCCGCCGCCTGCCCCGCCGGCGGCAGAGGAATAACGCCCGTCCTTGCAACATTGTCAGGCTCCCTGCTTTGACCAGGGAGCCTTTTCGCGTTATATAATGCCTCCGGGGAGCGATCAAGGGTTGTTAGCCGGAGCGCAAAGTCTCCCGATTTTGCGCTTCCAACAACTTTTTAGCGCATCCTGCCTCCGGTCACAAATCATGCTTTGTGGCTGGGAAGGGTATAA
>DIDQ01000166.1:5269-5923 GCA_002418215.1 Anaerolineales bacterium UBA5796
TCGCCCTGCCCCGGAAAACCGGGGCTGCTGCATGTCATTGGAGGTAACAAAGTATGGTCACAAAATCAAATTTCAACTCCCCTGTCCATAAGATTCCGCCGCCGCTGGTGCGCGTCAAGGGGACGCACCGCGAAATGGGACAACAGATCGGCGAAACCTGCAGGAAGCAGGTCCGGCATAGCGTCGAGAATGCGCGCGTCCTGTTGGATAGCGCCTACGACAAGCTCGAACTGACCTGGGAGGGGGCGCAGATCCAGGCGCGCAAGTACCTGCCTTTTGCCCAGGAACGCTACCAGCAATATGTGGATGAAATGACCGGCATCGCCGAAGGAGCCGGGGTTTCATTCGACGAACTTTCCGTGGTCAATGCGATGGAAGCCGTCACCACCGACGCGCTGCACCTGACCCGCTGCACCAGTTTCGCGGTCAATGACGACCGCACCGCCGACGGCCACGTGCTGATCGCCCACAATGAAGACTGGGTACCCGAAGACGAGGATGATGTTTTCGTCATCCATGCCACGCCAAACAATGAACCACCCTTCCTGGCGATGACCTACGGCGGGCTGCTGCCGAACATCGGATTCAACGCTTACGGCGTGGGCCAGTTCATCGACTCGGTTTACGCCAACGACTCGCGCATCGGCATCCCGC
>DIDQ01000167.1 GCA_002418215.1 Anaerolineales bacterium UBA5796
TCCGAAAATTTATTACACACCCAACGATAATCCTTTGATACCTGATGATCGGAAATAGCCGATGAATATCCGAAATGCTTATGACGAATGGTCTGCATCATACGATGACGACGATAACCTGACCCGCGACCTCGATCAAACCGTGACCCGTGGCCTGCTCGCCGCTTCCCAGGCGGACTCTATCCTCGAGCTTGGCTGCGGGACGGGCAAAAATACGGCCTTCTACGCCCAAATCGGGGCCAGCGTGCGCGCCCTCGATTTTTCGCCGGGCATGATCGAGAAAGCCCGGCAGAAGGTCCTGGCTGACAACGTCCGCTTCGAAATGGCGGATATCCCCCTCCGCTGGCCCTGCTCCGGCAGCGAGTTCGACCTGATCGCCTGCAACCTGGTGCTGGAACACATCCCAGACCTGATCCACATCTTCGCCGAGGCTTTCAGGGCATTGCGCCCCGGCGGCAGGTTCTTCATCAACGAACTGCATCCTTTTAGACAGTATGAAGGCAAAAAGGCCCGCTTCCAGCGTGAGGGCGAAACCGTCGAAGTGGAGGCCTTCGTCCACCACATCTCGGATTTCACCCACGCGGCTAAGGAGAATGGGCTGAAGCTGGTCAGGTTCGACGAATCCTGGCACGAAAAGGATGCGGGCAAACCGCCGCGGCTGGTATCGTTTGTGTTCGAGAAAGAGAGTGATGCGATTTAACGCACTGACAAAAACCGGAGCCTTTCAGCTCCGGTTACTTTGTCACTTTTAAAAACTCATCCGGTGATATTTTCGCCTGCTTAAGAATACTGTGCAATGTCCCAATGGCAACTTCTTGGTGCATAGGGACAACACACCCTACGTTTCCATCCGGTGTAGTTTTTTTCATTACCACATGACTCCCTCGTTGGCGCACTTGAGCAAAACCAAGCCGCTCCAGGGCGCGAACAATTTCGCGCCCGGATAGATGTGGCAAATTAGGCATAAGTCGCCACGTCGAATGTGGTCATGATTGGGCGGGCAGTCTCTGGCAGCGGGAATTCTTCAAGGTAAAGTTCCGTTGCTTCTTTCAAGTTGGCAACAGCCTCTTCAATAGACTTTCCCTGGCTGACCGTCCCAACTTCGGGACAGTCAGCCACATACCAGTCATCTTCTTTATGGATTACAGCAGTAAATGTTCGGGTCATGGTAAAACTCCTGTCTCTTGCTCAAATTATACCCCCCTCAAAACTAATTCTGAGACAAACAAATTCGTCACTCAGCCTCGACTCTGATGTACCCGGCAGGCTTATCCCCCAACAGCCCGCTGACCAGGTGATAGATGGCATAGAGTTCGAGGGCGAAGGGGAGATAACCGCCGTAACCGAGCAGCGGCATCTCAAAGAGGCGCAGCCAATCGCCCCAGGGGACGTGATAAACCCATTTCGGGTACGAGAAATAATTCCACATCTCCCAGAAGAACGCCGTCAGCAAGACGCCCAGCCACAAGGTGATGACCGGACGCCAGTCCCCGCGCCCGGTCCAATCCGCCAGGGAGCGGTTCCCCAGCCAGACGTTGACCGGTTCGACGATGAAGTAGAGCGACAGCCAGAGGAAGGGGAAGAACACCTTCGGCCAGGCCAGCATCAGGGCCAGCATGGCCCAACCCAGGACGAAGAAGGCAATCGTCGTCGGTTTGCCGGTGCCGATCACGGGTCCGGGCTTGAGGCGTTTGAGAAATCCAAAGCTGGCGATCAATTCCGCGCTCCCGAACACGGCCGGGACCACGGTCGTAAAGCTCAGGGTCGTCCAAAAGGCGAATTGCAGGGGCGTGAAACTCGCCGAGCCGAGGTAGGTCCAGTTTTGGGTGCGGAGGTTGAGCAGCTCGAAGAGCCACCAGACCGGCGCGGAGACGAGGAACAGGCCGAGGTATTTACGCCAACTTCGCCGCAGCAGGGACGTGCCCGTGCGCCAGGCGACCAGCCCGTCAATGGTGAGGCAGTAGCCCAGCCAGAGCGGGAAGAAGCCCCAATGGGTGCGCAGCCCGGGCAGAGTCCAGTTGAGGCTCCAGGACACGGCGACGAGGCCCAGGCCGAGCCAGCCGTGGATGGGAAATTGGGATTTTTCAAGGCTTTTGAGTTCGATATTCGTGGTCATGGCCTAAGTTTACACTGATATTTGCAGAAGAAGGCCCTCAACTTCCCCGCTTCAAGAGGACGGTCTGGGGGCGGCATTCGCCGGGGTTAGCGCACCCAGCCAACCCAGAAAACAGGGAGCGAGGAAAATTCCTGGAGAAGCATTGAGTTACCTGAGTTCACATCCGCGAGATATAAGCGTTTGCCTTCATCCGTGGCATAAACCAGCCACTGCCCGGATGGAGAAAAGGTGACATCCGATATCCATTGAGATACTGCCAGCTTTGCTCCTAAATGACCGTTCAAATCCATGAGGCGCAACTCTTGGAGAGCCTCGCGCGTCCCATTCTTCGGGAAAATCGTAATGGCAACCTGGTTGGCGGAAGGTTGAAGCCAGAACGTGCCGCCATAAAGCCGGTAATCACCCAGGCTTGGGGAGAGCAGTTCGCCAAAAGAGACATTGCCCGTCAAGGGATCAATGATACAGAAAACATTCAGATCCCAGGACATGCCGTCGAAACAGATGTCCAGAATTTTACCGTCCGGAGTCCACGCGGGAGCATTTAACCCATCCGAAATGAAAATTTGGGTGGTGAGATTCACGATTGGCGTATCAGGTTCGTTTGGGTCAAAATTCAGCAGAAAGACGTCGGGTTCGCCTGTTCCGGATTCGTCTGCGCCGGAAAATAGCATCCTATAATCGAATGGTGAAAAAATAGGAGCCGACAGGGACCAATTTTCGTTCACCGGGATTTCATGTAATTCGCACGATCCTGATGAACGACAAGACATATCAAGCCAACCAAAACGCGCTTCGTATCCTGGCCGATTTCCACCGCTATCCCGGAAAGCAAGATATTTCCCGTCGAATGACCAATCTGCGTAAACGGTTGTTCCAATAGTGTTGGCGGGGTTCGGCGCAAAACTATAAAGCAAGCGCGGCATGTTGTCCGTGAAACGGATCGTGTAGAGGCGGATATTGTCAACATAGCTGAAACCATCTCGCAATTCGGCTGAACCTGCCAGGTAATCCATACCCTGGTGGTCGGGATGGACGTAAATCTGCGAGACGACGCCAGGCAGGGTCGCCAGCAGCCGGGGCTGAAAATCTACACCGGGCGTGAATACATAAACATCCGCGTCGTTGTCATTGGCGACGGTAAAAAGCAGTTCGCCGCTTTGCGGGGGTTGCCCGCGATAAGCATAACTATCGAGCGATAGGGGCGTAGATGTGGGCGCTGGCAAAAAGGTGTTCGGATCAGCCACAACCGGCGTTGGCGTGATGGAGGCGGCATCCGGCAGGGTAAAGGTGAATTCGAACGGGCCATCCACCATTACTGTGGCACTTACCACCGGGATGGTCAGAACGCCGGCGATCTTGCCGTTGGGCCGCACCAACTCAATGAAAATATCCTTGCTGCCGGCCAGCATTCCACCGCCGAACAGGTCGTCCACCCGGTCAGGTTTCCCGATCTCGATGGCGGCGGGCGTAATGCCGTCCACCGCTTGCACCGGGTCAGCGTCCAGGGTCAGACGCAGGCTGTTGATTCCGTCGCCAACGAAGATGGCCTGGCTGAAATGGACGGTCGAACCCAAGACCTGGATGCTGACGTCCAGCGGGATGACGGTGTCTGGCTGAGGGTCAGTCCCCATATTTACCACGATGGTTTGATCGGGGAGGTCCACTTCTGCGAGCAGGGCTGGAACGGTGAGCGTAACCTGTTGCCCGGCTGGAAGCGGCGGAAAGAGCAGAGTATCTGTCTGTTGCTCCAACATTTGGTAGATATTCCCTTGCTCATCCCGCAAAGTCACCGGCTGGGTCTCGGTCTGCCAAACCGTCTCCTTCCACGAGGGGCGCAAATCAGGGGTCAGGGGGCGGGATTCCACCAGCACGGACGTACTGTCAGTAGAAGTTGTCGCCGCCAGCACGCACAGGCTCATGCCGTTCTTTTCCATGCAGACATCAGTAAGGGACGACGTTTCGGTTTTTGCGGCAGGATAGGGGACAACCTGCACATCCGGCAAACCGGACCCGGCGGCTGGAATCCATTTCAGCGGCAGACGCCAGCCCTCGGGCAAGTTCAGCGTCGTCCGAGCGACTCCCGCAGGCAGGGCCGGGAAGATGAGCCGCACACCTTTCGTGTTGGATGAGTTCGGACTGTATTCCCACCACGTGAGCGGGATGAACTCCCCGGTGGGCGTTTCCAATTGAGCACCGTCGGCGGGAGATGCGATGTCGCTGAATTCGAGATAGATGGTGGTTTCATCGGGGGTCGCCACGCCGCTGAGGGCCAACAGGTCGCGGCCGTCATGCTGCTGGACAACCGGCTGAGCCAGCACCAGAGTTGACTCGACGGGCAGAAAGCCGGAACCGGGGATGTAAATGTAGCCCAACCAGCGCCCGACGGCGGCAAAGACCGGCTGGCGGAAGACGATTAGCAGAGCGATGACGAAGGTCAAGGCGACGGCCCAGACCCATTTGACGGCGAACAGGCTGCGGGTGGAACCTTGCGGAGTCAGGCCCCGGGTGCGGGATACCCAGCGGACGCGGAGTGCGGGCCGGGGCGCAGCATCTGCATCCAATCCCATCCCAATCAGTGCGGAGGCAACTTGCAGGGTGGGGTCGTCGGCGGCCTGTCCCGGTTGGAGGCCGAGCAGGGCGTCCAGGTTGATGGTGAATTGTCGCAGGTCAGCGGTCATGGCGGCTCTCCATCGGGTCGGTTGCCAGCAGGGTCCGTAGTTTGAGCAGCGAACGATACAGAATGATCCCCACGTTACTTTCGGTCAAGCCGGTTAATTCAGCAATCTGGCGGTTGGTGAGCGGGCCGCCGAACTTGAGCGCCAGGATTTCCCGGGCGCGGTCGTTGATGGATTGGAGCGCCCGCAGGATTTGTTCTCTGTCCTGGGTGAGTATGACGACCTGCTCAAGGGGTATCTCTTCCGGGAGGGAAAGATCGTCATCGAGCGGCAATGTCGGTTTTTCGGCTTTCCAGTGGTTGATGGACAGGTTGCGGGCAATGGCGAACAGCCAGGTCTGTATCCGGGCGCGGCCAGGGTCGAACCGCCCCAGGTTTGCCAGGGCGCGCTCGAAGACGGCGGAGGCGAGGTCATTGGCGGTGTCGGCGTCCGCGCCGCGATAACGGAAGTAGCGATAGATAGCCGGGTAGTGGCGGTCATAGGCGTCTTCAAGCCGCTCAGTGGCGGGATGGGATTTGGGCTTCAAAAATGCCTCCAACGAGGGGTTCTATGGATTTATACAGAACCAGGCGAAAAGTATTACACATCAATTGGAGCCAGGCAGGTCCTTGATAATCCGGTTGATAGCACTTTCGAAGTATTTTACAGCCCTCATGGTCTGCACCCTGCGAGATTGTGTGTGTCGCCGGTATCCCAGGCCAAAAAACTGAATAAATCGTATCCTAGCGTAACGGTTGTGCAACCAGCGCAAGAATCGTGAAAAACGCGTTTTTTTGATGGGGTTTCGGTCCCAAAACTAGGAAAACTTGGTCAAACAGCCTTCAAGGTAAGGATCAATCTTGTCTTTTGTCATCGAGCTTTCAAAACGAGAAAAATGACTGGCTAAATATGGGCGATATGGCGAAAACTCTCGGTTCAAGTCTGTATATGACGGTTGCAAAAATTTATCGATTTTTACGATTCCGCTTCTAATTGCGCAAAAGTTACGCTAGTAATACTCCTGCGGCATTGAGGATGACGTCGGTGATGTCAACCGTACGGTAATTTCCCCCGATCCCCAATGAAACGACAAGCTGGGCGGCCTCGATCCAAAACCCGGTTGCCGCGGCCAGCCCCAAGATGTTTTTTGGTTCGAGGCGGGCGATGAAATTGACCCCGAAACCGAGGGGAATGGTCAGGAGAATGTTGCGAGTGATTTCGATGAAAACCACGTACTTGTTGAAGAAACCAGCATAGTGAAAAGGGATAAGGTTGATACGTGACAGCGTAGAAAGGAGCCGCTCCTGCGTCATAGCGTTGGCTGGGTTTATCTCAATCGGGATGGGGAACAGGGTTACTTTTGCGACCAGCAACAGATAGCCCCAAAACACCGAGAAGCGGATATGGAAAGGCGAGCTGCGGTCCTTGCGCCGCAAGGAATGAAGCAACACTATCAGGACCGCAGTGCCGAGGAGCAAAGGGCAAGGTGTGAAGTAGAGCATGATTGAAAGGACCGCATTTATGGGATAATGTTGACAACAAAGACCCACGGGCCAGGATAAATATACCCAAGCGCGTCCAGGAATTTCTGGTAGGCCTCCACGTCTGTCATACCTTCGGGCCTTTTCGTGAAGATCGGTCCACTTCCGCCCCCGCCACCCGCGAATTCGTAAATTGTGTATCTCATTTCGATCCCCTGGGCGCTCAACTTTTCTTGTGCGGCCTTGATCTGGTCTTCAGGAATGCCTTCCGGGACGGACTGCTCCAGGGCAGGGATCGTCAAGGTGATAGTACCTGGGATGTTTGCATGCCCCAGAAAGAAATCAAGGGTTATGCAGCGACCGTGTTCGGGCTGGGGCAGATCGAGGGGCGCAGGTGGTAAGTCCTGATAGCCGCCATGGTTGCTGTCATAAATCAAGGTGTAGGTATTGTTCGGGGCGGTATAGCCCCCAACCTTCAATTCGGCACGAGCAATCATCCAGTCTGCATCGGAGGGCACAGGATAGCATAGCAAAACCGTCGTGAATGACGGGGTTATCTCCACTTTTTCCAAGCGCATTATGAGCGCATTCGCTAACACCATCTGTTCGGGTTTGAGTATCTGGACAGGATAAATTGGTGCCGTAACGTCGAAGTGGAAAGTGCCAATTTTGTGATCGGGCAGAGCAGGCGGGAAAACACCCGGCGGATACGGCGTGGCTTCAGGCGGGATTGGGAAATCGGCAATAACATTCCAGAAATCGTTCGGGGCATCGCTGCCCAGGGTGATGTCAATGATGAAACGCGCATCGGACAAAGTCAAAGGTCCACGGAAAACAGAGCTCACACTGCCTTGCAGTACCCCAGGTTTGCCTTCGACACGCTGGAGCGTGGCATTGCCGCCCCAGCCAGTTTCCCCTGCCCCGGTTGTCTCTGCCAATGATATATTGCCAATAAGTCCGGTTGCTTCCGGCATATCCGGCAGTCCGGTGATGGTATACCCAATCGCTACGCGTTTGGCATCCGCAAAAATCCAGTCAAGGGTGACAGTCACATCGTTAATCGTCCGGCTGTCAAGCGGACCGGTCGCAGGCGTTGGCGGGACGGGTGTGACAGTGGATAGTCCGGGGATGTCGTCTGTCCGGGTCAGATCAACATAGAATTCCCAGGGGCCGGGGAATGATTCTTCCAACAAGTCTATAATGAGCAAAGTATTATCTTGTTGGCCGCAAGTGTCCGGGTCACAGCGCACGTATTTCCAGCCGCCGAGTCCATCTTCCTCGCCAGGAGCGGCAGGGGCGATCTCGATCCCATAACGGGCCAGTTCTGCATTGGCAGCGTAAATCCGTTCGGGAGGCACTGGGTCATTAATCGGATCGAGCATGACTGTCAGTTCGCGTATGCGCAAGATGAGTTGATCGGCATTCTGGCTGTTACCCAATGGGAAATTGACAATATCGCATCGCTCCTGAGGGTCACTCCTGATCAATTCAAGCCCTGTACTATCTACTTCTCGGGAGTCGCCGAATTGCAAGGTCGCATGTAATATCAACCAAACTGAATCAGCACTTGGGCGTTCATAGCAGATGCGAGCTGAGGTAAAGGACGGCGTGACGCTGACCGATTCCAGCCGGACGCGGATGCCGTTGACCGCAACCGACTGGGTCTGGAATGTCCCCAGGTATTGCCCCTGATAAACAGGCACATTCAAGACCTCAAAGTGGAAATTGGCAATTACCGGAGACTGATTAGTGTGGGCAGTTTGCCCTTTCACGAGGGGCAGATCTATGGTGACATTGAGTTTTCCACTTACATCGGCAGCGTGAATGACCTGGTAAGACGTAAAAGTACCAAACGCAACGTGGTTGTCATCAAAGTTGATTCCATATTCGATGGGGGCGATTGCGTCCAGGTGGATCTCAGGAAAAGTTACGATCGGCTGCGCCAGGATCAGCCCTTCGGGAAGCCCGTGGACATCAAACCCAAAGGCAAGGCGGGTTTCATCCAGGTATATCCAACGCAGGGTAACGGTGACGCCTTCCAGGGTTTGGGCAGTTTCCATAATGGTGGCAGCTTTGGGGACGTCCGCTCCGGGAGTGACGGGAATGATCGTTGGCTGACCAGCTATATCCAGATCCGTAATAAGCCCCGAATCCTGTACCGCTTGCAATCCGGGATCACCTATCCACCGATAGTAAGCGTAGACCGCGGTGGTCAGGACAATCAAAGCAAGTACAAGCAGAAGGATGGTTATCCCAACTCTTGTGCGAGGTTGCATGAAATATCTCCCTTTTTCAAGTTTGGCCGCGATCTTCGGGAACAGGTCGAGGTCGTCCGGCACATAAGGACGGGCAGTGGCATCCAGGATGGTTCGATAAGACCGGTTCATTCCGCGCTCCTCTCCGAGCCAAGCAGTTCACGCAGGCGGGTGCGGGCGGCATTCAACAGCCACTTGACCGTGCCGGGCGCAGCGTCCAATGCTTGCGCCATTTCATGCTCGCTCATTTCAAGGTAATACCGCTGGACGATCACAGCGCGTTGTCGCGGCGGAAGTTTGGATAAGGCCTGGAGAATCTCATGGGAATGCTGGGCAAACTCCACCTGCGATTCGACCGAGGCGGCCTGTTCGAGCAAGTTTTCCAGCAGGGCAGGGGCGGCATCCAGCGAGACGGTTTTCCCGTCCCGGCGGACCGCGTTCAACGCAGCATTGACCACGCTGCGCATCAGGTACGGCTCAAAAGGGCGGGTCCCGTCGAAGTGGCGGATGCGCCGGTACAGGCGGATAAAAGTCTCCTGGACAATGTCCTCGGCCAGGGCTTCATCGTATACGACCAGGAACGCGGCACGCGCTGCCTTCACCTGATACCGGTTGACCAATATCTCCAACCCGCCGATCTCGCCGTTCTTCATGCGGCGGACGGCTTCACGATCATCCATGAAAATATCCGATATGATTGTGTGTGGTCACATTAGGTATACACACTGACAGGCCAAAAGGTTGGGGGCAAAATAGTGCCTTGTGACGGCCCTAGGCATGGTTTTCCGTTCGAGCACGGTTCGATGCTTCACCACCAGGAGGCGAAGGATCTTCCTCCGCCTCCTGGTCCATCTTCGCGTCCTTTGTCCCTTCGCGGTTCATCCAATAAAAGCCCAGCAGGCTTGGGCCTAAAACCCCTCCGCCACATACTCCCCCCAAACGCCTCTCAGCGTATTGCAAATCTCACCGAGCGTGATGTCATTCTCCACGCACTCGATGAATAGCGGCATCAAGTTCGACGTGCCACGTGCGGCGTGCGACACTTGTTCCAGCAATTGAGTGACTTTGGTAGTATCACGTTTTGCCCGCAGTTCTGCCAATCGCTGACGCGCCCCCTCCTCGATGGCCGGGTCTATCGCCTGCCGCTCCAGTTCGATCTTCTCGTCAACCTGGAACCGGTTCACGCCCACCACCACCTGCTCCCCGGCTTCGATGGCTTTCTGGGCCGCGTAGGCCGCATCCTGGATCTCGTTCTGGATGTAGCCGCGTTCGATGGCCCGCAGCGCCCCGCCCATCTCGTCTATCCTGGCGATGTAATCGGACGCGCCCTTTTCGACCTCATCCGTCAGGTACTCGACCAGGTACGACCCGGCCAGCGGATCAACCGAATCGGCCACGCCCGACTCGTGGGCGATGATTTGCTGGGTGCGCAGCGCCACCCGGACCGATTTCTCGGTCGGCAGCCAGAGGGCCTCGTCCATGCTGTTGGTGTGCAGGGACTGGGTCCCGCCCAGGACGGCGGAAAGCGCCTGCAACGAAACACGCACCACGTTACATTCAGGCTGCTGCGCGGTCAGCGTGGAACCGGCCGTCTGCGTGTGGAAGCGCAACTGCCATGACGCCGGTTTCCGGGCTTTGAAGCGCTCGCGCATGATCCTGGCCCACATCCGCCGCGCCGCCCGGAACTTGGCGACTTCTTCGAGCAGGTTGTTGTGGGCGTTGAAGAAGAACGACAACTGCCCGGCGAACGAATCCACGTCCAGCCCGGCGTCGAGGGCGGCCTGGACGTAGGCGATCCCGTTCGCCAGGGTGAAGGCTACTTCCTGCACAGCGGTCGAACCAGCCTCGCGGATGTGGTAGCCGGAGATCGAGATCGTGTTCCAGTTTGGCACTTCTTCGGCGCAGAACCGGAACACGTCGGTGATCAGCCGCATCGAAGGCGCAGGCGGGAAGATGTAGGTGCCTCGCGCCGTGTATTCCTTCAGGATGTCGTTCTGGATCGTGCCGCGCAGTTTCGACACGTCTGCGCCCTGGCGCTTGGCAACGGCGATATACATCGCGAGCAGCACCGCGGCCGGGGCGTTGATCGTCATCGAGGTGGAGACCTGTTCGAGCGGGATATGGTCGAAGAGTTGGGCCATGTCTTCGATGGACGAGATCGAAACGCCCACCTTGCCCACTTCGCCGAGCGCCATCGGGTCGTCGGCGTCGTAGCCGATCTGGGTCGGCAGGTCGAAGGCCACCGAGAGACCGGTCTGGCCGTTGGCGAGCAGGTAACGGTAGCGCCGGTTGGACTCCTCGGCGGTGGCGAAACCGGCGTACTGGCGCATGGTCCAGAAGCGGCCGCGGTACAGGGTCGGTTGGACGCCGCGCGTAAACGGGTATTCGCCGGGGAACCCGATCCGCTCGTAAGCGGTATCCTCCCCGGGGGGGAGTCCGATGCGGGGGAATTCGATCCCCGATGATGTTTCGAATTTTCCCTTCCGTTCGGGGAAGCGGTCCAAAGTCTTCTTGAGGGTGGTTTCCTGCCAGCGTTCGTATTCGTCTTTGAGAGTCATAGATTGATCCTTAGTTTGCCACAGAGTCACAGAGACGCAGAGAATAAAAAAGCTCTGTGACTCGGTGACTCAGTGGCTTTTTGTATAAGTATAAAGCCTCTTGATAGACCCCGGGGGTGAAATCGGCTAAAATTGCGAAAATCTTTCCTGAAGGAGACCGATGAGCGTATTTTTGCAACTTGCCTTTCTGATCGCCGTCATCCTTTTGGCGGCGAAGGCGGCGGGTTACCTGAGCGTGCGCCTCGGCCAACCCTCAGTGCTGGGGGAACTGCTGGTAGGCATCCTGCTCGGACCCTCGCTGCTCAACCTGTTGCACCTGCCCTTCATCGAAGGGGAGAAACTGGGCGAGACGATCAAGGAACTCGGCGAACTCGGCGTGCTGCTGCTGATGTTCATCGCCGGACTCGAACTGCACCTCGACGAATTGACCCGCAATACGAAGGTCTCGGCTTTCGCGGGGATCATGGGCGTGCTGACGCCTGTGGCGCTGGGAGCCGGGACCGGGCTTTTATTTAATTTCGAGGTGGAAGCCGCGCTCTTCCTCGGACTTACGCTTGGCGCGACCTCCGTCAGCATTTCCGCCCAGACGCTGATGGAGCTGAAGGTGCTGCGTACCCGCGTGGGCCTGGGGCTGCTCGGCGCGGCGGTGTTCGACGACGTGCTGATCATCCTGCTGCTTTCGATCTTCCTGGCGGTCATTTCCGGGGGGACGAGCGCGGCCGGCATCCTGCTGATCCTGCTGCGGATGGCCGCCTTCCTGGCCGCCTCGGTGGCCTTCGGGCTGTACCTGCTGCCCAAACTGGTGCGGATCACCTCCCGGCTGCCGATCAGCCAGGGCGTGCTGTCGCTGGCGATGGTCGTCCTGTTGTTCTATGGCGTGGCCGCCGAAGTCGTGGGCGGGATGGCGGCCATCACCGGCTCGTTCCTGGCCGGGTTGATGTTCGCCCGCTGCGACGAGAAAGACCGCCTGGAACGCGGCGTTTCGGCCCTGGCCTACGGCCTGTTCGTGCCGATCTTCTTCGTCAGCATCGGGCTGGCCGTTAACGTCCGGGATTTGGAAGCCGAAGCCCTGCTGCTGACCGGCGTAATCATCCTCGTGGCGGTTGCCAGCAAACTGCTCGGCTCCGGGCTGGGGGCGCGTTGGGCCGGGTTCAGCTGGCGCGAATCCTGGCAGTTGGGCGCGGGGATGGTCTCGCGGGGCGAGGTCGGCCTGATCGTCGCCAACGTGGGCATCAGCGAGGGACTGGCCACCGGGGAGGAGTTCTCGGCCATCGTCGGCATGGTGCTGGCGAGTACGATTGTCACGCCGCCGATGCTGCGCGCCTTATTTGCCGAACCGAAAAAGAGAATCGAAGAACCTGCCGAAGGGAAGGAGGCTTAGCCATGTACCTGATCCTGTTCGTACTCGACAACCCCGATAAACTCGAAGACCTGCTCAGCGCCTGGGAGGAAGCCGGCGCCGGTGGCGCGACTGTGCTGGTCAGCACCGGCATGAACCGGATGCTGAACCATGGCTTCCGCGACGACATCCCCCTCATGCCCGGCCTGGACGATTTCTACAAGCGCATCGAAGACTATCACCGCACGCTGTTCACCATCGTCAAGGATGACGCCACCCTGCAAAAGATCGTGGACGCCACCCAGGGCGTGGTCGGCAACCTGGACAATCCCAATACCGGCATCCTGGTTGTATTGCCCACCGCCCAGGTCTACGGGTTGGAGAAGAACCTTTAGCCACAACAAACCTGCAGGCAATGGGCGGGGTGAAAACCCGTCCTGCATCCTTCTGCAAAAAACCCGCCGAATTACGTCCCGGCGGGTTTTTTGTATTCCTGACCAATACAGCCCAAAAAGCGGACAAAAGTCATTTGTCCGCTTGGGGGGAAAGTGCTACACTATTCTATGCAATCCTGCGGCCTTTTAGCCGTAAATCCCCTTGGAAACTTTCTCAGGAGGCCTGAATGTCAAAAAATGTCGGTTACATTGGGGGCGGCGTACTTTTGTTCGTATCCCTGTGCTTTTTAGGGTTCGGCGCAATGTTCTTCTTCGCATCCTACGACCCGACCCGCGGCCTCCCGGCCTGGCGGACGACCGGCCTGGCGCTCAGTTGCGTAGGATTGCTGCTCGTCGGCGGCGGGATCGCGATGGTCATTGCCGCCTACCGCAAGGCCAAAGCCGAGTTGCAGCAAAATGTCACCGTCCAGGTAGACCTGCCTGCGGACATGAACGTCGAAAAAATGAAGTGCCAGTCTTGCGGCGGCGCGTTGACGGCCAAAGACATCGCCCTGGTCAACGGCGCGCCGATGGTCACCTGCCCCTTCTGCGGCACGGTCTACCAGCTCAGCGAAGAGCCGAAGTGGTGAGGCAATTTACGATTTGCGATTTTCGATTGACGATTTACGATCCTGGGAGGGCCGTATGAAGAAAACTCTTCTGGCAACAATTCTTATCGTCATCCTGGCGTCCAGCCTGACGACCGGCGCGCTGGCGCAGTCCTACTCGTTCGCCGTGGACAACCAGGTCGTCAACGTCTACTGGAACGAAGACGGCAGCCTCAGCCTCGATTACACCTTCGATTTCTCCAACGACGCCTTCGCCTCGCCCATCGAATATGTGGACGTGGGACTGCCCAACAATAATTTCGACTACGGCTCGATCAGCGCCAGCGTGGACGGGACGCCGGTCTCGATCTCGTCCGATTACCAGGGCGACGGCTGCTGCGGGATCGCGGTCGAACTGGGGTCCCGCTCGATCCCACCCGGACAAAAGGGCCGGGTCTTCGTTTCGATAGGCCGAATCTCACGGGTGCTTTATCCCGATTCTGAAAGCTCCGATTACGCCAGCGCGGTCTTCATGCCGAGCTATTTCGGGTCACAGTACGCCCACGGCAGCACCGACATGACCGTCGTCTTCCACTTGCCGCCGGGAGTCCAGCCTGACCAGCCCAAGTACCACCTGCCCCAGGGCTGGCCGGGGCCGTCCGAACCGGCAGCCGGCTTCGATCCAGACGGGCGCATTACCTACACCTGGCGCAGCAGCGACGCCAACGCCTACAGCCAGTACACCTTCGGCGCTTCTTTCCCCCGCACCTACGTCCCGGCCTCGGCGGTCTACACCCCCTCCCTCTGGGAGACCCTGGGGATAGACCCGGAAGACCTGGTCGGGTTTGCCTTCTGCTCGATGTTCGCCCTGTTCTTCTTTGGCGCGCCGATCCTGGGCGTGGTATCCGAGCGCAAGCGCAAAATGAAATACCTGCCGCCCAAGATCTCCATCGAAGGGCACGGCGTCAAGCGCGGCCTGACCGCGGTCGAAGCCGCCATCCTGATGGAACAGCCGCTCGACAAGGTGATGACCATGATCCTGTTCGGGCTGGTCAAGAAGAACGCGGCCGAAGTCATCACCCGCGACCCGCTCCGCATCAAAGCCCTCGAGCCGCTGCCCGAAGACCTGCGGACTTACGAAAAGTCGTTCCTCGACGCCTTCACCGTATCCAACAACAATGCCGCCCAACGCCGCAAGGCCCTGCAGGAGCTGACCGTCAGCCTGATCCGCAGCGTACAGGACAAGATGAAAGGCTTCAGCCGCAAGGAAACCATCGAATACTACAAATCCATCAACGAGCGCGCCTGGGCCCAGATCGAAGC
Source organism: Anaerolineales bacterium UBA5796 (assembly GCA_002418215.1). GTDB lineage: Bacteria > Chloroflexota > Anaerolineae > Anaerolineales > Villigracilaceae > UBA5796. Next base: position 14,709 of record DIDQ01000167.1, read on the forward strand.
CGCCGGGACGCCGGAAGTCAAATCCCAGATGTACGCCGATGCCCTCGAATGGACCATGCTCGACAAGGAATACGACGACCGCACCCGGCGCACCTTCACCGGCCCGATCTTCGTCCCGGTCTGGTGGCATCACTACGATCCGGTCTATCGCTCCCGGGGCGTTTCCGGCGGAGTATCCCTCCCGTCCTCATCCGGTGGTGGAGGTTCCGGCAGTGTGCCGGGATCGGCCTTCGCGGCCTCGGTCGTCACCGGCGTGCAGAACTTCTCCAGCAAGGTTATCGGCGACCTGACCGGCTTCACCTCCAAAGTCACCAACGTGACCAATCCCCCGCCGAAACCGTCCAGCAGCAGTTACCGCGGCGGCGGACGCAGCGGCGGTGGCGGCTGTGCCTGCGCCTGTGCCGCCTGCGCCTGCGCCTGCGCCGGAGGAGGAAGATGAATTACGAATTACGATTAACGATTTACGATTTACGATTTACGATTGACGATTTACGATTGAGGATTGACGATTTATCGCCCGGCTGGGAGGGTCTCACATGGGATTGACCTCCGGCTGGCTTCGTCGAAAACTGGAAATCGGAAATCCAAAATCCGAAATCGGAAATCCAAAATCAGAAATCGGAAATCGGATATCGGATATCCACCATTTCGAATTCGACCGGGATGGCGAAAAGTCCCGCGTCCACCTGCGGGTTGACCCGGACGGGCACGGGACGCTGATCGTCAACGCCAACCGGGTGATGCGCCTCAACCCGACCGCGGCCCTGATGGCCCGGATGATCCTGGAAGGCAAAGATGACCGGTCGGTGGAAAAAGAAATCAGTAAAAAGTACAAGGTGAAAAGCAGTCAAATTGCGACCGACCTGCAAACTTTTCACTTGCAGCTATCAGACTTGATCCGCCCCGACGGGGCCTGCCCGATCCACGAACTGGAACTGGACACGCTCATGCCGTTCAGCGCCCGCCCGACCGCCCCCTACCGCATGGACCTGGCGCTGACCTATCGCTGCAACAACGACTGCGCCCACTGCTACAACCTCGACCACCCGCGCAACACGCAACACGAAATACTCGTTGCTGAAAACAAAGAACTTTCCACAAGTGAGTGGAAAAGTATCATCAACAAAACCTGGGAACTCGGCATCCCCCACGTCGTCTTCACCGGCGGCGAGCCGACCCTGCGGGAAGACCTGCCGGAACTGATCGCCCACGCCGAGGCCAACGGTCAAATCACGGGTCTGAATACCAACGCCCGGCGTTTGTCCGATCCGAAATTCGTCGAAACGCTGGTCGCCGCCGGGTTGGACCACGTCCAGATAACGGTGGAGTCTGCGGATGCAGACATCCACAATAAAATGGTGCGGGCCAAAGCCTTCGACCAGACCATCCGGGGCCTGAAAAACGCCCTGGCTACCCGCCTGTACGTGATGACCAACACCACCATGCTGCAAGACAACGTCCACACCATCCCGGCCACGCTGGATTTCCTTGCCGACCTGGGCGTGCCGACCGTGGGCCTGAACGCGCTGATCTACTCCGGTCACGGGGCGACGGTGGGCACCGGCCTGCCCGAAAGCGAACTGACACCGCTGCTGGAGACCGCCCGCTTCAAGACCGAGACCCGCGGCCAGAAGTTGATCTGGTACACGCCGACGCAATACTGCCACTTCGACCCGATGGCGCTCGACCTGGGCGTGAAGGGCTGCACGGCGGCGCTGTACAATATGTGCGTCGAGCCGAACGGCGACGTGCTGCCCTGCCAGTCGTATTACCGCCCGGTCGGCAACCTGCTGCGGGACGACTGGGACGCCATCTGGAACCACAAACTGTCGGTGCGGCTGCGCGAACGCCAGGGTCTGCCCGACAAGTGTAACGGCTGCGCCCTGCTGGCCGAGTGCGGCGGCGGCTGTCCCTTGCAATTTGAGATTTCTGACTGACGATTTACGATTGACGTATTGGAGAGTCATGAGCGAACACGATTGGATCAAAGAATTCCCCGCCGCCGTGACCGTTTGCGACCCAGACGGGGTTATCCTGGAGATGAACGACAAAGCGGCCCAAACCTTCGAAGCCGACGGCGGCTACAGCCTGGTCGGCCTGAACCTGCTGGCCTGCCACCCCGAACCGGCCCGCACCAAAACCGCCGACCTCCTGTCCAGCCGCAAAAAGAACGTTTATACAATTGAAAAGAATGGTATCAAAAAATTGATCTATCAATCCCCCTGGTACCAAAACGGTGAATACGCCGGTTTTGTAGAAATTTCACTCGAAATCCCGGTCGAGATGCCGCATTTCATCCGGGGATAACCTGCCGACCAAGTGAAGGAGCCAGATATGAGAATTGTCAACCGACTCGCCGAGCGTTTCACCCCGGCCAAACCCCTGCCGGAGGGTATCCACCACGCCCAGGTTGCGCCCAAAGACAAGCCTCCCTACCGCCTGCACCTGCGCCTGCGCGAAGACGGCAGCGGCATCCTGGTCGTCAACGCCGCCACCGTGCTGCAACTCAACGAGACCGCCGCCGAATACGCCTACCACTTCATCAAGGGCACCCCGCCAGAGGAGACCGCCAGGGCCATCGCCTCGCGCTACCAGATCGGCAAGGGGATGGCGCTGGACGATTACCTGGATTTCATCGGGCGGATCGAGACCCTGATCGAGACCCCCGACCTGGACCCCGTCACTTTCCTGGACTTCGAGCGGGTCGCGCCCCATTCGGCCGACCTGACCGCCCCGCTGCGCCTCGACTGCGCCCTGACTTACCGTCTCCCGGCCGGCGCGCAGGCCGACGACGCCCCCGCCAAACGCGTCGAACGGGAGCTGACCACCGCCGAATGGCAATCGGTGCTGGACAAGGCCTGGCAGGCGGGCGTGCCGCACGTCACCTTCACCGGCGGCGAACCCACCCTGCGCGACGACCTGCCGGCCCTGATCGCCCGCGCTGAACAAAACGGCCAGGTCTGCGGCCTGCTGACCGACGGCCTGAGACTGGCCGACAAAGCCTACCTCGACGAATTACTCCAGACCGGCCTCGACCACCTGCTCTTCCTGCTCCAGCTCGAAAACGAAGCCTCGTGGCGCGCCCTCGAAACCGTCATGCCCGAAGACATCTTCGTCACCGTCCACCTGACCGTCACCGGCGACAATGCGCCGAATGCCAGCGGCTGCCTCGAACGCCTCGCCAAGCTGGGCGTCAAGTCTCTCTCGCTCAGTTTCGCCACCGACCTCGGCGACGCGCAGCACGAAATACGCAACACGGCCTCCGACCTCGGCCTGACCCTTACCTTCGACCTGCCCGTGCCTTACTCCGGCTCGAACCCGGTGGCCCTCGAAACCGCCGAGGACGAAGTCCCTGCCGGGGCGGGGCGCGCCTGGCTCTACATCGAACCCGACGGCGACGTGCTCCCCTCCCAGGGCATGGCTGACCGCATCCTGGGCAACATCCTCCGGGACGAGTGGCAGGCCATTTATCCCGCCGACTGAACCGGCCCATGCCCCGCGTCCGCGCCATCCTGGTCGAGAACGATGCCCTCGCGCTGATCGAACGTCAGCGCGAGGGCCATACTTACTACGTTTTCCCCGGCGGCGGCGTGGAAGCCGGGGAGACCTTCGAGCAGGCGGTCAAGCGCGAAGTCTTCGAAGAACTCGGCCTGCAAATCAAGGTCATCCGCCAGATCGCCCGGGTGGACTATCGCCTCGACTCGCACTACTTCTACCTCTGCCAGCGCCTCGACGGGGAGTTCGGCTCCGGCTGCGGCCCGGAATTTGGCGAATACCCGGCCGAGCGCGGCACCTACACGCCCCTCTGGCTGCCGGTCAGGGATTTCCGCGGCCGCCTGGTCGTGCCTGTCCCCATCGCCCAACTGGTCCAAAATAGCGTAAAATCCAGGTGGCCGTTCCACCCGGTCTGGATAGACCTGACGGAACCTTGAAGCACTATGAAAATCAATCCCTTCACCCTCTTCTGGCTCATCGGGCTGACTGTCTTCCTGTTCGGCGTCTACGGCCCGCGAATGCGCGAGTTCAAAAAGGCCCGCAAGAACGAACTGCGCTCCAGCCCGCTCGACATGCTGCTGGACTTTTCGACCTACCTCACCTGGCAGGTCCTGCCGTTCTTCTACATCTTTGGCCGGGGGCTGGATTTCGCCAACTTCGACCTCCCCGCCTGGGCCGGGTGGGCCGGCGTCATCCTTTTTGCCGCATCCGTTTACCTGTACTGGCGCGCCTACCGCGACCTGGGCCGCAACTGGTCGCCGCGGATCGAGATCATGGCCGAACAGCAACTGGTCACGGAGGGGGTCTATTCCCGCATCCGCCACCCGGTCTACGCCGCCATGTGGCTGTGGGTCATCGCCCAGCCGCTGCTCATCCCCAACTGGATCGCCGGGCTGGGGATGCTGGTCACGTTTACGCCGCTCTACTTCCTGCGCACGCCCAAAGAAGAAAAGATGATGCTCGACAACTTCGGGGACGAATACCGGGCCTACATGGACCACACCGGGCGGATCATCCCCAAGCTCCAATGACGAACCTGTCCCAGCGCATCGCCGAACTCGAACGCCAGATCGCCCAACTGGAGAGCCAGCTCCCGGCCCACTCCGTCAAACCGTGGATGCTGCAACGCCTCGAAGACCTGGAAGAAGAACTGGCCCAACTCAAACAGCAGGCGGCGGAGCGCCCCATCCGGGCGGCCTACTGGGTCGAGCCGGGATGCTTCCTGGCCGGCGAATATCCCGGACGCCCCGAGCCGCACCTGATGCGCCAGCGGCTGACCGCCTTCCTGCGCCTGGGCTTCGACACCTTCATTGACCTGACCGGCGAGGGCGAGCGCGAACCCTACTTCCCCATCCTGAAAACCGAAGGCCGGGACTACGGCCTGGACGTGACCCACCACCGCTTCAGCGTAGGCGATTTCGGGCTGCCGCGCCGCAAGCAGATGGCCGAAATCCTGGATACCGTTGATTCGGCCCTGGCCGCCGGGCGCAAGGTCTACCTGCACTGCTGGGCGGGCGTCGGGCGCACGGGCATGGCCGTCGGCTGCCACCTCGTCCAGCGCGGCCTGAGCGGGGATCAGGCCCTGGCGCGCCTGGCAGAATTCTTCAAGACCGCCGAACAAAGCCTGTATTACCCCCAATCGCCGGAGACGGCGGCGCAGGTCAAATTTATTCGCGACTGGCGCGAAACCCTCCCATGAACTGGCACGCGCAATTCCAGAAGCAGGCCCGTTGGACCGCCGATCTGCGGGCTTATCTTTTCGATAAGGCCGGATTGGGGACGGCTTCCCGCGTCCTCGAAGTGGGCTGCGGGACCGGGGCGATCCTGGCCGGGACGCGTCCCTCCGCCCCGCCTCACGGCCTGGACCTGAGCCTGGCGCGGCTG
>DIDQ01000152.1 GCA_002418215.1 Anaerolineales bacterium UBA5796
CGGTCGGCTGGCCGGGGGTGGGGGTGGCGGTTGGGGACGCGGTGGGCGACTCCTTCCAGCCCCGGACGGTATGCCGGAACCGCTGCGGATCGTCCTGCCCCATCCTGGCGAGAGCGATCTGGACCTGGACCTGCTCCCGCACCTGTGACAGCACCTGCGCCCCCGGCCCCGCCCCGCTTTGGGCCTGCGCCTGGACGAGCGCCTGTTCTTCGTTTTGCAATTGGATTTGCGCCCCGGCCATCAGGCCGGCGAGCTGGGCGTCGTCCAGGCCGGCGGCCAGTTGGGCGGCTTCGGCGAATTGACCGTCGAGCCTGTCCAGCACGGGTTGGGGGACGGGCATCCCGGCCTGGGCCAGGGAGGTGATCTCGTCCACGCGGGTGGCGGAGTAACCCAGCAGCAATTCGGCCTTTTGCTCCGGGTCAGATGTCCACGACAGGCGGATTTCTTCGCCGAAAAGTTTGAGCGGGTAGAGCGCATGTCCGGGCAGGCTTTCCCTGGCGGCGAAAACTGTGCCGGTGCTGGCAACCAGCAGGACCAATAATAAAAAGGCGGGGGCCAGCGCCCGCACGGGGATGGACCAGGAAGACGCACGTTTGACGGGTTGGGCGGCTTCGACCTGGGCCAGGAATTTGGCCCGCGTTTGGGCAGCCCGGCGCGGGTCTCGCGGGGAAACCGGTTTGAGTTCTTCAAGCCGGGATTTCAAGCGGGGGTCGAGTTCGGGGTTCTTGTCAGGCATTTTCTTCATCCGATAAAAGGCGGCGCAGGGCCTCTATGCCGCGAAATTGTAAGGCTTTGACCGCGCCGATCGGTTTGTTGACCGCTCTTGCGATTTCGTCCAGGTCCCAGCCCTGGAGGTAGCGCAGGCTGATGACCTGGCGCTGGTCGGGGGTGAGGCTGGCCAGCGCCTTGCGGGTAGCCAGGATGCGGAGGTTGCGCTGCGCTTCGTGGGCGGGGTCGTCAGCTGAGGGGATGGGTGTGGCCTCGTCCAACGGGAGCAGGCCGAGGGTCCCGCGCCGGTACTGGTCTGTGACCCAGTTGTGGGCCATCCGGTAAAGGTAGGCTCGCAGGTAGGTGTCGGGGCCGCGCTGGCGTTTGAGCACATCCAAAAAACGGGTGAAAATTTCAGAGACGCAATCTTCGGCCAGGTTTGGGTCGCTGGTCAGGCTCAGGGCGTAATTGTATAGCTCACCGTTGTACCGGTCGTAGATGGTCGCCAACGCTTTGGGATCGAGCTTGCGGGCTTTTTGGAGCAGTTCTTGTTCGGTAAGCTCTGGTGTGTTCATACTTTATGACGCAGGAGTTGTGGCCGGGATATGGGTGTTTTCCTGAGGCCCAATTCTAACAGGCTTGTGAAATATTTTGCAGGCTTGCGTAACTCTTTTGGGGCTATTCCGTCACATAAATAACTCTACCCAAACAACCTGGAGGTAAAAATGAAAAAGTTCGTGCTCTTCGTCCTGACGTTTGTCCTGCTGGCGGTGATGGTTGCGCCCGTTGCTGCGGCCCCGGAAGCGCCGGTCAAGAGCGGCATCTTCTCTGCCATTGGGAAGATCACCGCCCTCGGTGAGAACACCGTGACGATCAAGGTCGTGGCCGGGAACTACCTGGTGAAGCCCTACAAGGGCCAGACCCTGACGATCACCGTGACGCCCACCACCCGCTATCTTTACAAGGTCGGCACGCTGGTGACCCCCAGCACGTTCGCAGACCTGGCCGTGGGCGACCCGGTCAGCATCCGCGGCCGCCTGAAACTGGACGGCGTCTGGTACGCCCTGCGAGTGACAGAGGGCGCAAACTTGAAGTGCCTGCTCCCGTAACGCATTCTCCTTCGGACGGGACAAACCAAACAGGGACGGGCAACCGTCCCTGTTTGCGTGTGGTGAGCGTATGGAGTCAAAAGTCTCCAGACTTTTGACCTCCAACGACAGGAGTCGTTGGACTCCAGTCCTCCCGACTTTTGACGGCCGGCGACGGGAGTCCCTTCGGCAAGGTTTCGACAAGCTCAACCTGCCAGCTCAGGGCAAGCTGTTGGACTTTGGCAGGGGAATACCGGCTGTGTCCGTATTGCAATGGGGTGGAAATGCCGTTATAGTATTACCGCTCAATATTTGCCTTATTCGCGCAAATGTCGGCCTGATTGGCAATCCGGCTTACTTTGGTTGCGGCATATCCTTCGGCAAGCTCAGGACAAGAATGCCGCGTTACGATAATCGAAAGGAAGGAACCATGATTCTCCTCGGACGTTTACTGGTAGGTGCCCTGCTCCTGCTTTTTGGGCGCAAACTCTTCTGGTTCTTCGTCGCCGCCATCGGCTTCGCGGCCGGGATGGTGGTCGCCACGGATGTGCTGGGTATCCAGCAGGAGGGGGTGGCGATCATTATCGGGCTGGTTTTCGGGCTGGTGGGGGCCTTGCTGGCGACATTCCTGCAGAGCCTGGCGATCGGCGTGGCCGGGTTCCTGGGCGGGGCCTACATCCTGGGGGCTGTCGCGGCCGCACTGGACCTGGGACAGGGCCAGACGATCTGGATTGTTTACCTGGTCGGGGGCATCCTGGGGGTGATCCTGATGGCCCAATTCTTCGACATTGCCGTCATCATCCTGTCTTCGCTGGCGGGAGCTTCGCTGATCGTCGAGGCGCTGGGGATGTCGCGCCCGGCGGGCATCCTGGCGATCGTCGTCCTGTTCATCTTCGGGGTTGTAGCCCAAATGGACCGGAAACGCCTGCGAAGAAAATAGAAAAAACCGGCAGACAACGTCTGCCGGTTTTTTCGTGGGTGTGTTCCTGTTTACTCGTAGCGCAATGCAGTGACCACATCCATGCGGGCGGCCTGGCGGGCCGGGACGATGGCGGCGAGCGCGCCGAAGATCAGTCCCACTGCGATGGTGGCGATCACCGAACTGGCGGGGAAGATGTACTCCATCGGGAAGCCCAGGGCGGAGAACCCACTGACGGCCATCACGCCCAGGTACAGGCCGGAGAGCAGCCCGAAGGCCACCCCAATCGCCGCCAGGATGAGCGCCTCGGCCAGGATGACGGTCCGCACTTGTTTGCGGGTGGCGCCGACGGCGCGTAACATGCCGATCTCCCGCGTCCGCTCGATGACGCCGATGGCCAGGGTGTTGACCATCGCGATCAGCGACGGGACGGACAGGAAGATCATCATGGCGTAGAACCCGGCCATCGCGGCATCGAACAGGCCGATGTTCTGTTCCAGGAATTCCTGCCCGGCGACCAGCTTGAATTGCGGGTACTGCCGGATGGCGGCGCTGATGCCCGCTTCCACGGCGTCCAGGTCGGCGCTTTCTTTGGCGTTCATCTGGAGGAACACGTCCTCGGTGCGGCCAAAGTCGGTTGCAATGTTGGCCTGCGAGATGTAGGCGGTGGTGGTCTTGGCGTTCAGGAAGTCCGAGGCGATGCCGACGATGGTGTAAGTCTGCTCGCCGGAGGGGGTCAGCACGGCAACCTCGTCGCCCAGGCTGATCCCGGCGGCAGTGGCGAGCACGCCGTTGACGATCATGCCGCGCCCGTCTTCCAGGGACTGGTAGGCCGCCTGCGGGTCGCCTTCGACGAAGGTCAACCCGCTGACTTCAGTGTAGGCGCGCGGTTCGATGCCCAACACGCCTACCGCCACCTCGCCGATCTGCGCCCCGGCAAAACGGGTGGTGCTGACCACAGCCATGCCGTCCACGGCGCGCAATTCGTCGGCCAGGGCAGGCGCAGCGCCCACGTTGGTCCCCCAGATTGCTACTGAGGGCGGCACGAGCAGGAAGTCGCTGCCCAGGCTCTTTTCCATCATAGTCGTAAACGTGATCATGATGCTCGAAATGATGCTGCCGACCATCACAAGGATGGCCATGGCGATCATGGTGGTCGAGGCGGTCACGGCAGCCCGGCTGGGCTGGCGGCTCAGGTTGCCCTCAGCCAACTGGGCCGTGCCCTGGCGGGCGAAGATCAGCGCCATGAACCGGCCAAAGATGTTGGCGATCGGGTTGACCAGCGAGGGAGCGACGACGATCAGGCCGACGGTGAACAGGACCGCGCCCAGGGCGATAAACCCGGCGTTGCCCGAGACGAGGGCCGCGATGGCGATGACGATCATCCCCATGCCGCCCCAGAACCGGAAGCCTGCCATCCGTTTAAGGGTCACTTCTCCCACCGACGGGCGCAAGGCCTCCAGCGGCGTGACCCGGCTGGCGGCCCTGGCCGGCAGGATGCCTGCCACCACGGTAATGCCCACCCCCGCCAGGATGGATGCGATGACCAGGCCGGGAGTGACTGCCGGTTTACCGACCTGGATGTTCAGGAATTGCTGTCCGATGGGGGCGATCCCGGTAATGGTTATCAAGGCAAAACCATAACCGAACAGGATGCCCGCGGCCGTGCCGAGTACACCCTGGATCATGCCTTCGATCAGGATCAGCCGGGTGATGGTGCGGCGGCTGGCCCCGACGGCGCGCAACATGCCAATATCCCGGCGGCGCTCGGCGATGATGGTGCGGAAGGTGTTGAAGATGATGAACCCGCCCATCAGCAGGCCCATGCCGCCCAGCAGGTTGAGGATGGCCTGCGCCACGCCGATATTTTGCAGGATCTCCGCCCCGGCTTGCAGCACGCCGATGGTGAAATTGTCCCCGAGGACGCGGGTGATGGCGGCCTCGATCTCGGCCCGGCGGGTTTCGGCCACGCTGTCGAAGTTGGCGTCAATGGTGTTGACCATTCCGGGCGCATCCAGGATTTTCTGCGCTACGGGCAGGCTGACCAGCACTTCCTCGTTGCCGGGCAGCAGGCGCTGGGGCGTGACGCCGACGATTTCGAAGTCAACCGTGCCGGTGGGGGAGGGCAGGGTGAGCGCATCGCCCAGCGACAGGCCGGCCGCCTCCGCCAGGGATTGGGTGACGACCACAGCCGCGCCGTCGCCGGCTTCGAGGTAGCGCCCTTCGATCACGTTGACCATGGTCAGCGAACGGAAATCATCCGGGTTGGCGCCCACCAGCGTCACAGCGGTCACGCGGTCGGGGGTGGAGGCATCCTGGTCGAAATAATCCGCAGGCAGGTTGACCGGCCGTTCGAGGGTGGCGCTCACAGCCACGACCCCGTCCACATCCGCAACTTTGGCCGCAACCGATTCGGGGAAATTCTCGCCGGTCTTGTTGGTGATGGTGGCGTCCACCTGCCCGGCGGCAGCCATGGCGTTGGCAGTGAAGGAGCCGAGGAAGGCGGGCATGAGGGTGTTCATGCCGAAGATGAGCAGCACCCCGAAAACGATGGCCAGGGTGGTCAGGAAGGTGCGCAGCCTGCGCCCGTTGAGGTAGCGCAGGGCGAGGGTGAGTTGGAGGTTCATGCTAGTCTCCAATTTCCTTGATCTTATCCGCCAGCATCTCGGCGTTGTTGCCGTTCTTGCGTTCGAGTTGGGTCTCGTCCACGACCTTGCCGTCTTTCAGGAAGATGATCCGGTCGGCGTAGGCGGCGATGCGCGGGTCGTGGGTGACCATGACGATGGTGCGGCCAAATTCTTTTGAGACGTCCCGCAGCAGCCCGGCGATCTCGTCCCCGGAGCGGGTGTCGAGGTTGCCGGTCGGTTCGTCGGCCAGGATCAGTTCCGGGTCGGCGATCAGGGCACGGGCTACGGCCACCCGTTGCTGCTGTCCGCCGGAGAGCTGGTCGGGCCGGTTGCCGAGACGGTCTCCCATCCCGAAGCGGGTCAGCCACCCGGTGGCTTTGGCCCTGGCCTCGGCAGGCTTCATCCCGTCCAGCGTGACCGGCAGGGAGGCGTTCTCCACCGCGCTCAATACCGGGATGAGGTTGAAGAACTGGAAGACGAATCCGATCTTGCGGCGGCGCAGTTCGGTCAACTGGTCGTCGCCCAGATCGTTCAGGTTGTGCCCGCCAATGAGCACGTGGCCCTCCGAGGCCTTGTCCAGCCCGCCGAGCAGGTGCAGCAGGGTGGATTTGCCGCATCCGCTGGGCCCCATGATGGCGACGAACTCGCCTCCCTTGATATGGACGTTGACGTGGTCGAGCGCGGTCACAGCGGTTGCGCCGTGACCGTAAATTTTGGTCAGCTTTTCAGTTTGAATGGTGGTCATTGGATTCTCCTTGGTGGTTTTCGATATGGGTAAGCCCTGCGCTTACCTCCCACAGCCGCTCTTGGGTTTCGCGGTTGCCGGCGTTCTTATTGGCCCTGGCAGCCACATCCGGCGCGTCCCAGTAGCCGCCGGTGACGGTTTCGAGCGACGGGTCGGCGGCCAGCCAGGTGTAGGTCTCGGCCATTTTCTCAGGCGTCAGGGCGAACTTGCGTTTGGCCTCGTACATCTTCAGCATCCACTTCGGCAGGTGGTCCAGGCGTTCGTCCGGGATGGCGACGTTGCCGACCCGCACGCAGTTGACGGTCACGCCCGCGCCTTCCAGCCGCCGGGCCAGGTCGAAGGTGAACATCACCTGGGCCTGTTTCGAGTGGTAATAGGCGTGCTGCATACTGAATTTCTTTTTGCCGTCCAGGTTGTCGAACTCGATGTCCAGGAACGGGTAAGTCATCAGTCCCTTGCTGGCGACGGTGATGACCCGGCTCGGGGCGCTGGCCTTGAGCCGGTCGAGCAGCAGGTGGGTCATCAGGAACGGGCCGAGATGGTTGGTGGCGAAGACGGTCTCGCTGCCGTCAGGGGTGAGCGCCGGCTTCTTCTGGCGGTGGTCGAAGTTGGCCGCGTTGTGGATCAGGACATCGAGACGCGGGTACTGCGCCAGGAATTTTTCCGCGAACTGGCGGATGGAGGCCTGCGAACTCATATCCACGAGCATCAACTCGACCCGTGAACTGTTCGCCGTTTTACGGACATCCTCCACCGCCTGGGCGCCGCGTTCCGGGCTGCGGCAGGCCATGACCACGGTCGCGCCGGCCTGCGCCAGTTGGAGGCTGGCGGCCTTGCCGATCCCCGAATTGGCCCCGGTGATGATGATGGTTTTGTCGGAAATATCGTACTTTTGCATGTTGATCCTTGAAACTTCGAAACTCTACTGTCCACTGATTACTGGTCACTGGTCACTTATTACTGGTCACTGACTCCGGCGGCGGGTAATCCGAGCCGGTCGTGCCTTTCCGGGGCCGCCCGCGCCGGCGGAGTTCCGGTTCGGGCAGGGGCTGGTCTTTGATGGCTTCCAGGCGGTGTTCGATCATGTCCAGCCAGCGCAGGTCGGCTTCCAGGTGCATGATGGCCTTATCCAGCAGCAGGATCTGGGCGATTTCGCAGCGCGGGTCGTAGGCATCCCTTTGCGCGGTGATGTCGTGCATCTCCCGGTACAGGTGCGCCCGCTGGGTCTGGATCAGCCGTTCCGGGTCGGCCTGGCCCGAAGCCAGGGCCACCATCAATTTGACGAAGAATTCGTCCCGCTGGTGTTCGGTCGTGATCCCGTTGGCAAACCAGTCCTGCAAAACCGCCTCGCCCTGCTCCGAAATGGCGTAGATGCGGCGGGAGGGTTCGTCACCCTCGCCCAGGTCGGATTCACGCGCCACCAGCCCGGCTTCTTCCAGCCGGTCGAGGGTGGTGTAGATCTGGGCGGGTTTGACGTCCCAGTTGGCGTCCCCGCCGACCACGGCCTCGAAGGCAGCCCGGAGTTCGTACCCGTGACGGGGTTTTTGGGCTAATAATCCAAGCAGAGCATTGCGGACAGACATTCAGGCTTTCTTTCTATAAATAGTCAACGAGTTAATATTTTGCAAACGGGCAAAATATTATACGAGTTACTATTTTTTGTCAAGGTCTATTTTGAAAGTAAAGCGACATTCATGTCGCTTTACCGCATTTTCATAACGGGACTGCCTATTTCGGCAAAAGCTGGTAAATCCCCCCGGCCTCGTTTTCCAGGATGGGGACGATCCTGGCGATCCCGGCCAGTTCGCCGACCTGGTAGACGTGTTCGTAAACGTTGGGTTCGATCCAGATCAGGTAAGTGTCTTCCTCGTTGGAAAATAACCTGCCCCGATAATTTTTCAGCGGGATGATCTTGTTGCTGTATGGCCCCGAATATTTGCGCGGGGAGGGGTAAACCGTGCGCCCGGTGTGGAAGGCGATCCCGGCCTGGTAGTTGCTGAACATGCGGGCGTCGTCGGGCAGGGGGTTTTCTCTGATGAAACGGATGATCCCGTTTTCGTTCCAGTCGCGGGAGTTGTAGATGTTCTCGTACCCCGCGCCGTTGGTCGCAGTCTCCCGGAGGGTAGCGATGGACTCAATCCCGACCGGCAGT
>DIDQ01000064.1:0-76436 GCA_002418215.1 Anaerolineales bacterium UBA5796
GGCTCGCAGGCGGGCAGCCCGAACCACAGGCTCATCTCGTCCCACGCGCCGGCCGGGACGAGGTCGCGCTGGAGGAAGGCCCGTCCCGCCGCCTGGACGACCGGGCGGAAATCGCTAAAGGAACAGGTGGATAGCGGAAAAATGAGCGCGCCGTCGTTGGCGCCTAAATTGACCGCCTGCCCCGAGGGTGGATCCGTCAAATCCGCCAGCCAGCGGGCCGCGTCGGTCAGGTTTTGGCAACCTTTGGCCGATAACCACGAAGGCACGAAGACGCGAAGTTTCTTGTTTTCTTTGTGGCTTTGCGCCTTTGTGGCGAGAGCATTAACCCAAAGCGCGGTTTGGAGCATCAAACGCTGGTAATTTGTGCTGTGCTGGATGTATTCGCCGGTTTCATCTATCTGGTTCTCGAAACACCAGTTCAGCCACTTTTGGCCGGTTTCTCTCCACTCGCCCGCTTGGGGATGCTCCGGCAGGGCCAGCGAGGCGGTGTACAGCCCGGCGGCTTCGGTCAGCAGGTGGTTGTTGTTCTGTGAGCGGGCGTAGAGAAGCGTGGGGGTGATGCGTATTGCGTGATGCGCAACGGCCTGCGCGAGGGCAGTTTTGCGCTCATCCGTTGATGAGGGCGCGTCGGCGAAAGCCTGGTTCGCCCAGATGAAAGCCATTAAACGGATGGCGACTTCCTGTCCCGAGGTCCAGTTGGGGCCGAGGTAGGGCGGGTTCCCTTCGATGAAGATTTCAAAATAGCGCCAGAAGGATTCGGCGTAACGGTCATTGCCGGTGAGGTGGAAAGCCCGTCCGAGGGTGAAGGCCCAGCCGAAGCGGGAGGGTTCCCAGATGAATTTGATGTCGGGGATTGGTAATTGGTAATTGGTAATCGAGGCTTTGCCGGTTTCGTAGTCGGTCCAGTGGCGCAGGGGCCGGTCGAAGGTCAGGCGGATGTCCACCGGCTCGCCGCCGAACATGCGGAATTTGCCGTTTACGATTTCATCGGCTTCGGTAAGGAGTGCTTTTTTGCCATTATCACCGATTGCTTCAAGAACTTGTTCACGAGCAGGGAAAGAGAATAGATGATTAGAGACTGGGTAATTTGTACGACGACTATTCTCTACTCTCCACTCCCTACTCTCTATCCTCTTATAATGCCCCGTAACAAGCCCGAATTTATACAACCCAAACAATCCCACCTGGGTCAGTCCCAATTGGCGCAGGGCTTTGAAGGCGATGGAGAAGCGGGTAACGAGGCTCATATTTCGACGCGAGTATCGCAAATGGGCGAATTGCTCAAATTCTAACCCATTTGCGACATTCGTTCACTCGCACCATTCGCGTAAGAGTTTACGCGCCGGCCTTGAATTCTTCGATCACCGGGATGATCGGCGGGCTGATGTTTTCGGGGATGTCGGCGCGAGCGAACCAGCGCCATTCGGTGTGTTCGCCGTTGAGGGTCACTTCGCCGGTGAACTCGCGGGCCAGGTACATGATGGTGACGTTGTAAACCTCGTCGCCGTTGGGGTAACGGTAGAAAAGCTCGGGACCGGAGAAAACGCCGAACAGTGTGAGCAGGCCCAGCTCCAATCCCGTTTCTTCCCGGACCTCGCGCCGGGCCGCCGTTTCGACGACTTCTCCCGGTTCCACGGCCCCGCCCGGCGGTCCCCAGCATCCGCTGTCGGACCGTTTCAGCAACAGCAGGCGGCCGCGCCCATCCACGATCAACGCCGCCGCGCCGACCATCAGGATTGGGGCGTGACCGACGTATTGGCGCAGGTATTGGATATATTCCACGCCTAGCCTCTGGCCGTCCGCAACACCGAGGGCAGCAACCCGGCGGCTTCGCGCACCTGGTCGGTGGAGCACGAGAAGGCGAAGCGGATGTGGCCCTCACCTGCCGGGCCAAAGGCCGAGCCGGGGGCCGAGCCGATGCCGGCCGCATCTATCAGGTAGTTGGTCATGGACCAGTCGTCGGTCTTGCCCTGGTAGCCGGGCCAGTCGGGGGTGATGCGCGCCCACAGGTAGAACGCCCCCGACGGCTTGAACGCTTGCAGGTAGGGCGATTCTTCGAGGGCGGCAAAGAGCATGTCCCGGCGGTTTTGATATTCGGCGGCCATGGCCAGGGTGGCGTCTTGCGGGCCGTTGATGGCCGCCGCCGCGCCGTATTGCGCCACCGAGTTGACCCCGTTGATGGTGCAGCGCACCAGCTTTTTCAGGCGTTCCAGGATCAACTCGTCGGTGGCGATGACGTAGCCCAGGCGCAGCCCGCTCATGGCGTAGGTCTTCGAGAGCGAGTGGACGGTGATGGCGCGCCCCTGGGCGGCGGGCAGCGATCCCAGGCTGACGTGCTGCTCCCCGTCGAAGATGACGTGCTCATAGGCCTCGTCGCTGATCAGCAGCAGGTTGTGTCTCTCGGCGATGGCGGCGATCGCTTCCAGCGTTGGGCGGCGCAGCACCATGCCGGTCGGGTTGTGAGGGGTGTTGACGAAGATGGCGCGGGTGCGGGGCGTGACCGCAGCTTCGATGTCTTCCGGGGCGTAGAGATAGCCTTCCTCCGGTCGCAGCCGCACCGGGACCGGCACGCCGCTCGCCAGTTTGATGTTCTCGGCGATCTCGGTCCACATCGGGTCGGGCAGGATGACTTCGTCGCCGGGATCGAGCAGGGCGCGGAAGATGATGTACAGCCCGTTCATGCCGCCGTTGGTGACGATCACGTTATCGGGACCCGGGATCTGCAACCCGTTTTCGGTCGTGACCTTGCGATAGATGGCCTGGCGCAGCGGGGGGATGCCGGTCGAGGCGGTGTAATGGGTCAGGCCGTCGCGCAGGGCCTTCTCCATCGCCTCCCGCGCCTGGACGGGGATGTCGAATGACGGGTCGCCCGATTCCAGCCGCAGCATTTTACGGCCCCTGGCCTGCTGTTCCAGCAACCGGTCGCGCACCTGGACGATGGCGCCGAATGAAACCTGGTCAACGATATGAGACATAGTTTCCTCCAACAATCGGGAATTTAAATTTTTTGATTATACCCGCTTGACCATTACCAAACATGGATTTTGCTCACCCCAAACTTGTGTAAACTCTTCCAACGGACGAAAGCCCATCGCCTCGTAAAAGGCCCGGGTCCGGGCGTAATGTTTGTCAGGGCGGGATGGGCCTAATGTCTTGACTTGCAAATACTCGATCCCCTGTTCCCTGGCGTAGGATTCAGCCTGTTCCAGGAGCGCCCGGCCTATCCCCTGGCGGTGCGCTTCCGGGTGGACGCCCATCACGGTGATTTCAGCCGAGTGGGGGTTGTGCTGTTTCAGGCTCAAGAATCCGATCACCCGCCCGTGGAATGTTGCCAGGAAAGTCGGCAGGGCCGGCATGTCGGCAATGTAGGCCTGGATCGCTTCTTCGATGCCGAACCAATCCGGCAAAGCGCGCAAGACCGGCTCGCAGGAGCTGGATTGGTTGAGCAGGGGGCCTTCGACAGTGAATCGCATTCGAGCAACTTATTGGCGTTGCGAGAGATTGCCCGCGTCATCCGCGACGCGAAGATCCAGTTCGGGCATGGGGAAATGTTTGGGATTGGTGGTGACGAGGGTCAGGCTGTGATGGATGGCAGTGGCGGCGATGAGTGCATCCGCGTCGCTCAATATCATCCCGCGGCTTTTCCAAGTGCGGATCAATGCCCCGGCCTGATCTGCAATTTCACTGGTTATTGAGATGGTTTCCAAAGAGTTCAAAAGGTCCATAGTGCCCTGGCGTTCGCGTTCCAGCATCCCACGCACAATTTCCAGGCGGGTCATCGCTGAAATGTAAGACCAGCCTTCGCGCTCGATAGCTTTCAGCAAATCCTTGTAGCCGGTAATCTTGCGCAAATAACGTATCAGGATATTCGAATCGAGAATATGGTCACTCACTTCGCCCCCACTCATCCGATAAATCACGTGTGCCGAGTTTGCGTTGTTCCTCGATCCAGCGGTCTATGTCTTCGCCGGTCAGCATGTTTGGATGGTCCTCATCCTTCCAGGCGCCATAGGATTTTTCGATGGCCTCTTGCAATTTTCTACGGCGCAGCTCGCGGGCCAGGAGCTCCTCCACGAAGCGGGTGCGCTCGCGGGCCGGGATGGCGCGGCGCAACTCGTCCATGACGGATTTGGTGATATACAGATTCATTCGCTCTTTTACAGCAGGCATGGCGCACTTCCTTTGTTCCTTTGCACTAACTGTTTGCACCAGGATTATACACCTTTTCTCCGTTGTTTTTGATCGACTCGACTGTGGCGAAAGTGGCTTTTGTTACCCCGATCAACTGCTCATACGGGACCGGCGGCCGGCCGCCGTTATGGATGGCCTCTGCAAAGGCGATCCACTCGTCCTTCCAGCCTTTGTCTTGCGCTCCCTTGACCGTTTTGCGGCGTCCGTTTTCGATCATCTCCAGCGAGCGGAAGTCGTCCAGCATGGCGATCACCCCGCCGCAAAAGACTTCGACCCGTTCCTTGGGGAAGGATTTGTCGCCGTTGGCGAGATAGTCCACCACGCCGACCGAGCCGTCGGGGAAGGTGAAGGTCATCGAGACGTTGTCGCCGCGGTATTTGCCGCCGTCGGGCAACGCCACCGCGCTGACGCTGACCGGGGCCGCGCCGACCAGGAAGGCGGCGAAATCCACGAAATGGCAGCCCTCGCCGATGATCCGCCCGCCGCCCTGGACCGGGTCATGGACCCAGTGGCTGGGCGGGATGTATCCGGCGTTGACGCGGTAGTGGACGTGGAGGGGTTCGGAGCGGGTTGCGAGTCGCGAGTTAAGGGTGTGGGCAAGGGGGGCGAATCTTCGATTAAAGCCAACGAGGAGTAATTGGTTATCGGTAATTTTTAATTGTTCGCTGATGGCTGAAAGTTGATCGCTATCCAGCGCCAGCGGTTTTTCGACGAAGACGTGCTTGCCGGCCTGCAAAGCCTTGACGACCAACTCCGCGTGCGAATCGTGGCGGGTGAGGATGGCGACGGTGTTGATGTCCGGGTCGTTGAGGATCTCGTCGTCGGAAGAGCAGGCGTAGGCGAAGCCGAACTTGCGGGCCGAATGCTGGGCGTGGAGTCCGCCGGCCGAGGCGATGCCGACCAATTGGATGCCGGGGATCTTCTGGATGGCGGGCAGCAGGGTGGCGTTGGCGTACAATCCCGCGCCGAGGACGCCGAGTTTTACGGGGCCGGGGGTCGCCTGCCGGTCGGTAGACAGGTAAACACGTACACCCGTACCTGTTTCCTTGTTTCCTTGTTTACCATCATCATACGTCAGCAACACCCCCAAAAACAGCTCCTTCGTCTTCCCGGTGATGACTTCGTAGGCTTCGGCTGCCCGTTCGATGGGGAAACGATGGGTGATGAGGCTTTCGACCTTCAACTTTCCACTCTCCAACAAATTTACGACGGCTTCGAAGTTGCGGCCCTCCGTCCAGCGGACGTAGCCGGGGGGGTAGTCCTGTCCGTTTTCTTCGTAGGCGGCGTCGTAGCGGCCGGGGCCGTAGGAGCGCGAGTTGACGAAGCTGAGTTCCTTTTCGTAGTAAATCTTGCGGGGGAAGGTCAGCCCGACCGCGCCGGTGGCGACGACTTTGGCCCGGTCGCGGGCGAGCATCCCGGCCAGTTCGACCGGGTCGTTGGAGGCGGTGTCGGCGCAGATGATCACGCTGTCGAAGCCGCGGTTGGCGGTAAACGCCAGGGCGGCCGATTCGGCCTGGTCGCGGGGGCAGGCCGGAATTCCAAGTCCGGCGGCGAGTTTGACCCGCTCGGGGTTGGTATCAACCCCGTAAACCCGGCATCCGGCCGCGGCTGCGATCTGGACCGTCAATAGCCCCAAAAGCCCCAGGCCGATCACGGCCACGGTCTCGCCGAGTTGGGGTTCGGCCAGGCGGAAGCCGTGCAGGGCGATGGCGCCCAGGGTGGTGAAAGCCGCCGACTCGAAGTCCACGCCTTCGGGCAGGGGGGTGAGCAGGTTGCGGGGCACGACGTTGTACTCGGCGTGGGAGGCGTAACCGCCGCCGGCGCAGGCGACGCGCTGGCCGATGGTGAAACCGTCCATGCCCGCGCCGAGGCCGGTGATGGTCCCGGCGGTGGAGTAGCCGAGGGCCATCGGCTGGTCGAGGCGGCTGAAGGCGGCCTGGATGGTTGGGGCGAAGCCTTCGCGCTGCATCTTGTCCAGCACCTGGCGGACGAGGTCGGGACGGGAGGCGGCCTTGCCGACCAGGGATTTTTCGGCGAATTCGACCACCATGCGCTCGGTCCCGGCGGAGACGAGCGAGGCGGCGACTTTGACGAGGGCCTGCCCGGGGCGGGGGGTGGGGACGGGCACTTCTTCGACGGCGGCTTTGCCGTCACGCAGGTTTTGGAGGAGTTGTTTCATTTTTTTTGTGATTGGTAATTTGGGATTGGTAATTGGTAATTAGTAATTGAGTTGAGTATAACCCATCTGTCGAATCGCCCCATGTTTTTACTGCGCGGCGGTTTGTTATTGATTAAGGAAAAACTTAAGGATTGACACCCAATTAGGCAAATGCTATTCTATTAACAGTTCCCATGAGCCGTAAAGGCTAATTTTAATTCCTATATTTCCAGAAGGAGGTTAAGCTTATGCTCGGAGGCTATGCAAATAAAATAGGGTTCGTTGATTTGTCAGCCGGCAAAGTCGAGTACGGTGACGCGCCGGAGGAATGGAAGCGCAAATATATCGGCGGGCGCGGCCTGGGGGTCAAGTACGTGTTCGATAACGGCCCGCAAGTGGACCCGCTGTCGCCTGAAAATATCCTGTGCTTCATGAACGGACCGTTGACCGGGTCCGAAGCCAACATGAGCGGCCGTATGGCGGTCGTGACCAAATCGCCGCTGACCGGTACCGTGACCGACAGCCATCACGGCGGCTGGAGCGCGGCCCGCCTGCGCTGGTCCGGTTTCGACGGCCTGATTTTCAAGGGCAAGTCGGCCAAGCCCGTCTATGCCTACGTGACCAAAGATAAAGTCGAGTTATTGGACGCGTCTGATGTGTGGGGCAAGGGCGTTCACGATACGATCAAGTATTTCAAGGAAAAATACGGGGAGAAAGATTTAACGGTCATCTCCATCGGCCCGGCCGGTGAGAACCTGGTCAAATTTGCCTGCTGGATCAACGAGAACGACCGCGCCAGCGGGCGCGGCGGGACCGGCTGCGTGGGCGGAAGCAAGAACCTGAAGGCAATTGTTATTGACGCCAAGAAGGAGATCACCAAAGCCGCCGACCGCGACACCTGGAAAGCGGCCCACGACCGCGCCTTGAAAGCCATCATGGCCGAAGAAAACATCACCAGCCCGCGCAAGGGCGGCCTGTCGGTCTACGGCACCAACGTGTTGATGAACATCACCAGCAGCATCGGTGCGCTGCCGACCAAGAACAGCACGGTGACTTCCTTCGGCGATAACGCCGAGAAGATCAGCGGCGAATACGTGAAGGAGAACCTGCTGACCAACGACCCGACCTGTCACGCCTGCCCGGTGGCCTGCAAGAAGGAAGTCGAAGTCAAGGACGGTCCGTTCAAGGGCCTGCACATGGAATCGGTCGAGTACGAACCGGCCTGGTCGGTTGGGGCGAACTGCGGCAACAACGACGCCCGCCTGGTCGCCAAGATGATCGATCTGGCCAACGATTTTGGCTTCGATGCCATCGAAGTCGGCCACCCGCTCTCGGTCTGGATGGAAGCCAGCGAGAAAGGCTACACCAACGGCGACGGCAAGCTGGCCTGGGGCGACCCGGACGGCATGACCAAAGCCGCAAGGATGATCGCCTACCGCGAGGGCCTGGGCAACGTCATGGCCGAGGGCGCAAACGCCACTGCCAAACACTTCGGCCACCCCGAACTGGCGATGACGGTCAAAGGCCAGGGCATCCCGGCTTACGACCCGCGCGGCCTCAAAGGTATGGGCATCGGTTACGCCACGTCGAACCGCGGCGCCTGTCACCTGCGGGCTTACACCCCCGCCGCCGAACTGGGCGTAATGCCGTTCAACTCGCTCAAGGTGGACCCCATCGCCTACAAGGGCAAGGGCGAACTGGCCATGATCTTCCAGAACGTCCACGCCTTCTCAGACAGCATGGACCTGTGCAAGTTCAGTGCCTTTGCCATGGGCGCCGACGAGTACGCCCAGCAGTATTCGGCCATGGTCGGCGTGCCCTTCACCGCCGACGACGTGCTCAAGACCGGCGAGCGCATCTACAACCTGGAGCGCTACTTCAACAACCTGGCCGGCCTGGGCGAGGGCAGCGACTACCTGCCCAAGCGTTTCACCGATGAACCCTCCACCATGCCCGGCTCGGAAGGCCAGGTCTGCGAACTGGACGAGATGCTGGCGGAGTATTACGAGAAGCGCGGCTGGGTCAACGGGGTCGTGCCCGAAGCCAAACTCAAGGAACTGGAGATCGTCTAAGTCCAGTATTCAGTGACCAGTAAGCCGTGGTCAGAAATAAAAAGTGACGGTCACCCTGGCGGTGACCGTCACTTTTTATGCGCCTGCCCTGCAAACACCGTCCCGAAGGTTTGACTTGGATGATCCGGGAGCTTAACGGCAACCTTCGGGACGTTCTTCCTATGCGCCTGCCCTGAGCGTCTTCTTGGCAAACCTTTCCATGAATTCTTCGACCAGGTGGTCTTCGATGTCGAACTCCAGCCGCGTCTGCCCGACGGACAGCGACCCCAGCCGGAACGGTTCCATGCGGGTGAGTCTCACGCTCCAGCCCGGACCCTGGACCTGGTCGTCGCTCAACGCGGTTCCGCCCAACTCCTCCAGGTATTCCCGCAAGAGGAAAAACGGGATGCCGCGCATCTCGCGGATGATCTTCTGCATTTTAACCGCCGCCTACAGGCGGGAAGATGTCCACCCGGTCGTCCGTTTTCATCAGGGTGTTGAACGCGTCTTCGAGGTAAACCACCTCCCGGCCGTTGATGAACAGCTTCATGTGGCTGTGGAAATTATCGTTTTCGTCCAGCAGTTCCGGCCGCAGAGCAGGGTAATTGTGGATGACCAGGTCTACCAGTTGGCGGGCTGTCGAACCGGGCGGCATGTCCACGCTGATCGTTTTTTGTCCGACGATGGGGCGCAAGGTGGCGTAAAAATTGACATTCATAAAAGGATACTCCTAAAGTGAAGTTTGACCGGGCTTTTCCAAGATTTTGGGGCCGGTGCTGTGATTTTGCGTTAACCACGCAATAGGCTTGCCGTGTACGTGGTCATTTTTCGTTTCCTGGGGTATCGCAACAGTATTTTATCATTGGAAAACAACATCCCGAAGGCTATAAAAACCTTCGGGATGTTGTTCTCTACATTCAAAACGTCACGGGCACTGGATGATCCCCTGCGCCCACAGGCAGCCCCCGCAAACCGGGAAGATGGTATTGCCGAGGCAATCTTCCTCGTTGGTCTCGGACAGGTCACAGCCGCCGCAGAAGGTACACGGCGCGAAGCCGAAATTGTGCAGGCGTTCGCGGTAGGCCAGGTAATCGGGATCGAGCCACAGGTCCCGCAGCGAGCGCCGGTTGACGCTGCCGATGACGTGCTTCTTCGTCAGCCGCGGCTTGCCGTGCAGGTAGGTGGTGTGGGTGTGCATCAACGGCCAGCACGGGCTGACGTCCCCGTTCCAGGCGATGGACATCGTCCCGCTCTCGACAAAATTGCAGGTGTCGCTGGCCCCGCCCCAATTATTGCCCGCAAAACTGATGTTCAACTGGCTGTTGAAGGTCTCGAACAGGGCCTCGCGGGTCGTCTCGTCGAAATCCATTTTGGGCAGGCTCAGGTGCGGCAGGTGCGGCGCTTGCATGTACGCGATGTTGTGCATGGTCCGTTCGTACAGGCGGTCGTCCTGCATGTCGGCGGTGGCCGGCTGGACGTTGCTGACCGAAAAATACTTGGCCTTGAGCGATTTGCCAAGTTTGATGACCTCGGGCAGATCGGCGATATTGCGTTTCATGGCCACGAAGGCGATGCCAATCTCCGGCTTGGGGAAGTGGCTGGCCGGGCGCATTTTGACGAAACGCTTCAGGTTGTTGAGGATGTTCGGGAGTTCGGCCCCCAGGCGCACGTCGGCATAGGTTTCGGGCGAAGCGCCGTCAAGCGAGACCCAGAGCACGTCCAGGCCGGAGTCGATCAGTTGCTGTGACTTTTTCTCGGTCAGGATCGTGCCGTTGGTGATCAGTTCCACTTTGACGCCCAGGGCCTTGACCTCGGCGATCCAGTCAATCGTCTTGGGGTGGAAGAGCGGTTCGCCGATGCCGCCGAAATACACGCTGGGGATCGGGTCGAGCGCCTTCAGCCCTTCGAGGATATTCGCGAAGGTTTCCTCGCTCATCCGGCCTATCGGCTGGTCCCAGGCGTTGCGGAAGCAGGTGATACAGTCCAGGTTGCAGGCAACGGTCGGCTCGATGTAGACCTTGGTCAGGTGCGTGATCGGGCGGTGCAGGCGGACGAAATTGTTGTCTTCATCCAAACGGACCCTGGCACCGGGTTTCAGGCCGAATTGCGAAACCATATCCGGCGGCAGGACCAGCCGGCCCTGCTCGTCCACTTCGGCCCAGGCGGAGGTGGGCTTGGTGGAAGCGAGGTCCGGTTTGATATTTTTGGGAGCGAGCATGATCGAACGAATATCCATGCGCCCATTGTATCCGCTCCCCCGCAAAATCGGGTGTGACTTTTATCGCTATTTTTGGATGTAGTTTGTCTTATTTGTGTGATAGGGCCGCCAATTTTGGGCTGAAAGCGGCGGTTTAAGGGGAAAATGTGTGTGTCAGCACGATCCGCAGGCCGATCAGCAGCAGGACGATTCCCCCGAACAGTTCCATGCGTTTGCCGAACTTCCGGCCGACGCCGTTGCCGATACGCAGCCCGGCCAGCGAGAGCAGCCCGGTGACGACGCCGATGACGATGGCCGGATACCAGACGAAGACGCCGATCAAGCCCAGGCTGAGTCCGATTGCCAGGGCGTCAATGCTGACTGCCACCGAGAGCAGGATCAGCGTAAACCCGCGGGACGGGTCAGCCTGCCCCGGCTCCCCGTCCGGGTCCAGCCCCGAGCGGATCATGCGCGCCCCGACCAGGGCCAGCAGCCCGAAGGCGACCCAGTGATCGAAGGCGGCGATGAACGGCTCGATGGTCGCGCCCACGATCCAGCCGATGACCGGCATGATGAACTGGAACAACCCGAAATGATAGGCCAGCCTGAAGGTCGGGCGCGGCCCGGACGAACGCCCGGCGGCGCCGATGCCCAGGGAGACCGCGAATGCGTCCATCGCCATGCTGAGGGCGATGAGCAAGACTTCGATGGGGTTCATAAGGGAGACCGGTGGGGTGTGTTTGGGCAATCCGCCCCGCGTTAGCGGGCGGTCTTGTCCTTCCAGAGCTTGAAATCTTTGAGGATCGAGCCGCCCACGAATTCCCGCACGATGGACGTTTCGGGGATGATGTCTTTTTCGATGGACAGGAACCATTCCAGGAAAGCCAGCAGGCGCTTGGCTTCGATGTGCTCCGGCGTGCCGTAAGGCACCTGGCGCAGCAGCGGTTCGGCCAGCGGCTTGAGCGCCGAGAGTTCGTAGACCAGGGCCGAGTTGAACATCACGTCGGCGTTTTCCTGGTAGGGGAAGATGTGGCGTTTCTCGCCGCGCCGCACCGATTCCCAGCGCGAGATGGTCTGCTGGGCGGTGTAGCCGCGTTCGCGGGCGTCCCGCACGATGCGGCGCACGAGACGGGTGTCGGTGGTGGAGACGCGGTTGTGGCGGTCGAGGTTGATCTGCGTCAGGGCGGAGATGTAAATGCGGAAGGCCCGGCGGGACAGTTTATCGGGGATCAGGCCCGGGTTGAGTCCGTGGATGCCTTCCAGGATGATCAACTGTCCGGGGCGGAGCTGGATTTCGTCGCCGGGTTCGCGCATCCCGGTCTTGAAATTGTATTTCGGCAGCTTCACCAGCCTGCCGTCAACCAGTTGCTGGAGATGTTCGGCCAGCAGGTCCAGGTCGAGGGCATGCAGGGCCTCGTAATCGAACTGGCCGTTCTCGTCACGCGGCGTCAGGTCGCGGTCAACGAAATAATTGTCCAGTTCGAGCGGGAAGGGCGAGATGCCCAGCGCCAGCAACTGGACCGTCAGGCGGCGCGAGAAGGTGGTCTTGCCCGAAGACGAAGGCCCCGCGATCAGGATCAGGCGCAGTTCCTTGCGGTGGTTGGCGATGTGTTCGGCGGTCTGGGCCACGTTTTGCTCGTGCAGCGCCTCCGAGACCAGCACCACCTCGTGCGTGCGCCCGCCCTGGATGGCGTCGTTGAGCGCCCCCACGTTGTCAATCCCCAGGCGCGAGAGCCAGTCGCCATATTGGCGGAAAGTCTTCAGCAGTTTGGGGTAATCCGGCAGGGGCAGCAGGTCGGTCGCCATGTGGCGGCGCGGGAAGCGCAGGGTGAACCCGCCGTTGATCGGGGCCAGGTCGAAGTAGCGCAGGTAGCCGGTGGACGGGACCATGTAGCCGTGGTGGTAATCCATGCGTTCGCCCAGGCGGTAGAGGGTCAGGTAATCCTTGCGGCGGTGGTTGAGCAGGTGGACTTTGTCGTCGTAACCGTGTTGTTCGAAATAGGCGATGGCTTCGGACAGGGGAAGTTCCAGCCGCTCGAAGGGTTTGTCTGCTTCGACGAGTTCTTGCATGTGGGCCTGGAGCCGTTTCAATTCCTCGCGGGACAAGGGGCCGCGTCCCGCCAACTGACAGTAATAGCCGCCCGAGGCGACTGAATGGTCAATGGTCAGTTTGGCTTCGGGGAACAGGTCGGCGAAGGCCATCTCCAGCAGGAAGGTCAGCGAGCGGCGGTAGATGCGCGCCCCGTCAGGGTCAGACATGACCACCGGGCGGATCCTGGAATCCATTTTGATCGGGTAGGTCAGTTCCCGCAGGTCGCTGTTGACGATGGCCCCAACCACCGGGGCGGGGAGTTCGCCGGCAAGGTGCGCGAAAAAATCACCCACGCAAGCGCCGCGTGGGCCGGATAAAACACGTCCATCGGGAAGATGAACTTCCACATCTGGGCGGGGGGATACTTCTTTGACGGAATCTGTCATTATGGCCTCTTCCCGCAAGGGAAGGGAATTTTATCACTTTTCTGCGCGGCGGGAGTTTACAGCCCCGTTATTCCCCGGCTACCGCAATGCGGTCGCCGCCGGCGCGTTTTCCGGCATACATGGCCTGGTCGGCCGCGATCAGGATTGCGTCGCTGTCGCGGCCGTGCTGCGGGAGGATGGCGATCCCGATCGAAAGGGTGATCAGTTCCCGGTCGCGGGTAACGGGGAGGGTCAGGCCCGCGAACTGGTCCCGGATGTTGACGGCCCGCTGGAAGGCGAAATCCCGGTCCATGCCCGGCATCACGATCAGGAACTCGTCTCCGCCGTAGCGGCAGGGGAAGTCCATTTTGCGGGTGTGGGTCAGCAGGAGGTTCGCCAGCGCCTTCAGGGTCTGGTCGCCGGCCGCGTGCCCGTGGTTGTCGTTGATCTCCTTGAAACGGTCAATGTCAATGAGCAGGATCGCGATGGGCAGGTTCTCCCGTTCGGCGCGTTCGATCTCGCGCGAAAGGGTATCCTGCAAGTGCCAGCGGTTGTACAGGCCGGTCAGCGGGTCGTGGATGGCCTGTTCGCGCAGTTTGACCTGGAGTATCTGGATCTCCTGAAGCTGTTCCTGCAACTGCTGGTTGGTCTTGAGCAGTTCCGCTTCGGTTTTCTTGCGAACGGTGATATCGCGCCAGACGATCATCCGGCCCAGGTAGTGGGAACGCCCGTCATATAACGGCGAGATCCGCAGGTCCAGTTCGACGCGAGGGCTTTCGCTCATGGTCAATTCGACGTGACCATCTTTTACGTCACGGTAAGCAGCCAGGAAATTCCACCAGTGCGAGAAAGCCTCCGCCACGTTAGCACCGATCAATTGCCGTTCGGGCAGGTCTCCCACGACCCGCCTGGCCACGGGGTTGATGTCCACGATGCGGTTTTGCGGGTCCAGCACCAGCACGCCTTCGCTCATGGTGTCCACCAGGGTGTTGCGGGCTATCGGGGCGATGTCCAGCAGGCGGAAATTGAAAAGCGCCAGGGCGAAGAACAGGCCGGTCAGGGTGAAGGCGACCGGGGTCAAGTCCAGAGCCGGGAAGGGCGTGACGTGCAGGATGGTGAGGATATTGCTCGCGAACGGGATCAACGCGCCGGTCAGCACAGCCCAATATTGCGCCCGGTAAAGCCTGACCGAATGGAAAATTGCCCGCACCAACAGCAAGGTGGCGGCCAGCACCAGCAGGTAGGAATAGACGATGTTGAACCAGAAAGGCAGGCCGCCGTCGAGGATGATGCTGGCATCCGGGGGACGCTTGCCCGCAAAGAAAAGCCCGTGGAAGTCATCCGTCCACAACAGGGCAAGGATCGAGACCGGCTCGACCAGGAGGAACATCAGGCGGTTCCCGGTGAGCAGTTTGCCCTGCCCGGTGTATTGGATCGAAAAACACAAAAATGCCAGGGGCACGAAGACCACCCCCAGGTACGTGGCGTTCAACCAGAATTTTCTCAGGCTCACCGTGGCCGCGTTCCAATACAAGGCGTAGGTGACCGACCAGATAACCAGGGTGGTCATCAGCGCGATCACGGACCCAGCCCCCAGGGCGCTGCGCCGATGCCATACCACGTATGCGACCAGGGCGGCTATGAAAGCCGATCCAAACAACAACCAGCTATAAGGGTGCATGGTTAATTCATCTTAGCACAAAGTACCCCCCTCGGCGCGTTGCGTTCACCTTGCCATCAATTCCAGCAGCTTTTCGGGTTGACCGGCAAAGGTCTCCAGCGGGATTTCGCCGCGGGTCAGCCCCAGCAGCGTCCCGGTCAGGACCCGGTTGACCGGGGTGGGGATCCCCAGCCGGTCCCCGGCCCGGACGACGGCCCCGTGCAGGAACTCGACCTCGGACCGGCCGCGGCCCGAATGCAGGTCAATGTGGAAGGAGGGCATTTTTGCGCCCCGTCCGGCCCCGGCGGCTTTGCTGAGCAGCGGCTTCGAGAGCCACAACGGGAGCCGGGTGGCGAAGGCCAGCGCCCGCACCGGCGTGCCCGGCAGGTTTGTCACGCCGATTCCCTGGGCTTTCATCACGTCCAGACATTCGCGCAGCATGGCGATCTCGATTTGGTAGAGGCGCTTGTTGGCGAAGATTTCCCCGGCGGTCATATCCAGGATGGCGGAGGTGGGGTTGGCCAGCAGGTTGGTCAGCATCTTGGACCATTTCATATCGGCGGGGCGGGGATACAGGCGGGCGTTGAGATAGGCTTCGTCCAGGGCCGCGGCCAGCCGTTTCGAGAGGGGATGTCCCTCCGCCACGCCCAGGCCGCGCAGCTTCTCCAGCACGATGTCGCCGGGACGCGGCCGCCCGATGGCCGAAGTGACCGTGCCGTAGATCACCTTGTCTTCGCCGAGGGCTGCGGCGATCAGCGGCTCGTTGTCCACGCCGTTCGAGAGGCACAGCATCGGCGGGAGCTGGGCCGCGTGGGGTTTCATCTGTTCCAGGGCGTCGGCGGTGTCGAAGGCTTTGAGGGCGAACAGGGCCGCGTCGAAGGGACCCCGTTCGAGCGCTTCTTCGAGCGTCGCCACGAACTCGACCGCCGGCGCATCTACGGTGAAAAAGGGTGTGCCCCGCCGGCGCAGGTCAATGCGCAGATTGAGCTTCAACCCGCGCCCGCGCAGATCGGCGGCGATGTCGGGCCGCTCGACGAAAACGACCCGGTGTCCGGCCAGCGCCAGCGACCCGCCGATGTAGGTCCCGATGGCGCCCGCGCCGAAGGAGAGAAGGGAAAGGGGAGTTGTCATTTGAAAACCTTTTATCCGCGAATTTTCGCGAATTTACGCCAATTAAAAGCGATTAGCGAAGATTAGCGTAAATTCGCGGATGTATTTACGGCGACTCGAAGCGTTTCAGCCGCCAGCGATGGCTGGACGGGGTGTAGGTGAAATCGGCGAAAGCTGTGTTGCCGAAACTGAACCCGGCGCCCTGGTAATTGGCCTGCACCGGCATCCCCAGGATGACCATCAGGGTTTTGTTGAGCGTGCCGCCGTGCGAGACGACCAGGTAACGCCCCGGCGGGCGGTTGAGCAACCCCTGGATACCCTGCCCGGCCCGCAGGTACAACTCCAGTTCCGATTCGCCGGTCTGGCCGACGTGATGGTACGGGTGCAGGAAGGGCACTTCCAGGTCACGCGCCCGGATGTCCTCGTGCTTTAACCCGGCCATCAGACCGTTGGCGCGCTCCATCCAGAGCGGGTCGGTTTCCAGGTCCAGGCTGAGGATACCGGCGATGATCTCGGCGGTCTCACGGGCGCGGGGCAGCGGGCTGGCGATGACCTTATCGAACTCGCGGCCTTCAGCGAGCCAGCGTTGTCCGAGAATACGCGCCTGTTCCCGGCCGTGCCCGGTCAGCGGGAAATCGGCCTGGCCCTGGTAACGGCCCTCGGCGTTGCCTACGGATTCGCCGTGGCGGAGGAAGGTGATGTGATAAACGGATGCGGGTTCGGTCATAGTTGTGGTGAAGGTGCGTCGCACCTGACTAAACGGGATTAATCCACAATACAAGGAAACCCGTTAATTGGAATTTTCCAAAAGATAAGGTGCGACGCACTCGCGGGTCACGGATACGGGCAATAGCCCAGCTCGGTCTTCATTTTCTCGATTTGGTCGGCGGCCAGCGCGCCGGGGGCCTCCCGTTCGGCACGCTGCCAGACGGCGCACAGGGCCGGGCGCAGCATCGGCATCAGGTCGGCGGTCTTGCGGGACAGGTCACGGGCTTCGGGCCAGCGTCCGCTGCGGGCGTAGGCCTCGACGAAGGGCAGGTACTCCGACGGGTCGTCGGGGTAGAACGGGATGGCGAAAACTTCATCGCCGATTTCGGCCACCCCGGCCCAATCGTCCTGCTGGCGGGCCAGGTCGGCTTTCTCGAAGTAGAAGCACCAGCGGTGGGCCGGTTCGGGGCCGAGAATGGACGGGGGAACGGAAACCACCGAAGGGTCCGGGAGGATGCGATTGAGATTCGACAGGCTGATGGCCTGGGCGGCGGTGCGGGGCAGGACCGGCAGGCCGGATCCCGTCATGGACGCCGCATCCGCGCCTTGAGATGGAGCCAGCGGCAGGTCGGCGTCGTAGACCGGGTGCAGCGCGCGGAAGCAGCCGGGCGGGTTGTAGGTCACGGCGACGATGGCGCTGCTGGAACTGTCGAAAGTCGCGGCGAGATAGTCCTGGTGGATGGGCAGGCCGGGTTCGAGCGACTCGAGTTCGTGGCCGAGGCGGACGGAGACGAAGAAGTAGGCGTAGTCCATTTTGGTGGTGAAGTTGTCGGGTGAGTAGGTCCAGTTGAGGGGCATGGTTAGCGAACTGTCGCTGGAGAAGCCGAAGGGCGTGTCGCTGGAGAGCAGGATGGTGCCTTTTTCGAGGCCGGGCATGCGCCAGGTCATCTGCCAGAAGAAGGCGTCTTGCAGTTTCGAGTCGGCCCGGTAGAGGAAGCCGTTGTCGAACTGCGCGCCGACCGCCAGGAGGGTCAACACCGCGGCGAACAGGTTTTTGTCGAGGCGGCGCGGCAGGAGTTCGATGAGGGCGACCAGGATGAGCGCCGCGCCGAGCGCAAACGGCAGGGTGAAGCGGCTGTTGGGGAAGTCCAGGCGCAGGGGCAGGCCGGTGACGACGAACGGGATGCCCGCCGCAAGCATGGCGAGGATACCGAGGACGAGGAAATGTAACGGTGTCATTGCGAGCGAAGCGAAGCAATCTCCTCGCGAGTAGGGGATTGCTTCGGCGGAAGAACGCCGCCTCGCAATGACATGCCCAAACCGATACAGCCCATATCCGCCCGCCAGGAGCAGAAGCCAGTAGCCCAGCGTCAGGCGCGGGCCGTAGGCGGCGAAATCGGGCAGGCGGAAGGCCTGCGCCCAGGCCCCCGGCCCGGCGACGGTGAACTGCTCCCACAGGGTGCGCGGGATGGCGGCGAGTTTGCCCGTCAGGGACGCGCCCGTGCCGCTGACCAGTTCGGGCTGGTAGAGATAGAAGCCGAGCACGAAGACCCGCCAGTACAGGTATCCGCCCAGGACGAGCAGGAACGGCAGATAGGTGAGGGCGACGCGGCGTAAGCGGGGTTTCCAATCGGGGATGTCGTGGCGCAGGAACAGCCACAGGAAGACGCCCCGCAGCAGTTCCGGACCGAAGAAGTATTCGGTCATGAACAGGTGCATCGCCGTCAGCAGCAGGGACAGCATCCCGGCCCACCACTTTCGGCGGGGGTCGGCGGCGAAGGTGAAGGCCAGTCCCAGCGAGGTGAAGAAGACTGTCAGGGCGATGAAGAAATGCCCGTAGGTGATGGCGATGTTGTGCTGGTCGAAGCCGGGGTAGACGAGGAACAGGGCCACGGTCCAGAAGATGGGGCGGTCGTGTCCCGGCCAGAGGCGGCGCAGCACCCACCACAGGGCGATCCCGGCCAGCGTTTGCCAGAAGATGGCGAACAACTGCCAGGCCCAGGGCGTGACGCCGAGCAGCGGGGTGGTGAGCGAGTAAACATAAGCCAGGAAGGGGCGGTTGGTGGCGAAGTAATCGAACAGGCCGGGGCTGCCCAGGGTGCGGATCAGCCAGGCGAAGCCCCAGTCGTCCCAGTGGAAGTTTTGCTGGAAGGCGAAGACCCCGTAGGCGGCCAGGGAGATGGCGAAGAAGGCCAGGGGTGTGGCGTATTTTTTGAGCAGGGAAGCGATGCGCTGCACATCCACCTCGATGAGATGTAGTAGCGACTTAAGTCGCTCTGGTGAACGGCTGAAGCCGTTACTACAAAAAAAGACGGGGTGATTTTATCATGTCACCCCGCCGGAGATTGTAGGGCGGGATTAATCCCGCCCTACGCGTTTACAACCGGACGCCGTGTTTGTCAGCCAGGATTTCGATGGCGCGGGCGATTTCGGTGCTCTGTTCCTCCGCGTCCCAGGCGAGGGATTCGGCCAGGATTTGGGCCAACTCGTCCAGGGCGGGGCGGGTGATGAGGCCGAGCATGGCAAGGTTCGACCGGCGCAGGAGCAGGTCGTCGAGATGGACGATTTTTTCATGCCCGGCGAGATACCCGATCTCGCGCCGACTGTAGCCTGCTACGGTTTCGAGCGGCTGGTCTGGGCCTTTGGCGATGTGCAGGGCCACCTTTTCGGCCAGCGTGCCGTAGCGGTCGAAGAGTTCTTCGAGCCGCGTGAGAGGCAGGTTGGTCCACGCCTGCCAGCCCTGGAGCAGGCGCTGACGTTCTTCATCGCTGCGAGGATAGCCGCGTCCGCCGCCGATGGGCAGTTGACGGGTGTCCTTGTTGCGCTTGATCCCCAGGAAATCCATCACCTTGTCGGCCACCTGCTCGGAGAAGGCGCGGTAACTGGTCCATTTGCCGCCCACCAGCGAGTAGACCGGGATGCCGCCCAGTTTGTCTTCCTGGATTTCGTGGTCGCGGGTGATCTGCCCGGTGGTTTTGGCGTGGCTATAGGCCAGCGGGCGCACGCCGGAAAAACGGAACACGATATGCTCCGGGCCAATCTGGATGGTTGGAAAAACCCGCGCCACCATTTCAATAAAATACCGCTCCTCTTCAGGCGTGCAGCGTGTTTCGTCGGGGTCTTCGACCGGGATGTCGGAGGTGCCGATAATGACCTTGTCGTAGAACGGGAAAATCAGCACGATGCGCCCGTCCTTGTTCTCGAAGAAGAACTCGTTCCCGCGGATGGCGGCCCGCAGTTCGGGGTGGTCGAGGACCAGGTGCGAGCCTTTGGTCCCGCCGATATAACGCGTCCGCAGGCCCAGGGTCCCGTTCGCTGCGTCAATCCACGGCCCGGCGGCGTTGACGATCAATTTCGGTTGAAGGTTGAAGGTTTGAAGGGTCAATTTATCCCGCAAAATGACGTTTTGACCGTCAATCCCGGCCAGCGAGACGTAGTTGAGGGCGCGTCCGCCTTCGGCTTCGGCGTCGAGGACGAGTTCGGCGGTGTAGCGTTCGGGGGAGAGGATGGCCCCGTCGTAGTAGGTGGCGGTGAAACGGACCAGCGGATTCAGGCGAGGCCAGCGGTCGAGGGAATCGGTGCGGTTGCGGAACTGGTGGCGGGGGACGGTGCGGGTCTTGCCGGTGTAGGCGTCGTAGAGCGTCAGGCCGGCCTTGATGACGACCGCGCCGCGCTCGGAGGGACGGTCGAGCCAGTTGAGGAACTTGAGCGGGGCGTTGAGCAGGCCGGAGAAAATTTTGAACATCGGCACGGTGGTGGGCAGCGGGCGGACGAGGTGCGGGGCGTTCTGGATCATGCGGT
Organism: Anaerolineales bacterium UBA5796; assembly: GCA_002418215.1. Taxonomy (GTDB): domain Bacteria; phylum Chloroflexota; class Anaerolineae; order Anaerolineales; family Villigracilaceae; genus UBA5796. Next base: position 20,334 of record DIDQ01000064.1, read on the forward strand.
TGCGCTCGCCGACGGCCTCGCGGACGAGGCGGAATTCGCCGTTTTCGAGGTAGCGGATGCCGCCGTGGGCCATGTGCGAGGAGGCCGCCGACGCCCCGGAGCAGAAGTCGTCGCGGTCTACGAGCAGCACGTCCACGCCGTTGAGGGCCAGGTCACGGAAGGCCCCCACGCCGTTGATCCCCGCGCCGACGATGAGGACGGCGGGGGAGGGGTTGTTTTTGAGAGAAGTGATGATTTCGTTTCTGTTCATTTTCTAAACCTTAGCCGCGAAGTTCGCGGATTAGCGCGGATTTTTTCTTTACCTTTGGCCGCGAATTTCGCTGATTGGCGCGGATTTCTTCTTTTCTGATTTGATCACACGGCGATAATCCAAAGAAGCCGCGCCGAAATTAATCAAAAGAGCAAGTTGCAAACCGGTCGCGGTCAGGTAATGAATGGCTTGGGCATCGTGGGCGGAATTCAACCGCGATACGGCTTTGATTTCGACAACGATTTTGCCATCCACGACCAGGTCGGCTTCGTAGTCCCCGATCAAGTCGCCTTTATAGGATACGGGCAAACTCACTTTGCGCTCGAATGGTATCCCACGAAGGGTCAACTCTTTTTCCAACGCAGCCTGGTAAACGGCTTCAAGAAAGCCAGAGCCAAGAATGCTGTGGACTTCCATCGCCGCGCCGATAATTGCGAAAGATAACTGTTTGTAAAGCAAATCCACCATGCCAGCCTCCAATCTAGGATTTGAAAAGCATCTTAGCCGCGAATAGCGCGGATTTTCGCTAAAAATATAAAAACAATCCGCGTAAATTCGTGAAATCCGCGGCTGAGAACTAGATCCAATCGAACGTGCGGGTGACGGCTTTTTTCCAGTTGGCGTATTGGGCCTCGCGCTGGGCGGCGTCCATTTGGGGCTGCCATTGCTTGTCGCGGCCCCAGTTGGCGCGCAGTTCGTCGAAGCTCTGCCAGAAGCCGACCGCCAGCCCGGCGGCGTAGGCCGCGCCCAGGGCAGTGGTCTCGGCCACCTTCGGGCGGATGACGGGCACGTCGAGCAGGTCGGCCTGGAACTGCATCAGCAATTCGTCGAAGACCATCCCGCCGTCCACTTTCAGGGCGGTCAGGCTGACGCCGGAGTCCTTCTCCATCGCATCCAGCACTTCGCGGGTCTGGAAGGCGGTCGCTTCGAGGGCGGCCCGGGCGATATGGCCCTTGTTGACGTAACGGGTCAGGCCGGCGATGACGCCCCGGGCGTCGGAGCGCCAGTAGGGGGCAAACAGCCCGCTAAAGGCCGGGACGAAGTAGACGCCCCCGTTATCGTCCACGGATTGGGCGAGGGCCTCCACGTCGGACGATTTTTCGATCATCCCCAGGTTATCCCGCAGCCACTGGACGAGCGCCCCAGTGACGGCTATCGAGCCTTCCAGGGCGTAGACGGCGGGCCGGTCCCCGATCTTGTAGCCGAGGGTGGTCAGCAGGCCGAACTTGGACGGGACGGGCGTCTCGCCAGTGTTCATTAACATGAAGCAGCCGGTTCCATAAGTATTCTTGGCCTCGCCGGGGGCGTAGCAGGTCTGGCCGAACAGGGCCGCCTGCTGGTCGCCCAGGTCGCCGGCGACGGGGATGCCTTGTGGTCTCGATACGGCGGCGGTCGAGTAGCGTTCTTCGCGTATCGAGACCCCGCCGCCTACTCGACCACCGATTTCATCCAGAGATGTATATCCATAAATTTCAGAAGAAGATTTGATCTCCGGCAGCATGGCGCAGGGGATGCCCATGAGGGCCAGGATTTCATCGTCCCAGTCCAGGGTGGCGAGGTCCATCAGCAGGGTGCGGGAGGCGTTGGTCACGTCGGTGACGTGCTGCCCGGTCAGGTTCCAGATGATCCAGGTATCCATGTTGCCGAAGAGCAGTTCGCCCCTTTCGGCGCGTTGGCGTGCGCCGGGCACGTTGTCCAAAATCCACTTGATCTTGGGGCCGGAGAAATAGGTTGCCAGCGGCAGGCCGGTTTTGGCCCGGAAGCGGTCCTGGCCCCTTTCAGCAGCCAGCTCACTGCAAATGGCGTCGGTGCGGGTGTCCTGCCAGACGATGGCGTTGTAGACCGGCCTGCCGGTCGCCTTCTCCCAGACGACGGTCGTCTCGCGCTGGTTGGTAATCCCAATGGCGGCGATGTCCTGGGTAATTGATAATTGGGGATTGGCGATTTTGGCGATTGCCCCGGAGATGACCTCCTGGGTATTCCGCCAGATTTCGAGCGGGTCGTGTTCCACCCAGCCGGGTTTGGGATATATCTGTTGGTGCTCTTTCTGGTGGGCGGCGGCGATATTCCCCCCGTGGTCGAACAGGATGCAGCGGGTGCTGGTGGTTCCCTGGTCTATCGCGGCAACGTATCTGGGCATGGTTCCTTCCTTTCGGCGTATGGGACTATTTTATAACAGAAAGCCCGCCTGAGGGTGCGGAATGCCATTCCGCACCACATCACCTGCTTGGGTACACTGCCGCCCAAAGAATTCGGGAATTTCACCAATAAACCGGCGCATTTCACGGCTGGATTATCCGGTCACAAGGTGGCATTTGAGAATGTCTTGAAGGAATTTCCGAATCTCTTGAAGACATTTCTAAAAGTCTTCAAGAGATTTGCGAATCTCTTCAAGATATTTTGAAATGTCTTGAAGACTTTTTTGAATCTCTTCAAGACATTCTCGAAGTTCTTGAAGGAGTTGTGTCGTTTAGGCATCCCGTAGGTCACGTTTCAAACGTGACCTACATCTGGCGGCACACCACGCTAATTTCCAGAGAGCCTGAAAAGAGGCTGCGCCAGCGCAACCTCTTCCTTTGACGCAAGAGACCCTTCGGTCGCATAAACCGCTCCCTCAGGGTGACACCGTTTAGGCGTTTTCCATCTCCGGCTTCCAGACCTGCCAGACATTGCCCACCAGGTCAGGACCCGGCTTGAGCACGAGTTCGCCCGGCATCCAGCCGGCGGGTGTGGCCTCGGTCCCCTTGCTGGCGCGCACGTGCTGGAAGGCCTGGATTTGGCGGATGGTCTCGGCCATGCGGCGTCCGACCGGGGGCGTGAGCACCTCCATGGCCTGGATCACGCCGTCCGGGTCAATGATGAACCGCCCGCGCAGTTCGATGCCCTGGGCTTCGTCCCATACGCCGTAGGCCCGGCCCACGTTCCCGGCCTGGTCCGAAGCCATGTGGAAAGGTACGCCGCCCTCCACCATTTTGGTCAATTCGTAATCGTTCCACATCTTGTGGACGAAGTGGCTGTCCACGCTGACCGAGATGACTTCCACGCCCAGTTTTTGCAGTTCGGGATATTTGTCGGCGACCGCCGAGACTTCGGTCGCTCAGACGAAGGTGAAGTCACCCGGATAGAAACAGAGCAGCACCCACCTGCCCAGGTAATCCGAGAGTTTGATGGTGGTGAACTTGCCCCGGTAATAGGCGGGGGCTTCAAAATCGGGGGCTTTCTGCCCGACACGAGCGGTCATGGTCATCTCCTTTTTGGTTCCTGTGGTTTCATTGGCCGGGGCAGCGGACGGTTGTTCACCCATCACGGCTCCGGTCGTGCGTGCGCATCCTTGCGGTTGGTCTGCCATCTGGCCTCCTTTCGTTGGGTATGGATCCGCGTTTAAATTATACAGGGTATCACATCGAAGTGATACCCTGTTTGCAGGAGACTTCGGAAGTCTTTTTCGGTAGATTTCCGAAATCTAAATGAACTCGCTGATGAAAGTGAGATAGCCCTGCCGCCCGCTCCGGCGGTTCCAGGTTTCGATGGACTTGCGGATGCGTTTCAGGCACAGGACGATCTCTTCCACGGTTTTCGGCTCGATGGGCATCTCGACCGGCTTTTTGGTGGGGCGTTTGAAAAAGGATTTCTTCTCTTCCATTTCCATTTGAACCCGCCCCAAACGCCATTCGCACATGGCCTTGACCGAATAATAAGTTTCCTGCGCCACTGAGTTCATGGCGACGACCAGCGCCAGACGACCGGTCGTTTCGGCCTGGTACTCGCGGATCAGGGTTTCGACGGCTTTCTGGGCGTCGTAGTCCGTCATTTCGGGATGGCTCCGGTAGACGGAAACGATCCCGGTTTCGATGTTCTGCAAAACATCCAGGTATTTTTCTTCGAAATCACCTTGCGGCATTTACGTTGCGCTCCAATCTCTGGCTCCAGATAAAAAGGCTTTGCCCGGCATGGGTTTCCTGCCCGCCGGTTGGACTTCGTCCAGGATGAGCAAGCCGTTGGAGGCGGCGACGGCGGGAACTCCCTGGACGATGAGGCGCTGGCCCGTTTCGCCGCGCCCACTCTCCCGGTGCGCGGTGCGGACTTTGAGCGGCTGGCCGTTAAACTGGAAATACGCCCCCGGCCAGGGGTCGAAGGCGCGTACCTTGCGGGCCAGCTCGTCTGCCGGGCGGGTGAAGTCGAGCAGGCCGTCTTCCTTTTTGAGCATCGGGGCGTAGGTGATGCCTTCGTCCGGTTGGGTGCGGGGCTGGATCTCGTCGGAAAGATAACCGGGCAGGGTTTCGAGCAGCAACTCACTGCCGAGGGCGGCCAGCTTGCCGAATAGCGACCCGGCAGTATCGCCGGGGGAAATCGGGATGGCACGTTGGGCCAGCATCGGGCCGGTATCCACCCCGGCGTCCATTTTCATGATGGTCACGCCGGTCTCCGCGTCCCCGGCCAGGATGGCGGCGTTGATCGGGGCCGCGCCCCTCCAGCGCGGCAGCAGCGAAGCATGGACGTTGACGCAGCCGAAGCGGGGGAGACTTAAGACATCAGGTCTCAGAATCTGGCCGAAGGCGGCAACTACAATCAAATCCGGCGACCAATCCCGTAGCTGCTGCATGGCTTCGGGCTGGCGCAGCTTTTCAGGCTGGATGACGGGCAGTCCCAACTCCAGGGCGGCGAGCTTGACCGGCGGGGCGACCAGGGTCCGCCCGCGGCCGGAGGGACGGTCGGGCTGGGTGACCACGCCCACGGTCCGGTACGCTCCGGCCAGCAGTCGCAGGCTGGGCACGGCGAAGTCGGGCGATCCCATGAAGACGATGCGGGGGGAATCGGTCATGCCCCAATTCTAGCACAAGGAACCCGCGATGAAGGGGTTGCTTGGCTGCCTTGCCCTTCGGCTGCGCTCTTTTTTGAAGGGATTGCCGTCCTGAGCGGAGGGCGAAGCGAAAGTTGCGAAGGACGCTCCGCTCAGGACGGCGGCTTCCCGCAATGACATGGAAACGTTGGCAGGAAATAAATTGGTTGATTTTTACCTGCTTTGGTTGTACAATATTTGAAATTCACCCGTTGATCTAATCAGGAGGCACTAATTATGTCCGAACAACCCATGAACCCGGAAATCACCAGCGACGATAAGCTCTGGGCGGCGCTCGCATACGTTTTTGCGCCAATCGTTGGAATTATTGTCCTGTTGATGGAGGATAAGAAAGCCCGTCCGTTCATCAAGTTCCATGCCGTCCAGTCCATTGCGGCGAGCGTTGTCGTCTGGATTATCGTAGCCATTATTGCCACTGTCACCCTTGGTATCGGCGGGCTGTGCGCGCCATTGGTGTGGCTCGTTTTCCTGTATTGGGCATACAAAGCCTATCAAGGCGAAATGGTCGAAATCCCGGTGGTGACCAATTTCATCAAGAACCAGGGTTGGGCATAATCAAAACTCAAAGAACAAAAAACTCGCAGTCGTTGACTGCGGGTTTTTTATGTGAGGGCATTTCTGAAACTTCTTGTCTGTACGCGGAGGAGGACACCCCATGTCGAACGAATTTTCATCCCCACCTACCCGGCCCCCGGCGGAGCCGCTCTCTGCCAATGATGAACGCATGTGGGCAATGGTTTCGCACCTGAGTATTTTGGTCAACCTCGTCTCAGGATTCCTTGGGCCGCTGGTCCCGCTGGTCATTTACATGGTTTATAAAGACCGCTCGCGATATGCGGCATATCACGCCTTGCAGGCCCTTATCTTCCAGTTGATCTGGTGGGTCGGCGGCGGCATTCTCGCCGGCGTCGCCTGGGCTGTGAGCGGCGCTTTGAGTGCTGTGCTCATCGGGTTGCTGTGCATGCCTTTGGCCTGTGTCTTCAGTCTATTGCCGCTCGCCGCGCTGGTCTACGGTATCGTCGGAGGCATCCAGGCCAGCCAGGGACAGGATTTCAAATACTGGCTCATCGGAGACTGGGTGCGCGGCACACTGGCTGGATAATTTTTGTCAAAGCGTTTCGGCCCGCCACGCGCGGGCTTTTTTATTGCAACCTTGCCGCGGCTCCCTTCGTTATGTAGGGCGTAAAAAACACAAAGGAGTACAAATGACCACACCTTCATATCCGAATCCGAATACCCGGCCCGGCATGGCGACCGCCATTGCCATCATGACCCTGGTCAGCGGCATCGTCAACGTGATCTGGGGCCTGGTGGCCGCCGGTTCTGTTCTATCGAGCTTCGTCTTTGCCTGCCTGGTCCCGTTCGCCATCCTGCCGACGGTGCTCGGCGTTTTTGAGATCGTCTACGCCGCCAAATTGCTCTTCACCCCGCCCCAGCCAGTGAAACCCTCGACCACAATGGCCATTCTTGAGATCACCACCATCCTGTTTGGGAACGTATTCTCGATGGTGGTCGGCATCCTCAGCCTGGTTTTTTACAATGACCCGCAGGTGAGGGACTATTTTGCCCGCCTGAACGGACTCGTCGCCCCGGAAACGGCCCCCGAAACGGCGGCTCAGCCGTTCGTCCCGGACGCTGCGCCTGATTCCGCTATGGACGAGCCGCCCGCCTCCGAATCCCGCCCGCGCCGCCGTAAAGCAGCCGGTGATCCCGATCCGTCAGAATAAATCAGGATTTTCATCCTCTTGACTTTCGTCCCTGCTGCCCATAAAATGAAGCTACAACCGAACGGGAACAGGGAAGAGATTCTGAGCGAAGCGTAAGCGGAGACGAAGAACGCCGAAGGTGCAAATCCGGGACAGGCGAATCCGGGTGAAACTCTCAGGCAAAAGGACCCTGTTCCTGAAAGCTCTGGAAAGTCTCGCATGAGACACCGACGGTGCAAGGTTAGTTTGGTGGTCTGATAGTCTGATGGTTGCGTAGTCTAATAGTCGCGTGGTCTGGTAGTCTTGATGGTCGAGTTGTCAAGACCACATGACCAAGTGACCACATGACCAAACGACCATACGACCAATGAACTAGCCGAATCTCTCAGGTCAAATTACAGAGGACGCGCGTTATCTCAACGTGCGTCCTTTTTGATTCGCCTGATATTTGTAATGCGACACATCGTCCCTGAAAAGGGATTCATGTCGCAAATCCCAAAATGGCGACATAAATGTCGCATTACACAAGGAGACTGTTATGAATGCCCCCGCTAACCTGAAATATACAAAATCCGATGAATGGTTCGATCCCGCGACCGGCAAGATGGGCTTGACCGATTACGCCCAGGGACAGCTCTCGGACATCGTCTTCGTCGAAATCCTGGTCGAGGCCGGCGACGCGGTCGAGGCCGGGACGGCCATTGCCTCGGTCGAGTCGGTCAAGGCTTCGGCGGAAATTTACGCCTCGGCCGGCGGCTCGGCCGTGGCAGTCAACGAGTCCCTGGCGGATGCGCCCGAAGTGCTCAACAGCGACCCCTACGGCGCAGGCTGGATGGTCCAGCTCGAAAACGGCGCACCCGGCGAGGTGATGGACGCGGCTGCCTACGAAGCCTATTGCGCCGAGCGCGAGCATTAACCACGCAGTCGGATAGTCTGGTGGTCGCGTAGTCTAATAGTCGCGTGGTCTGGTAGTCTTGAGGGTCGAGTTGTCAAGACCGCATGACCAAGTGACCACAAGACAACTCAACTACGTGACCAAGCGACTATCAGACCAGGAGACCAAATTATGTCTTACATCCCAATTAGTCCCAAAGAGCGGGAGGCGATGTTGGCGGCCATCGGCGTCAAGAGTCTCGATGACTTGTTCGAAGCCGTACCCGCCGCCCATCGTTTCCCGAAACTCGACCTGCCCCCGGCCCTGACGGAAATGGAAGCCGCCTCAGAGTTGGCTGAATTGGCCGCGGCCAACGAATCCACTCGCGACCTGGTTTCCTTCCTCGGCGCCGGCATGTACAACCACTACATCCCCTCCGTTGTGGACCACATCTTGCGGCGCGGCGAGTTCTACACCGCCTACACCCCTTACCAGCCCGAAATCTCGCAGGGCACGCTCCAGGCTATTTTCGAATACCAGAGCCTGATGACCGCCCTGACCGGCATGGAAGTCTCGAACGCCTCGCACTACGACGGCGCGACCGCCGCAGCTGAAGCCGTCAACCTGGCCTGGGCGCAGTTCCGCGGCAAGCGGACGAAAGTCGTCGTCTCGCCTACTGTCCACCCGCAGTACCGCCAGGTCATCCGCACCTACACCCAGGGCATGGAACTGGAACTGGCTGACGAAACGGGAGCAGGCCTCGAGTCCGACCCTGCTGCGCTGGCCGAACAGGTTGACGCCAACACCGCGCTGGTCATCGTCCAGTATCCCGATTTCTTCGGACGGGTCTACGATTACACCCAACTGATCGAGACCGCCCACGAAAAAGGCGCGCTGGTTTGCGTGGTCGTCAATCCCACCGCCCTGGCGCTCTTCAAGACCCCTGGCGAGATGGGCGCCGACATTGTGGTTGGCGAAGGCCAGCCGCTCGGCATCCCGATGTGGTATGGCGGCCCATCGCTCGGCTTTTTCACCACCCGCAAGAAATTCGTCCACAAGATGGCCGGACGCCTGGTCGGCGAGACGGTGGACAACCGCGGCCAGAAGGCCTACGTGCTGACCCTGACCGCCCGCGAACAGCACATCAAGCGCGAGCGGGCCACTTCCAATATCTGCTCCAACCAGGGCCTGCTGGCGCTGGCTTCGGCGGTATACCTGAGCCTGGTCGGCAAGAGCGGCCTGCGCCAGGTGGCCGAGTCCTGCTATCACAAGGCCCATTACGCTGCCGAGCAACTGAGCCAAATTGACGGCGTGGGCCTGTGCTTCAGCGAGCCGTTCTTCCACGAGTTCGCCCTGTGCCTGCCCGTCCCGGTCGAGGAAGTCAACGCCCACCTGCTCGAACACGGCATCCTCGGCGGCTACGACCTCGGGCAGGATTACCCGTCCCTGAAAGACCACATGTTGATCGCCGTGACCGAAATGAACAGCAAGGAAGAAATTGACGCCCTGGTCGAGGTGATTGCGGAGGTGGCCCATGACTGAGCTTATTTTGACTGAAGAAGCCAAAGTGGTCGAACCGACCATTTTCGACCTGTCCTCGCCTGGACGCACCGGCGTCACCTTCCCGGACCCGGATGTGCCGCGCGCCGAACTGCCTGATTCCATGCTGAGAGCCGACCTGCCCCTGCCCGAGCTGGCCGAGGTGGACGTCGTCCGCCATTACACCCGCCTGAGCAAGTTCAACTACAGCGTGGACGACGGTTTCTACCCGCTCGGCTCATGCACGATGAAATACAACCCGAAGATCAACGAGGATACCTGCCGCCTGCCGGGATTCCTTTTCACGCATCCGCTCCAGCCCATCGAGACCGTCCAGGGTAACCTGGCATTGATGCACACCTTACAGGAATGGCTGAAGGAGATCAGCGGTTTCGCCGCGGTGACGCTCCAGCCCGCAGCCGGGGCGCACGGCGAATTCACCGGTGTTCTCATTATGCGGGCTTACCACAAATCCCGCGGCGACGACAAACGGGTCAAGATGCTCATCCCCGATTCGGCTCACGGCACCAACCCCGCTTCTTCGGGCATGATCGGCCTGGATGTTGTCCAAATCCCATCCGACGCCCGCGGCAATGTAGACATCGAAGCGCTCAAAGCCCAATGCGATGATACCGTTGTCGGTATCATGCTGACCAACCCCAACACGCTTGGCATGTTCGACGAGCACGTCGAAGAAGTCATCAAGATCGTGCATGATTGCGGCGGCCTGGTTTACGGTGACGGGGCGAATCTCAATGCGTTGCTCGGCATCGTCCGCCCCGGCGATCTGGGCATTGATGTGATGCACTTCAACCTGCACAAGACCTTCGCTGTCCCGCACGGGGGCGGCGGACCGGGTTCGGGTCCGGTCGGTGTGGCGGCCCACCTGGCCGATTTCCTGCCCGCGCCGCTGGTCGGCATCCTCGAAGAAGGCGACGACGAATTGGCCCCGCTGTTCGGTTTCGTCACCCCCGAAAAATCCATCGGCCGGATGAAGGCCTTCCACGGCCATTTCGGCGGCGGGCTGGTACGCGCCTTCACCTATATTGTCATGCACGGCCCGGACGGACTCAAGGACATCGCCCAATACGCAGTCTTGAATGCCAACTACGTCCAGGCCCGTCTGCGCGGCGTGTATCCGATCCCCTACGACCGCATCTGTATGCACGAGTTTGTGGCCGAAGGCCGGGTCGAAGGCACGGACGTGCGCGCCCTCGACATCGCCAAGCGCCTGATGGATTACAACTTCCACCCGCCGACGAACTACTTCCCGCTCATCGTCCACGAAGCGCTGATGATCGAACCGACCGAGACCGAGAACAAAGACACCCTCGACCGCTTCGCCGACGTGCTGATCCAGATCGCGGAGGAAGCCAAAACCGACCCCGACCTGCTCAAGTCTGCCCCGCACAACACCAAATTCGGCCGCATGGACGAGGTCAAAGCCGCGAGAGAGTTGGTCCTGTGCTGCTGGCTGCCGGAGGATTACAGTAACCAGTAACCAGTGTTCAGTTTTCAGTGATCGGAAAGCCTCGCAGGCGTTCGTCTGTGAGGCTTTTGTTTGCTGTATAATTGCTCTATGCTCTCTGCTAAAGATGCCCGAATTGCTCGTAAAGTAAAGCGCCGCCTGCTGGATGTAACCCCTGTTCAGCGCGTAGTAGTTTATGGTTCGCATGCACGCGGAGATGCCGGCAAGTATTCCGATCTCGATCTTTACATCGAAATTCCCAACCCGGTGGATCGTCCTTTACGAAATAAAATTCGAGAGATCGCCTGGGAAGTCAGTTTGGATTCAGGTGTGGTAATTTCAACGCTGGTTGGAGGCGATAGACTAAAAGGCCAGCCCATCTTGAAATCCATTGAAAAAGAGGGCATTGCTGTCTGATGGATGAAGAGCAATGGCAAATCGTCAAACAACGCATGGATGAGGCGCGCGAGACTCTTCTCGAAGCCGAAACATTGCTGGGACAAGACCTGCGGAGAGGCGTCATCAATCGTTTCGATGTGGAAACAACCTTTTTGGAAGCAAAAACCTTTGTAAATGCCATAGACGATTATTTGAAAAACATGTAATCGGTAAATGTGATCTTCGAAGGCCTTGCAGGTGAGAACCTGCGAGGCTTTTTATTTCGTTGAAGCGGGGCTATAATTTTTCCCATGAATCGCCCAAAATCTCGCGCCATTTCGATCCTGACCATTTCGCTCACAGCGCTGGCTTTGTTCGCGCTCATCCTTATCGGCATTGGCTACGTGGAAGTGAACAAGGTCCTGCATCCGCCGCGGCGTGTGGCCACTGGGAAGACGCTCCGCGAATTGAACATCCCATACGAATCTGTTGATTTGCTCACCGCAGATGGAGTCCGGCTGTCCGCCTGGTATACGCCCCCGCGAAAGGACGCAGTGGTCCTGGTGGCGCATGGTTATGGGGACCATCGTGTCGTATGGGTGCATGAGATACTGGCCCGTAAAGGATACGGTGTCCTGGCCTGGGATGCTCGCGCCCATGGCACAAGCGGAGGCGACATTTCTACGGTCGGCTACCTCGAAGTGCTGGACGTTAAAGCCGCGCTGGACTTCGCCCTTGCCCAGCCGGGCGTGGATCACGTCGGCGCGTGGGGCGGCTCGATGGGCGGAGCAACGTTGATCCGCGCCGCGGCCCTGTATCCTCAGATCGAAGCGCTCTTCGTGGACAGTCCCTTCGCCTCGCTGGACGACGAATTGGACTATCTCATCCCATACCCTATCATCAATCCGCTCGCGAAGGTGTTGGCGCAGGTAAAGACCGGTGTGGATGTGAGCGATGTCAGCCCGCTGGATGTGATCGGGCAGATCAGCCCGCGTCCTGTCTATCTTGTGCAGGGTACGGGCGACCGCACCGCTCCGCCCGATTCCGCTGAACGTCTCTTTCAAATGGCGAAGGAACCGCGTTTCCTGTGGACAGAAGAAAACGTCCCGCATCTGGGGATGTATCTCGACAATCCGCGGCGGTACAAGAAAGCCCTGGTCGAGTTTTTCGATACGTGGTTATTGGGTGGGATTCGGTAACCGGTTGGCAGTGTCCGATTGATTTCTCGCCAAAGGGGCGAACCGTTCGTTCGCCGCAGTTATTGTATAATCCCCAACCTCGCGACCCTGCAGTTCTCTCCACGCGGCCAACAGATGGATCGGTCACAATAGAAGAAACATAAGAAAACACAAATTCAAGGAGCAAACACTCATGTGCGGTATCTTCGGATACGTAACCGACAAAGAAGAAAAACTCGGCCCCATCCTGATCGAGGCTGCCCAACGCCTCACCTATCGCGGTTATGACTCGGTTGGGGCGGCCACCATTTCGGGGATCAAAATTGACCTGCGCAAGGATGTCGGCAAGGTGGACGCGGTCGCAGCCAAATACAATTTCGCTGAAATGACCGGTTCACGCGGCATCACCCAGTTGCGCTGGGCCACCTTCGGCGAGCCTTCGCAAGTCAACTCCCAGCCCCACATCGACTCGGACGGCGACCTGGTCGGCGCGCACAACGGCAATGTAGTCAACAACATCGAATTGCGCCAGCAATTCATTGCCGAAGGCCTGACCGTGCGCTCGCAGAACGATGGCGAGACCTGCGTCCATGCAGTGGAGCGATACATCAATCGCGGCTACGAATTCATTGATGCCATCCGCCTGGCCTACGGCGACCTTGAAGGCGATTATGCCTTCGTCATCGGGCGCTCCAATGACGACAAACTCTACGCCTTCAAAAAAGGCTCCGGCATGGTGGTGGGACTCGGCGAAGGCTTCACCTGCGTTTCGTCCGACCTGCCTTCCATTCTGCCGTTAACTCGAAACATCGTCCGCCCGTTGGACGGCGAAATCGTCACCTTGTGGGCTGACCGCGTCGAATTACGCTCCGTCAAGGATGGCAAACTGATCGAGCGCGAGCCTGAGCTGGTCACCGAAACCATGGACGCGGTCCAGAAAGGCGGCTATCCCCACTTCATGCTCAAGGAAATCCACGAGCAGTCGCAGGTTGCCACGGAGCTGTTGCACCTGCTCGATGGGTCGCCAGAGGTCGAGACGTTGGTCAACAAGATGATGTCTGCCCGTCACCTGTATTTCATCGGCTGCGGCACCAGCTACCACGCTGCCCTGGCCGGATCGGTCTACCTGGCGCAGCTCGCCGGGCGTCCGGCCATCCCGGTGCTGGCGCCCCAGTTCATCTCCCAGTTTGCCCCGGCAGTTGGGCACGAGGACGTGGGCATCTTTGTCAGTCAATCCGGCGAGACGAAGGACGTGCTCAACGCCTTGGAAGCCGCCGAAGGGCGCGGGATGGAATGTTTTGGACTGGCGAACGTGGTCGGCTCTACCCTGACGAAATCCACCTCGTTCTGTCTACCCTTATGCTGCGGCTACGAGATCAGCGTTCCCGCCACGAAGACATTTACCAACCAGGTCGTCACGTTCCTATACCTGGCCTACCGCATGGCGGGCAAAAGCACCAAAGCCCTGGCAAACATCCCGGCCTTGATGGAGCAAACGCTCGACATGGTTGCCGAACAGGTCAAAGCCATTGCTGAAGAGATAAACGGGTGGAACGACATGTATTGTCTCGGCTACGGCGGGACTTTCCCGATCGCCCTCGAAGGCGCGCTGAAACTGAAAGAGATCACCTACGCCCACTGCGAAGGTATGCTCTCGACCGAGTTCAAACACGGACCGCTCTCGGCGGTCAGCAAGGGCTTCCCAATTGTCTTTGTGGCCGGGCCGACGGATACCAACCTGATCATCAGCGGCATCAACGAAGTCAATGTGCGCGGCGCACGGACCATCGTCATCGCCGAAGAAGACCCCCGCCTGCGCGCCAACGCCGACGATGTGATCGCGCTTCCCAAGTCTGACCCGCAGGTCAGCGCGTTGTTGGGAGTCCTGCCGTTGCAGTTGCTCTCGTATCACATGAGTGTCATGCGCGGCTTCGATCCCGATTTCCCGAGGAATTTGAGTAAGACGTTGACGGTGGACTGAAAAGGAGAACATTTATGAATATTGACGAAAGACTTGCATGCACGCCCCGCCCGCTGAGTACGAGTGGATTCAACCCGGATTGCACTTTGCCCTATGCTTTGTCGTCCCAACACATCCAGCGCTCTATGCAGGATTTTCTGGACTTTCTTGGTTTCATCAACGTGCAACTCATCACCAAAGAAATGCCGCGCTTGGAATCGTTTCTCATGCCAGCGAATTTCAGCAGTATGGTCGGCGAGTATATGAATGTCACTATCCCCAAGTATTGCCCGACTTTGGTGAAGAACCAATACCACAATGGGCATCCCGACTTGATTCCCGTTGGTGTTTTTGCAAATAACGCGGTTCAGCACTCGACGGAGGGAATCGAAATCAAAGGTTCTCGGCATTTGTCGGGCTGGCAAGGACATAATCCCGAATCTGTGTGGTTGATGGTCTTTGTATTCGACAGCAATACTTCCAACGACAAGATGAAAGACATCGCGCCCAAACCCTTCTCGTTTCATGCTGTTTATGCAGCAGAATTGACAATGAGGGATTGGGCGTTTTCAGGCCGGTCTGCGACCAGCCGCCGGACGATAACCGCCAGCGTAACCCAAAGCGGCGTTCAAAAGATGAAAGCCAATTGGGTTTACGAAGATTTAGGAGAGCGATAGTTCCAGTTGGGCGTCTTTGAGGACAATCGTTGAGAGTTTCTTGATTGCCTGCTTGCTCAATTGGTAATACTCATCCATGCGCTCGACACCGATGGATGAGTAGCCAACGGCGTTCGCGGCGGCAATGGTTGAGCCTGAACCCATGAATGGATCCAGCACAACCCCTTCACCTAGCGGTAGCGAACTGTAAACGATCTTCCGCAAAAAGGATTGCGGCTTGAGGCTTGGGTGGTCAGCGATTCCCCTTTCTTTCTGCGGCGTTCGCTCGCTTTCGATCACATCCTCAAACGGATTCCCGTCGGGCTTTCGGCGCAATCCGCCTGTTTGGAATTCCCGGAGGCAATCACTGACTTTCATGCCGTTCAACATCGGCTTGCGGAAAATTCCCCATGGCTCATAACGACTTCTCGGCATGGAACAAACGTTGGGAAATTCATCTTCGGCGTTTTTAGGGCGATCTCCCCCGCGCATGGTTCTGACAAGGCGGATGACTTCGCCACGAAATTCAAATCCTTGCTCAGCGATCGAGGAAAAGGCTATTTGAGACAGAAAGGCGTTGGATGCGACAAAAACATGCCCGCCTGGTCGGATAATTCTCAGAACCAACCTTGCCCATTCGGAAAAATATTCTTTCATCTGTTTTCGTTCGCCGTTGTTCAATGCTGTGAAGCGCGGCAATGGCGAGCGCACATGCCCATCGAACGACGGGGGGATGCGCCAAACCCCGCCGCTCCCGTTTGTCCGTTTTTCCAATTGTTCAGGCTCGTATTCTTTTACGCCGTAAGGCGGGTCGGTCACAACTGCATGGATGGATGACTCTGGAATAAGTTCCATCCACGCGAAACAGTCTGCATGAATAACCAGTGCTTTTTCTAAAGTGTAGGAAGCAAAACCAGCAGAAAATTCTTTTTTCATCTTTGCTTACCTTCAATCGTTTCGCCAATTTTATAAGCAGGCGCTATTTCTCTCACAACTTGAGCCATTTTGCCCTGTTCTTGTTGATTGGTTAATAGTTGTTCGAAATCAGCCAGACTCAAAATAATCGCCTGCGGTAAATTGTGTCGTTTGATAATATAACGTGTGCTGTTCTGAATCACATCGTTCAAAATCAATCCGAAATTATTTTGAACCTCAGTCGAGGCTATAGTTTTGGAAATGGACATGGGAAATCTCCAAATTAGCGATTTTAGATATATTGTACAATCCAGTATGCAGAATTGCAAGAGGAAGTTCACGGCAGGGTGTGTAATAAATTTTCGGAAAAAACGTCGAGCACAGGCTAAGAAGCATCAAAGGCGGCATCATTAGCGGTTTCAGAGCAGGAAGTCTCCGAAAATTTATACCACACCCTTCACGGCAGGGCGGGGAAAGAGAGATATCATCCTGGTTGGCGTAATAATCCGCATAGCCGCTTGTCCCTCTCTCAATAGAGATGGAGGGCATGGAGTCGGTTTCTTTTCTCGGTTGATGAGCGGGTCGGGTTTCCAAGTCAATTGTTGTTTGAAGGTCGTCAGATTCTCCTCCTTGAAGGAGAAGTGAAGGAGTTGGCATTAGAATTACCCTATGCCCGGCAAACAGGAACATCAACAGGAAGTCCGTGCGTTTTTGCGATATCCTCTTCCCAAGAGAGGCGAATTTCGACCAGTTCCACCCCGAACGCTTTGGGGATTCACTGTGGGATTTCAAGGCTGCTCTTGAAGGAAAAGAAAATCCGGAAGGATACGAGGATTGAATCTCGAACACGTTTGCGGCAAAGTGAGAGGGGAAAGAGCGAAAGGGGAGAACAATAAACAGACTCGGTCACGGATTCATGGGCACGGATGGACAACCCGCTGCGGGAAAGCTTTTCTCCGTGGCGTGAGCAATCTTGGTACAGCGTTTCATAATATGGTCCGGGTTTCCCTGGCGATTCATCCGCTGATCCTTCGTCAATCTCAGGACAAGTCTTCGCGAATTCTCGCTAATTTTCGAACAGATTAGCGGGGATTAGCGTAAATTCGCGGACGGAAATCGGAATGTATTTCTGCAATGCTGTACTTAGCCTGGAGTAATTGGGCTTATACCGGAAAGTAAAGGCGAGGAGCGCCTACGCGCTCCTCGCTTTTTGCTGGCGATCACCTCCTTTTCAGAAAGCCATCACTCGGTCGGGGTGGAAGTTGCCGGGGGGATGCCCCTCTCAGGGTAGCCGCCGAAGCCAAATCCCGGTCCGTCCAGGAAGCCTTTGTCGAGGCCTTCGAGCAGCCAGTCAGCCTTTTCCTGGGTGATGTCGCCGTCTGCCACGGCCTGGGTGATGCGTTCGCGCATGGCTTCACTGCGGACAGCGTACAGGGCGTCGTGGATCTCTTGCAGGTCCACGCCGGCTTCACCGGCCAGGTAATCCAGGGTCTTGCCGTCTGCCAGGGCTGCGGACAGGTCGTCGGTGCTCATGTTCAGCACGGGCGCGACGGCCCCCAGTTCCGCGTCGGTGAGGGGATGCCCGCCGAAACGGCCGCCCGGGCCGCCGGGTCCGCGCCGCCCGGAGGGAAGCGAAGGACTGTTGTCGTCGGCGAAGGCCGTCGTCGTCCCGTAAGCGCCGACAGCCAGCAATGCCGCCACCAGCGCGCCGATCACCCATCCAAGTTTCTTGTTCATTTTCAATTTTCTCCTTTCTAAATGTTGATGCGGGTTGATCTTTCTGTCCCATGATAAAAGGGGCGTGTTAGGCCAGTGTCAACAAGTGATATGCAAATTGTGTGGGATAACCTTGGTTCCATCGCCCAACCTCGTTTACAATGGGGGCACCCTGACCACCAAGGAGAAAATATGCCGCAAGAGGAAAATATCGGCCACCTGCTCGAAACCTTCCAGCGGATCGAGATCACCGAACATCACATCTACAAACGCCTGGCCCGCAGCCTAAAGGACCCGAATAACCGCCGGATCATGGAACAGATCGCCGACGACGAACTGCGCCATTACACCGATTGGAAAAAATACACCCAGCGCGAGATCAAGCCCGACCAATGGAGCATCTGGAAATACTACCTGATCAGCCGGGTCTTTGGCTTCACCTTCGGCATCAAACTCATGGAAAGCGGCGAAGAAAAAGCCCAGGCCGGTTACGCCCAGCTCAAAGGCAAGATCCCCGACATCGACAGGTGGATCCACGAAGAGGAAGTCCACGAACAGAAGCTGCTGGAGATGCTCGACGAAGAACGCCTGCGCTACGCCGGGTCGGTCGTCCTCGGCCTGAACGACGCCCTGGTCGAGCTGACCGGCGCGCTCGCCGGGCTGACCCTGGCCCTCCAGAACACCCAGTTGATCGCCCTCTCCGGGCTGATCACCGGCATCGCCGCCTCGCTCTCGATGGCGGCCTCCGAATACCTGTCCACCCGTTCCGAGGAGACGGCGAAACACCCCGTCCGCGCCGCCGTCTACACCGGAATCGCCTACATCATCACGGTCGTCCTCCTGATCCTGCCCTACCTGCTCCTCCCCAACTTCTACGTTGACCTGGCCATCGCCCTGACCACCGCGGTCGCCATCATTGCCGTGTTCAACTACTACATCTCTGTCGCCAAAGACGAACCCTTCCGGGCGCGCTTCGTCGAAATG
The DNA here is from genome assembly GCA_002418215.1 of Anaerolineales bacterium UBA5796. GTDB lineage: Bacteria > Chloroflexota > Anaerolineae > Anaerolineales > Villigracilaceae > UBA5796. The sequence goes on from DIDQ01000064.1 coordinate 38,819, forward strand.
GCCGGGTTGAGCCTGGGCGTGGCGACCTTCTCCTTCATCATCGGCTATTTCATCCGCCAGTGGCTGGGGATCGAGGTGTAAACAAGTTACAGATTGGAACGATTATGAAAATCTTATCGGTAGACATCGGCACCGGCACCCAGGATATTTTCCTGTACGATTCGAAACTGGACCTCGAGAACGGCTTCAAGCTGGTGCTCCCCTCCCCAACCATGATGGTCCATCGCCGGATCAAGCAGGCGGCCCAGGCCCGGACCCCGGTCCTGTTGACCGGGGTGATGATGGGCGGCGGCCCCTCGGCCTGGGCGGCGCTCGATCACGCCAGGGCCGGGATTCCCGTTTACGCCACGCCTGAAGCGGCAAAAACCCTGGATGATGATCTGGATAAGGTGGAACGCGACGGGATCAAAATCGTTTCGGACGATGAGGCCCTCCGCCTCCCGGAGTCTGTCCAGCGCATCACCTTCCGGGACTTCGACCTGCCAGCCATAAAGCAAGTTTTCTCATCCTTCGGCGTTGACCTGTCCGATTTGGCTGCGGTGGCGGTGGCGGTCTTCGACCACGGTAACGCCCCGCCGGGGGTCTCCGACCGCCAGTTCCGCTTCGACTATCTCGACCGGCGCCTGCGCCAGGAGAACTCCCTGGCGTCCTTCGCCTACCTGCCCGAAGACATCCCGCCGATCATGACCCGCCTGCAAGCCGTAGCCCGTTCTGCGGGCGGGATGGACTGCCCCCTGGTGGTGATGGACACCGCGCCCGCGGCCGTGCTGGGGGCGAACTTCGACCCGGTCGTCGCCCGGCGCGGGCAGAAGATCATCGTCAACGTGGGCAATTTCCACGCCCTGGCCTTCAGGCTGGGGGAGGGCGGGGTCGAGGGCGTCTTCGAGCACCACACCGGCGAGATAGACCTGCCCAGGCTCGAAACCCTGCTCCGCGCCCTGGCGGACGCTTCGCTCCGGCACGAGGATGTCTTCGACGACATGGGCCACGGCGCGCTGATGTATTCGGATGATGAATTCGAGTTTGGAGCCGACGAGTTCGACGTGGTCGTCACCGGCCCGCGGCGCAGCCTGTTCAACCGCCAATCCGAAATCGCAAATCGTAAACCTGAAATCGAAAATCGAAAATCCCTCCGTCCATATTTCGCCGTCCCCTTCGGCGACATGATGCTGGCCGGGTGTTTCGGGCTGCTGGCGGCCACAGCCGAGGTATTGCCTTATTTAGCGGGAGCAGTCCACAGGTCCATGCGAGGGGCGGGGGGCAGCGGCACCGCCCCCTGGGACGCGTGATCCGGTCGCAAAGGACGGCTCCGGCTGTCCTTTTTTGATCCCATCCCTTGACAAAAACCGCAAATTAACGTATTATGCAAACCAGTTTGTAATGCAAACCGCAGAAGGAGATGCCATGAATCCTGACCTTGACGAAAAACAACGGCGCGCCCTCCAGTACTGGTACGTGGACGGCGCTTTCGAGTTCGGCATGGGCGGGTTGTGCCTGCTGCTGGCGCTCTATTTTTATGCCCTGGCGAAGTTCGAGGATACCTGGCTGGGCGGCATGTTGAGCGCCCTGTTGGTGCTGGTCGTCGTCGGCGGGGGGATGGGGATCAACCGGCTGGTGATGCGCTTGAAGGAGCGCGTCACTTTCCCGCGCACCGGTTACGTGGCTTACAAGCGCACCCGCGGCGCGAAGCGCCTGGCCCGGCTCGTGATTATTGGACTGATTGCCGGGCTGGTCTCGGCCCTGCTCACCCTGCTCCTGGTGCGCCTGTCTTCGAACGTGATGGTTTCCATTGCCAACGCTGCGCCGCGTCCGATCAGCTGGATGCCGGGGCTTACCGGATTGATGTTCGCCGTGGTCGTCACTATTTTGGGATTGCGCACGTCCATCCCGCGTTTCTACCTGGTGGCCGCCCTGAGCCTGGTGACCGGCGCGGCGCTGATGTTCGCCGGGCTGGACATGAACATGGGGCTGGCTGCTTTCTACATGGCCCTGGCTGCCGGGCTGCTCGTCACCGGCGTCTTCGTCCTGCGCCACTACCTGGGGAGCACCACCCCGCCTGCGGAGGCCGGAAATGAGAGCCTCTGACGGGTCCCGCGCCGGCCGCTTCGCCGATGGCCTGGTGGAGCTGATGTTGGGCATCTTCATGCTCATCTCGGCCATGTCCCTCGAACTGGTCGGCGAGCCGCTGCTCTCGGGCTTTGTGGCGATGGCCGGAATCCTGGCTGCGGCCAAATTCATCGAGCGCTGGCAGGGACAGGCATCCGCGTCCCGCGCCGGGCAGACGGGGTATCAAGATCAAATCAAGGCCCGCCTGTGGAACTTCGTGGCAGCCATACTGGTTATCGTGGCGGTCTTGAGCATGTCCTTCCGGTTCCTGGACAATAACCCGAACGGTGTGGTGGCCTGGCTGGGGCTGTGGGTTGGCGCGGCCATCGGCCTGGCCCTGCTGGCTCCGGGCGTCCGCCTGCGATTGTGGCGGCTGGTTTTGCAGGGCCTGGTCTCATTCCTGCTTGGACTGCTGCTGTCGCCCCTCGTGCTGGGATCAGACCCAACGTCCGGGCCGACGGGGGTGGGGCTGATGAGCGTGTATTTCTTTGGGATGGGGATCAGTTTGTCCCTGGACGGGTGGGTCGCCCTCAACCGGTTCGTCAAATCCCGGCAGGTCGGGCAGGAGAAAAAAGATGGGTGAGGAAATCCGCTCATTGACCGAGGTGGACCGCCTGCTGCACGAGCCGAGCCGCACAGTCATCATCGCCATCCTGTACGCGGTCGAGAGCGCCGATTTCCTGTATTTGCAACGCGAAGCCGGGCTGACCAAGGGCAACCTGTCGGCCCACCTGTCGAAGCTGGAGGAGGCCGGGTACGTGGAGATCGAGAAGACCTACCGGGGCAAGATCCCGCTGACGCTGTGCCGCCTGACGGAGGCCGGGCGCAAGGCCTTCGAGGACTATCGCAGGCAGATCAAGAACTTCATCGAGAAAGTGTAACTGGAGAAAAAATGACTTTTGCAATTCGGACTCAAGCCCTGACCCGTTCGTTCGGACCCGTGAGGGCTGTTGACGGGTTGACGATGGATATCTCCGCCGGGACGGTGTTCGGTTTCCTCGGCCCGAACGGGTCTGGCAAGACGACCACCATCCGCCTGCTGCTCGGCCTGCTGGATGCTGACGAGGGCCGGGCTGAAGTGCTCGGCTTCGACACGAAAGCCCAGGCGGACGATGTCCGCCTGCGTTGCGGGGCGCTGCTGGAGCACAACGGCCTGTACGAACGCCTGACCGCCGAGGACAACCTGAATTTTTACGCCAACGTCTGGCGTCTCTCCAAAAGTGAACGGGACGAGCGGGTCAAATCCCTGCTGACCGATATGGGCCTGTGGGAGCGGCGCGGCGAGCAGGTGGGCAAGTGGAGCCGGGGCATGAAGCAGAAGCTGGCGATTGCCCGCACCCTGCTGCACCGTCCCAAGCTGGTCTTTCTCGACGAGCCGACCGCCGGTCTCGACCCGATTGCAGCCGCGGCCTTGCACGAGGATTTGCTTCATCTGGCCCAACGCGAGGGTGTGACGATCTTCCTGACCACCCACAACCTGGCCGAAGCCGAAAAGTTGTGCCAGGAAGTGGGCGTGATCCGCAAGGGGAAACTGCTCGCCGTCGGCGCGCTGGACCGGTTACGGGAGCAGGCTGGAGGTCCACGCCTGGAAGTGATGGGGACTCGCTTCACGCCCGAATTGGTGAATCGAATCCGGGCCATGCCGGACGTCGCCGAAGCCCAATCCGAAAACGGCAGGTTGAACATCCGCCTGACCCGAGCCATCGAGGCCGCCCCGATCGTCAGCCTGCTGGTGCAAGGCGGCGCGGAAGTCGAGGAAGTCCGCAAGGGCAGCGCCAACCTGGAGGAGACCTTCCTGGCGCTGATGAATGATGGAGAAGACGAGGAGACCGGATCATGATCGCCGATATTGTCACGATTATTGGGAAAGAACTGAAAGAGATTTTAAATTCACGCGGCAACCGCCGGGGCGGGATCGTCAGCATCCTGATCTTTGCCGGGATGTTCGGCATCTACCTGCCGCTGATGACCGGCCCTGAATGGGTCCAGACGCCCGCCTCGCTGTTCTACTGGGCCTGGCTGCCCTTCCTGATGGTCAGCGGTGTGATCGCTGACGCCATCGCCGGGGAGCGCGAACGCCATACGCTCGAAACGCTGCTTGCCAGCCGCCTGTCGGATACGGCCATCCTGCTCGGCAAGGTCGGCGCGGCCATCGTCTACGCCTGGGGCCTGACGATTGGGATCATCCTCATCAGCGTGGTAACGGTCAATGTGGCGTTCGGTTTCCGGGATGGGACATTTTACAGTTACTCGCCAGCGACCGTATTGGGGACGCTGGTGTTCAGTTTCCTGATCGCATTATTCTCGGCTGGGCTGGGTATCCTGGTTTCCCTGCGGGCCGAGACCGTCCGCCAGGCGCAGCAGGTGGTGAGCGTGGGGTTCATGGTCATCTTCATCCCGGTGCTGCTGCTGGCCCAATTCCTGCCGCGGGAGACGGTGGCGCGGCTGGTCGCCTGGGCTGAAACCGCCGACTGGACCCTGGTCGGGATCCTCGCAGCCCTCGCCTTCGCCGTCCTGGATGCCGTCCTGCTCTCGCTGGGCAAGGCCCGCTTCCAGCGCTCGAAGTTGATATTGGACTGACCTTTTTGAAGTATCCGGTTACAAACAACACACCCCCGAACGACAGTCGGGGGTGTTGTGGTTATTCAGTTGTGGTTTGCCTGAAAGGCTATTTGACCGTCCACAGTTCCGCGTTGGTTATCTCGCAGCGGGTGCCGTAGTCTTTGTTGGTGCCGGAGACGATGGTGTAGAACAGCCGTCCCTCGGTGTATTTATCCAATTTCATGCTATACGTGGCAGCGTATTGGTCATTGACCAGGGCTACAAGTTTCGTGCCGCTGGAGATTACTGTGAAATCAGCCTCGGCCGGGTTGTCAAACTTGACCCTTTGTGAACCGCTGGTAAGACCGACTCTGGAAACGTAATTCCTGTTGAATTCATTGAGGCCGACCCAGAGGGTGCTTCTATCCAGGAAAATCATGTAATAGTCACCGTCATTTGTGAGGTGGAAAATGAATCCGCACCCGGATAGATTGGCGGTGTTGGTGGCGCTTTCCCATTTGAAATGAGCCCGTAACACGAAATCCTTGACCAACTTTGTATAACCAGATGGGAAGGGCTGGAGATAATTGATCATGGCCATTTCGTCTTTGAAATCATCCAACTTCGTATATGAGCCATCCAGGGAAGACAAATAGCCCGCATCCACGTATTCCCTGATCCGGGTCTCCATTGCCGAAACCTGTTCGGTTGCGGCGTAGTTGGGAGTCTTGGTCGGGAGGGGGGTCTTGGTCGGGGTCGCGGTGTTGGTGGCTGTCGGGGCTGGGGTGTTGGTCGGCTTGGGTGTGTTGGTCGGCGGGTTGGTCGGTGTGGCAGTAGGTTCGGGCGGCGCGCCGAAACTGCATCCCTGCACCAGCAGGCTCAAGACGATCAGGATGAAAAGAACGGGTGAGAAAAATTTGTGCTGCATCTTTCAAACCTCCACTTGGGTGAAATTTTTATAAGTATAAATTCCAGGTTGTCATAAGCGCAACTGACATTTGTCACCTCTTTAAAGATTTCAGAAGTCGTATCAATACTCTTGACAAATAGACAATTATCTATATAATCTCGCATAGAAGGTTGTCAATATGACGTTCCCGAACCCTGTCCTCTTTGCCAAAGCCCTGGCTGACGAAACCCGCCAGAAGATCATGAACCTGGTTTGCTGCCGCTGGCTTTCGGTCAGCGAGATTGTCGAGCAGTTGCAGGTTACCCAGCCAACCGTGTCGCACCACCTCGCCACCCTGCGCGAGGCCGGGCTGGTGGACGCGCGCGAGGAAGGCAAGCAGACCTTCTATTCGCTCAACCAGGAGCGGGTGGCGCTTTGCTGCGGCCAGTTGATGATCCGCTTCGCCCCCGAAACGGAAACAGCCGAAACCGTCAAGAAGACCCTCGAAGCTAAATGAGCGGGATGTCCGTCCGCGGCGGCGTCCCGCTCATTTTGCCCAAATCCATAGACGATCATCTATTTAAGGAGATTGAAATGACTCAGACCCCGATCCACGACGCGGTGCGTGACCATTACGCCGAACGCGCCCGGAAAGCCGATCCCTGCTGCGGAGCGGACTCCGCCTCGGCCTGCTGCGACACCAAGAACGTCCTCTACCCTGACGAGTTACTCGCCGCCGTCCCCGACGACGTAGCCAGTTTCAGCCTGGGTTGCGGCGACCCGATCACCCTGGCCGCCCTCCAGCCCGGACAGACCGTACTCGACCTCGGCTCCGGCGGCGGCCTGGACTGTTTCCTGGCGGGCAAGAAGGTCGGGCCGGCCGGCCACGTCATCGGCGTGGACATGACCCCCGAAATGCTCGAAAAAGCCCGGGCCAACGCGGCCCGCATGGGCGTGACCAACGTCGAGTTCCGTCACGGCTACCTCGAAGCCCTGCCCGTGGACGACAACAGCGTTGACGTGACCATCTCCAACTGCGTCATCAACCTCTCGCCCGACAAGCCCAAAGTCTTCCGCGAGGTCTTCCGGGTGTTGAAGCCCGGCGGCAGGCTGGCCGTCTCCGACATCGTCACCGACGGGCCGCTGCCGGACGTGATCAAGCAAAGCCTGAGCCTGTGGGCTGGCTGCGTGGCCGGCGCGGTGGACGCCCAGGACTACGTTGCCATGATGGAAGCCGCCGGTTTCACCGACATCGTCATCACGCCGACCTTCTTCGACAAGGAAACTGTGGACGAGGCCGTGAAGGAAGTGGGCGACAAGATTGACCTGAGATCCGTGTCACAGGACGAGTTGTATAAAACTGTCTTCAGCGCCCGCATCTCGGCCCGGAAGCCGGAGTGAAGTTGGTAATTCTTAATTGATGCCGGGCACCGTCCCGAAGGTTTGAACACTAAACAATCTTGTATTATGGGAACCTTCGGGACGTTTTGTTCGTGAAAAACAGGCTTCCGAAATTCGATACTCGGAAGCCTGTCCTGTTTGCCCGGATGCCGCTACGGGCAGTTGGGGAATGCGATGGTGAAAGTCCCGTCGGCGTTGGGGGTGAGGGTGGAGCCGCTGGGGAATTCGAAATGCCAGCCGCCCTCGCCGTTCTCGCTGACGGTAACGCGGCCGTCCTTTTCGGCCTCGGCTTTCCAGGCGTCGGCAGCGGGACCGGGGGGCAGGTCCAGGCTGAGCGCGCCGGAACTGCTGCTGTTCATTTTCAAGCCGTCCACCGGGGTGATGAGCAGGGCGCAATCGTCCTGCCAGGCCCAGCCCTGGTAGGCAGCCGGGGAGGCGGCCTCCCCCGGCCCGAGTTTGAGATCGTAGGTGCCGTTCTCGAGGGGCGTGACCTCCGTCCCCAACGGGAACAGGACCAGGGTCCCGCCCGCTTCGCCCGGATTCAGGCTCACTCGAGGTTGGAATCCTTCCCAGGGGGCCAGGTCCGCGCCGGAGGGCAGGTCCAGTTTCACCTTCCCCGAACCATACGAAAGACTGGCCCCTTCGGGCAGCGTCCCGGTGTTGAGGGTATCGCCTTGCAAAGTTGGAGAGAAAACTTCGGCTTTGGGCGGGAAGCAGACCGGCGCATTGACGAAAGTGCCGAACTTGAAACTGTCGTCGAGGGTGGTTCCGGCGGGCAGGTTGACCGAGTTGCTTTGCGGCTGCGGGAACCACCAGTCTACCGGCGGGTTGAACCAGTCTTCCGGGGTCGAACCGCTGGGGAAGGTGACCTGGGTGTAGTGGCCTTTCGGCTGTTGGGTTGTGCCGGGCGGCAGTTTGCTCATGGGTATCCGGCAGGGCTGGGAGGGGATTTTTCCCACATCCTGCGGCGAGAACTGGTATTTGTTGCCGCAGCCGGGGATGGTGATTTTGATGATGCCCTGACCATCGCCTGTGTCTATTGGGTCGATTTCTGTGCCGTGCGGAAACTCGACTGCCTCCCAAAACACACCTTCGGTCTCGAATGGGGTGATGGCTACCGTACCTTCAGGAAGCTGCCGGATCGAATCTGGGACTTCCCCTGCGGGAAATATGGCGATATCTGCATCAAGAAAGTTCATGAGGTTGATCCATTGTTTTACGCCTTCGGCCCCGCCAAAAACCGAAAACGGCAGGTAGATCACGCATGGATCATTTTGCTGCGGCGGCTGTCCCACATCATTCGGTGGGGGAGCGGTTTCAGGTGAGATCGGGGGGATCTGGCAGCGGGTAAGCATATTGACTGCCAGGATCGCCACGGCCAGGTTCCCCAGGTGAAGAAAAGATTTACTCATATTGCCCTCGCCTTCTGTGTCTGAATGGTTGAAACGTATGCACAGTTTAGCAAGGACGTCCGGGGGTTTCAATAACATGAATTTACAGCTACTTTGCAGTTTTTACTATTTCCTTGACAGCGCAATTGAATGGGAGTAAAAAGATACCGACCAGTCGGTATCTTTTGGGGGCGGGGGGTATCTTCTTACAAGAAAGGGGGAAGTGGGGTGTTGCGGACGGGCGCAGCCCGTCCGCAACACCCCACACCCCGATTTATTGGAAAGGTACGTTGGAGGCATGATGCAATCACGAAGCGAGGAAACCCGCACGCACATCCTGGCCGCTGCGCTCAGGCGTTTTGCCGTGCATGGTTACAACGCGGCCAGCATTGACCAGATCTGCGCCGACGCGGGGGTGAGCAAGGGCGCGTTCTATCACCACTTCCCGTCGAAGCAGGCGATCTTCATCGAACTGCTCAACGGTTGGCTGGATACGATTGACGCCAGCCTCGACTCGGCCCGCCAGCCGACCGTGCCAGAGACGCTGATCCGCATGACGGAGCGCCTGCCGGAGATCATCACCGTGGCGGGCGGCAACCTGACCATGTTCCTGGAGTTCTGGCTGGCCGCCAGCCGGGAGGAGGCCGTCTGGAACGAGGTGGTCGCCCCGTACCGCCGCTACCAGGAGTATTTCGCCGGGTTGGTGGAGCAGGGCGTGGCCGAAGGTTCCTTCCGCCCGGTGGACCCGCAGGCGACCGGGCAGATGATCCTCTCGCTGGCGGTGGGGGTGTTCCTGCAGGCCATGTTGGCCGCCGACGGCGCAGATTGGCAAAAGGTGGCCCGGCAGAGCATGGAAATCTTAATGAACGGATTGAGAAAATAATCTCGCGGGTGCGTCGCACCTTCCTGAAGAGGCCAGTTCCAATCGAGAAGCGAACTCCGTTGATCGGGATTTGGCTCAAAGGTTGGGTGCGACGCACTCCCGTTGGAGGAGAAAAAATGTATCTTGTCACCGGGGCAACGGGACATATCGGCAATGTGCTGGTGCGTAAACTACTCGAAAAGGGCGAACAAGTGCGGGCGCTGGTCTGGCGCGGGGAGGACACCTGTCCGCTGGAGGGGCTGGAGGTGGACAAGGTGGAGGGCGATGTGCTCGACCTGGAGTCGCTCTGGGAGCCGTTCCGCGGGGTGCGCGGGGTCTTCCACCTGGCCGGGGTCATTTCCATTTTGCCGGGAGCAGACCCAAAGGTCCGGGCAGTGAACGTGGACGGGACCAAAAACGTGCTGCGGGCCGCGTCCGAGAGCGGGGTGCGGCGGCTGGTCTACACCAGTTCGATCCACGCCCTGAAACGGATCGAAGCGGGGGTGATTGACGAAAACGCCGGGTTCGACCCGGATAATCCTTATGGGGAGTATGACCGCTCGAAGGCGCAGGCCACGCTGGAAGTGCAGCAGGCGGCCCGCGCCGGACTTGGGGCCGTCATCGCCTGCCCGACCGGGGTCATCGGCCCGTACGATTTCCGCGGCTCGATGATGGGGACGGTGATCCGCACCGCGGCCGAGCGCAAGCCGACCCTGTACGTGGACGGGGCCTATGATTTCGTGGACGTGCGGGATGTGGCCGACGGGCTGATCCGGGCGGCGGAGTTCGGCAAACCCGGTGAGAGTTACATCCTTTCGGGGCAGCGGATTTCGGTGCGTTACCTGCTCGAAACCGTGCGCGAGATCACCGGGCGGGGATTCTTCCAGATGAAGATCCCGTTCGACCTGGCGCGTTTTGCGGCGACGTTTACGCCCGCGTTCTACCGGCTGGCGCACGCCACGCCGCGTTTCACGCCTTACTCGTTGGAAGTTTTGCAGAGCAATTCGAACATCAGCCACGCCAAGGCCACGCGTGAACTGGGCTACCAGCCGCGTTCGCTCTACGAGAGCCTGAGCGATACCGTGCGCTGGTTCATGGAGTCGGCCGGCCAGCGTCTCAACCAGGCCACCCTCAACCGGGTCGAGAAGATTTTCGAGAAAGAAAGACATGGACTGGAAAAATAAGGTCGCGGTCGTCACCGGGGCGTCGAGCGGGATCGGGGCGGCGACGGCCCGTCAACTGGCGCGGGCCGGGATGCGGGTGGTGCTGGTGGCCCGGCGGCTGGAGCGCCTGCTGCGGCTGGAGGCGGAGATCGAATCGGGCGGAGGAAAGGCCGAAATAGCGGCGGCAGACCTGTCGTCCGAGGAAGAGCGGGCGGGGGTCTTCGAGTGGGTCGGCGCGGCGGATGTCCTGGTCAACAACGCCGGGTTTGGCTGGTACGGTTATTTTTCCGAGATGAATTGGGAGACCGCCAGGGAGTTGCTGCAAGTCAACATCGGCGCGACCGCCCACCTGACTTCGCTGTTCCTGCCAGGGATGCTGGCGCGGGACGCGGGTCACATCGTCAACGTGGGTTCGATCTCGGGCAGCATCCCCAGCCAGGGGATCGCGATGTATGGGGCCAGCAAGGCGTTCGTGGACGCGTTCACCACGTCGCTGTACCGCGAGACGCGCGGGACGCGGGTGCAGGTGAGCGTGGTGCGGGCCGGGCCGGTGAAGACCGAGTTTGGCGAGGCGGCCCTGGGCAGGGAAAACGGCGGGCACGTGCCCACCGAGAAGATCGGCGTGAGCGCCGAGCACGTGGCCTGGCGCATCTGGAAGCTGTTGCTGCGCCCGCGGCGGGTGATCTACGTGCCGGGCTGGCTGCGGGTCGTGCCGTGGTTCGAGCTGTCGTTCGGCTGGCTGGAAGATTGGATCGGGCCGCTGCTGCTGAAGCGGCAGTGCCGCGAAAGATGAGCAAGCTAAAGCTTGCACTCCATCAGGAAGTTTAAAACTTAAACCTCCCACAGCCAACCTGCGGGAGGTTGTTGAAGGGGGAGAACCAGTTAGTCCCGTAAAAGGTTTCCGCTTATTCTACGAAGATTTCGACGTGTTCGCCGTCTTCCGTATCCTGGACGTCAATGATCTTGCCGGTCACGCCGGAGCGCAGGGCTTCCATGACGTTCGCCATGTCCACGCCTTCCACTTCGGGGGCAAAGTGGGCGCCGATCTTCAGCCCGGCGTCAATCAACGCCAGCGGGATCTGCACCATGGCCTTGTTGCGCCCGCTGCTCACGTCGGTGACGCGGATGCGCAGCAGGCGCGGCGCTCCCGGCCCACGCGGCACAGACGCGCTGCCGGAATAACTGCGCCCTCCCTGGGCCAGGGCGGCCAGCAGCTTGGCACCTTCGTCGGCGCTGAGCTTGCCCTCCTCGATCATCTTCAGGATTTTCATTCTTTCTTCTGTCATGCCAACCTCCTGTGAAATTCCGATAACGGGTGGATAATTTCCGTTGAATAAATCCTCATCCAATATAAACCTGCACGTGCTCGCCGTCTTCTTCCTGCACATCAACCATAATAGGCTCATCCGACGAGGCTGTCTCGAAGACGGCTTTCAAGGCATCGTCCGCCACCTTACGCTCCCGGTCCGGGATGTGATGCCCGAAGTTCCGCAAGCCCCAGCGCGCCAGTCCCATCGGGAAGGGGAAACCGATTTGGATGTGACGGGGCGATTCTCCGGGCGGGTTCTTGACGTCCACATAAATCCAGCGTGAGGTCCGGCTCCCGAAGGCCAGGGCGATCGCGCCCACGCCGAGCAGGAAAGGCAGCCAGGAACAGAAGAACCAGAACCCGAAACCCGAATTCTGCATGGCCGAATACATCCAACCGGCCCCGGCGATGGTCAGGATGACGCCGGCCCAAAGCGGGATGACCCACAGGCGGCGGAACCCCTTCAATTTGCGCTCGAAGGCCCGGTTCGGGGCAGGACCCGGGGCCGGCTCCGGCTCGACGAACGTTTCCACGGCTGAATCCGGCTCGAAGTCGGCCTGCGCTTCGCCGTCGCCTTCCTCCAACACCCGGATCAGGCGCATGGCTTCCTCGGCGGAAATTTTCCCATCCTCCACCATCTGGAGGATCTTGGCGCGCTCCTCGGCAGACATTATTTGCCTCCTTCCAGCGCGGAAAGCAATTTTTCGGCTTGTTCAGCGGTGATCTTCTTGTCTGCCAGCATCCGCAAAATGGACATGCGTTCTTCATCGGAAACCCGCGGTTTGGGCGGGGCGGAGGGTGTCGGCTGGCTTTCGAAATTGACGTTCCAGCGGCGGGCGCGGTGTTCGCGATGGCGCGTTTCGCGCTCGGTCTGGCGCATCTTCTGTTCGGCGCGGCGCAGGGCGGCCTGGGCCTTGAGTTCGGCCCGGCGGGCGGCGGCCTCTGCCCGTTCCCGCACCCGCTCGCTGCGGATGTTGACGTGCGCCATCCGCTCGGCGACCCGGTTTCCGATGTCGGCCCCCATTTCGCCCATGCGCACGCCCATCTCGGCCATGCGGGCGCCGAGATCAACTCCCGCGCTGGCGAATTTCTCCCAAACGAAGGAGCCGTCGTCCACGTCGAAATCAACCCGCGCTTCCCATTCATCCCCCCGGTTGGTCAACAGGATGCCGCCGCCGGCGGTCAGGTTGGCTTTGGCTGACCCATTGCCAAACGTGGTGCTGTAAACTCCCGAAAAGGCTTCCTCGACCATATCTGAGAACGCCACACGAATTTGTCGCCCGGCGGCGGCGTTGATTTGCAGGTCCACATTGGCCGGCAGGCGCAGGACGATATCCTTGCCGGAGGTCATGCTGTAAGAAGCGTCGGCAATTGGCTCGAGATAAGCGACAATGTCTTCGCCCGCAATGGCTTTTACGTTGCCGCGCACATCCCGAAGGTAAAGGTCTGATCCGACTTGGTCCAGTTGCACATCACCATGCGCATGCCGCAGCGAGGCGTCGCCGCCGACGGCTTTGGCGCGAATCGCTCCATTCGCGTGCCGCAGCACCAGGTCGCCGCCCACAGCCTCGAGGTCCAGTTCGCCGATGTGGCTGATGGCGCAGTTGTTCTCGGTTTCTTTGACCGAAACAGCCCCGAGCAGGCCGCGTACGTTCAGGTCGCCTTCGACCTTTTCGACCTGGATCCCGGCTTGCTGCGGCAGGGACAGGATCAGGTCGCCGTCGCAGGCGATCTCTACAATCCCGTCGTGGTCGGCGACGGTTAATTCACTCCCGTCGGTTTTGGCAATAAGTTCCGGCACTTCCCCGCCGCGCACGCGCAGGTCGCCAGGGACCGTCCCGATAACGATTTTCGATTCTGGCTTTATGGTAATGATTTGTTTTTCCATGGCGTCACTCCTTGCAAATGCAGCGGCTAACTTTCGCCGCGCAATGCTTTGAGAGCCTCATCGGCAGAAATCTCGCCCGCGTCCAGGGCATCGAGCAGCGACCGCCGCTGCTCATTGTCTATTTCGTCGGGTTCATCCTTGCCGGGTTCGTAGCCCATGGCGCGGATCACTTCGTGCAGCCGGTTGCGGATGGTCGGATAGGACAATCCCAACTCGTCTTCCATTCGGGTCAATTTACCTTCGCAACGCACGAAAGTTTCGATAAAATCAAGGTGCTCGACTGAAAGATGCGCAAAGTGCCCGCCCGTAAACCGGCCTTCGATGCTGGTATCGCAAGAGGGGCAGTTCAGGCGGGTAATGATCAATTCATTTTGGCATACCGGACAGCGATTGAGCGCAGGATTCATAAGCGACCTCCAATTGGAATTTGATCTGATTCAATCCAATTATACGCCAATGTTCAAATAAGTCAATATAAACTTAATGAATTTGTAATTAAATATCAATATTTTCAAAATTGGCTTAAATTTCATTGAACACTTATCCCTGCAATATCCCCTCCCGACCCTGGAGAACCGATGATCAGAACCTTGCTTTATAAATCCGGCCAACCGCTTCTGGTGAATCCGCCGCTCGATCAACTGACGTTGCCTCCGAAAGACCCGGATATCCTCCTCTGGCTGGACTTCGCCGGGGAACCTCCCGAAGTCTGTGAACCGGCGCTGCAAGTTTTTGGCTTCCATCCGCTGGCAATTGACGATGCCTTGCAAGAGACCCACACCCCAAAAGTGGACGATTGGGGCGATTACCTTTACCTGGTTTTGAACCATTTTGTCATCTTGAACCAGGCTGCTTACAGTTGGGAAACCGAGACCGAGGAGCTGGACGTTTTCATCGGTAAAAACTACATCGTCACCCATCACGATATGCGCCTGCACTTCCTCGACCAGGTCTGGGATTCCTGCCAGCGGGACGAACGTCACCTGCACGACGGGGCCGACCACCTGCTCTATAAACTGGTTGATCGCCTCGTCTCGGACTATATGCCGGCTGTCGAACAAATAGACCAGGCCCTCGACGAGATCGAAGACCAGGTCTTCAGCCGCCCAACGCCGTCCACGCTAGAGCGGCTTTTCGGCCTGAAACGGACCCTGCTTTCGATGCGCCGGGTGATTTTGCCGCTGCGCGAAGTGATGAACAAGCTCGCCCGTGACGATTACGCCACCATAGACCCGCGTGACCGCATCTTCTTTCGCGACATCTACGACCACCTCGTCCGCCTGCACGACCTGAACGAAAGCATGCGCGACCTGGTCGGCGGCGCGCTGGATACCTACCTCTCGGTCATCAACAACCGCATGAACGAAGTGATGAAGACCCTGACCATCATCACCACCCTGTTCATGCCGCTTTCATTCCTCGCCACTTTTTTCGGGATGAACTTCTTCCTGCCCCAAATCCCGGTCCATGAATGGATGACGCGCCCGGTCTTTTACGTGGTCATCTCCCTTTTCATCCTCTCACCCATCCTGATGTTCACCTGGATGCGCCGCCGCACATGGGTTTAGGCCCCCGATTGCCATGACCACCCTCCCCGTCACCCAGATCAGCCTCCCGCCCGGTTTCATTGACCTGGGCATGGGCAACCCCGATTTCGACCTGCTCCCGATGGAGTTGCTCCACCGATCCGCTGAGACCTATTTTGCCGCGGGCGACCGGCGGACCCTGCAATACGGCGCGGAAGCCGGGGACGGCAACTTCCGCCGCGCCCTGGCCGACTTCCTCTCAGCGGCCGGCGGCTCACGCGTGGACCCGGGCCTGCTGTTCGTTACCGCTGGCGCTTCCTCGGCCCTCGACCTGATCTGCTCCCTCTACACCCGTCCCGGCGACGTGATCTTCGCCGAGGAGCCGTCCTACTTCCTGGCCCTGCGCCTCTTCGCCGACCATGGCCTGCGGGTCATCCCCATCCCGATGGATGAAGACGGCCTGCAAATTGACGCGCTGGAGGAGCGGTTGGCCGAATCCCGCCCAAAATTCGTTTACACCATCCCAACTTTCCAGAACCCCAGCGGGCGGACCCTCTCGCAGCCCCGGCGCGATAAACTGGTCGAACTGGCGCAGCGCCACGACTTCCTGGTCGTGGCCGACGAGGTATACCAATCCCTGCACTACGGACAGGAGCCGCCGCAGCCTTTCGCCGCCTTTGCCGCAGACGTGGAACAGGTCGTCTCGGTCAATTCCTTTTCCAAGATACTGGCTCCCGGCCTCCGGCTGGGATGGGTCCAGGCGCACGCAAAGGTCATCGGGCGGCTGGCGGGCAGCGGCCTGCTCGACAGCGGCGGGGGGATGAACCCGTTCACCTCCGCCATCGTGCGCGGGATGGTCGAATCCGGCGGCCTGGCGGAGAACATCGCCCACCTGCGCCTGGAATACGCCCGCCGCCTCCAAGCCCTCGACGCGGCCCTGCGCTGGCACATCCCCGCCGCGGAATACTCCCTCCCCCAGGGCGGCTTCTTCTTCTGGGTCCGCCTGCCCGGCGTGGACGCGGGTGGACTGCGCCGCCAGGCGCAGGCGTTCGAGGTCGGCATCCGCCAGGGGGCGCTGTTCTCCAGCCGAAACGGGATGCAGGATTACGTCCGGTTGAGTTTCTGTTTTTATGGGGAGGAGGACCTGGAGCAAGGCGTCATAAGGCTGAGGAACTACCTGGAATCCGGAGTTTGAAATCCGGTTGCGTATCGCCTGGAAAGTCGCTATGATATTAGCAATAACCCATCTTAATCGAGGAGGCCTGTAATGCAAAAAGTGACTGGTTATATTTTGATCTTCCTGGGGATCGCCTGCGTGATCCTCAGCGTGCTGGTCTGGCTGGGAGTCATCAGCCCGGCCAGCGGACTGTCGCTCGGCCAGGCGACCGGCTGGGACGTGCTGCTGCTGCTGTTCGAAAAGCTGCCCTGGGTAGCCATCGTCGGCCTGCTGTTGATCTACGCCGGGCTGAAGATGATCGGCGTGAAGCTGCCTTTTTAGGTTGACAGGCAGCCCGGAACTTGCATCAAAAAAGGAGAGCGGCCAAAATCGCTCTCCTTTTGCTTTTTGCTTGTTACTCTTTGCTTTCGGCTTTTATGTTTTTCTTCTCTCTCACCGACATCTGCGGCTGGCGCTCCCCCACGGGATAGGCGACCGGCTGCGGCGCGGTCGCCCGCCCGACCGCGATCCCCAGCGCCGCGTTGATGAACTGGTTCAGGCTGACGCCTTCGCGCTCGGCGGCCTCGGCCAACTGCCGGTGCAGGGAGCGCGGCACCCGCACGACGAACTTGCCGCTGTAATCTTCGTCCGGCTTCGGCTCCGGGACGGGAATCCCGTCTTCGAGCGCCACCCCGATCCAGCCGCGCATCGCGTCTTCGATCATTTCTCCCAATTCTTGGAAAGTATCACCCTGGGTCATACAGCCGGGTAACTCGACCACGCGGGCGAACCAGCCGGGATTCTCTTCGTCGTTATCGTAGATGGCTTCGATATGATAGGGCAGCTTTAAGTATTCTTCAAGTGTTCTTGTGGTCATTTTCCGGCCTCGTGATCTTCTACTTCGATTTCATCGAGCACTATCAATGCCAGCCCAACATATTTGGGCTTGATAATAGACTTTATCGGCAATTGGGAAGAACGTCCCGAAGGTTGCCGTTAAGCTCCTGGGTCGTTCGAACCAAACCTTCGGGACGGTGCTCGCAGTTTATTGCCGATAATGTCCAATGTGTCTCCGAGGGTGAACATGGCATGACTGGTGCCATCCTGCCGTTTTTGGAAACCCAGACGGAGCAAGATCGTTTCCAACTCTTCAAAACGGACATGTTTGGGATTTTGTCGTATTCTTTCGAGCGCCTTTTCTTTCTTGCTCACTTTGAACCTCCGTCATAGTACCATATACGGTACTGCTTTGCAATATTCGACGGCGCTCCCGCCCCGCGCCGTCACTGAATACTGAAAACTGAATACTTGAAAACCGCCTACTTCATCCGCTCTGCCACAAGTTCAGCCACATCCTTGACTGCCACCACTCCGCCGTCGGCTTTGGAGGCGTCGTTGAGCATCGTCATGCAGAACGGGCAGCCGACCGCCAGCGTGTCCGCGCCGGTGGCTTTGGCCTCCTTGAAGCGGGTGATGTTGACGTTGGCCGCGCCGTGTTCCTCCTCCTTCCACATCTGCGCCCCGCCCGCCCCGCAGCAGAAGGACTTGTCGGCGTGGCGCGGCATCTCAACGGTCACCAGCCCGGCGGCTTTCAAATCCTCGCGTGGCGCATCAAAAATCTGGTTGTGCCGCCCCAAATAGCAAGGGTCGTGGAACGTCACTTCCATCTTCTCACTTTTTACTTCCAACTGAATCTTCCCCGCCCCAACCAGTTCGTTGATCAATTGGGTGTGGTGGATGATCTCGTAGTTCCCGCCAAAGGCCGGGTATTCGTTCTTGATCGTGTGGAGGCAGTGCGGGCAGGTGGTGACGATCCGCTTGGGGGCTGCTTCGTTGAGCATCTCCACGTTGGCGGAGGCCAGCTCGAAGAACAGGTACTCGTTCCCGGCCCGGCGGGCGGAATCGCCGGTGCATTGCTCGTTCTGTCCGAGCACGGCGTAGCTCAAGCCCGACGCGTTCAGGATTTTGGCAAAGGCCTGGGCGGTCTTCTGCGCCCGCGCGTCGGTGGCGGGAGCGCATCCGACCCACCACAACAGGTCGAAGTCCGGGTTGGTTTCGACGGTGGGCACGTCCAGGCCCTCGGCCCACTTCATCCGGTCGGCCTGCGAAACGTTCCACGGGTTCATGTTCCGCTCCATTCCCTTGAAGGCGTTCTCCCATTGTTTCGGGAAGTTGTTCTCCATCAGCACCAGCGAGCGGCGGATGTCGAGGATGTCGCGCATCGGCTCGTTGCCGACCGGGCAGATGTCCACGCACGCGCCGCAGGAGGTACAGGCGAACACGGCTTCCTCGCTGATGGCCCATTCGGTCAGCGGCTTGCTGGACTCGCCCCCGGCGAAGGCCGTGCCTTCTTCGTGGTTCAGGTAATAGCGTTTGTTGATCTCCAGCGCGGCAGGCGAGAGCACCTTGCCGGTGTTGTAAGCCGGGCAGACCTCCTGGCAGCGCATACACATGATGCAGGCGTAGCTGTCCATGATCTGCTCCCAGCCCAGGTGCTCCAGGCTGGTGGCGCCGAACTGCTCGATGCTCTCGTCCTCGAAGTTGACGTAGCCCAACTCGCCGATGGATTTGCGTTCGGGCTTGAGGGCGAAATTGATCGGGGCGAAGAACAGGTGCAGGTGTTTGGTATAGGGGAAGTAGGGCAGGAAGGCGAAAATGGTGCCGATTGCCAGCCAGAAGCCGACATGCTCCAGAACGGTATGAGTCCCCCCGCTCATCCCGGACCACAGGCCTGCCACCGTTGAAGCGAACGGCTGCCACGCATCCGGGCCGGCTCCCGCCAAAAAGACCGATTCGCTCAACAGCCGGGCGCTGATGTGGACGAAGATGAACGCAGCCACGATGGCCGAGTCGCGTTTGATGCCGGCCCGGGCACGGGGATCGAGCAGCGTGCTCTCCCGCGTGGACAATGTGGCCGGCCTCAGCACGAAGCGGCGGATCTCCATCCCCACGATACCAAACAGCACGGCCGCGGTGGATATATCGGCCAGCAGGCGGTAGATGTCGCCCAGCAGCCCCGTCCCTTCGAGGAAGCGGTAGCCGGGGATGAAGGCTTGCAGCACCTCAGCCAGGTTGACCAGCAAAAAGTAGAGGAACCCCCAGCCGATCAGCCCGTGGAGCAGGCTTGGGCCGAGCCTGAAGCGGAACAGCGGACTGAAGCTGCCGACCTTGAGGGCCACCCCCCACAGCCGCTTCCAGGCCAGCGAAAAGTCCGGCTTGCCCTGCCCGCGGCCGATGATTTGGATGATGCGTTTGACGCCCAGCCAGGTGAAATAGGCCGAGGCGAATACACCTAAAACAAATAAGATTTTTTCGACAAGTGTCAGCATGGATGGGATACTCCTTTGGCGAAGGTGTTGAGATGCAAGTTTAGCACAGCTTTGGTGCGTCTTCTCAAACTTTTAGAGATTTCCCATTTTGAAGGCGACGGCGGTTCTTGAAAAGTGAGAATCATAAGGATTCTTGAAGGATGGTCATCACTTTTAATGTTCCCCTTCAATCTGCCCGTACTTCCCTTCAATCCGCTTATATTTCCGTTCCCTGCTGTGGAAATTTCTTCCGAAGGAATTGAAAATCTTTCCGAAGAATTTTAAAATCTTTCGGAAGAAATTTAAAATCCTTCCGAAGAAATTATAAATCCTTCCGAAGAATTTTAAAAACCTTCCGAAGGATTTCGCATGGCATTGAACCGGAGCCGGACCGCATTGAATGGAATTGGCGGCGCAAGCCAGGGAAATAAAAAAAAGAAGACGATGTTTCGTCTTCTCGTCAGCAATTCTCGATGCAAATGTCACTGCGAGCGGAACGCCTGTCCTGAGCTTGCCGAAGGAAAGCAGTCTTCTCGACGAATCCGGGAGATTGCTTCGCCAAAGAGCGGCTCGCAATGACATCCTGAGAATTGCTGTCTTCTCATCCTTTCTCTTGCGTTATTTTTTATCTCGCCACGTCGTTGACGTAGCTGATCGCCCCTTCGCAGACGGGGGTGAGTTTGGCGGAGACGCTGTCCCAGGTGATGGTGTCGCCCGACCGGTAGGAATCGTTGAGGGCGATGGCCAGGCAGCCCGGCCCGGCGTTGTAGTTGACCAGGGTCAGCTTCCACATATCTTCGTAGGTGCTCACGCTGCCGGGGTCTTGCCCGCTCACGTTGCGGACCATGCGCCCGGTCTGCTCGCAGTTGGCCAGCAGGGCGTGGGCGAAGACTTCGACGCTGAAATTGGCTTTGTCCAGGTTCAGGCCGAGCGGGCATTCATCGCAATAGGCGTTCACGCTGGCGACCAGGGCGATCCGCAGGTCCTTGCGTTCGGCGTCCTTGAGTTTGAGATACCCTCTTTTGCACTGTTTTGCGCCCAGGGCTTGCGGGCAGAATTCGTGGTAGAAGGCCGGGTTCCACATCAGGATCGTGTCGGCTCCGTCTTCGGTCAACTGGCCGAGGCCCACGTCGAGCTTGCCGGGGATGTAGCCCGGCCAGAACTGGCTTTCGCGGCTGAACAGGTTCTTGAGCAACTGGGCAGGGATTTCGGTCTCTTGCGAGATGTCGAAGATGAGTCCGTCGAACTGGTTCTGCCAGGCTTCGACGGCCGGAGCGGCGGCCTGGGACCCGCAGGGGCTGGCCCAGCCGTTGCCCAGCAGGCCGCTGTCCACGCACATGCTCACGTCCACCAGGCCGCGGGAGATCAGGTTCCCGGCCAGGTAGTCGTAGGGGATGTTGGTCGCCAGTTCTTCGTAGCTCTGGACCGGGGTGAGCCAGGCGGGCAGCCCCTCGGTGGGCGGGAAGACGTCCCACGATTCGGCGCAGGAGAGCAGGGGCGCGCCGGCCCATTGCGGGCTGAGCACGTCCACGAGCCATTGGGGGTTCTCGTCGGTCGAATCGGGGGAGGGGATGACCCGCAGGCTGGCGCTCAGGATTTCGCTGCTGTCGCCGTAGGACGAATAGGCCCAGAAATCGAGCGGCACGCCTTCTTCGTCAGTCTCCATGATGGGGATGTTGCAGGCGGCGGCGTCGTCACAACTGAAGGGTTCGCCGTTCAATTCGCCCGCCAGGCGGACGACCTTGTAGCCTGGGAGGGGTTCCATACCGATCAGGCGCAGCCTCGGCGTATTGCCCGGGCATAGATTGGTGGATGCGGCGGTGGGGGTGCAGTTGGGCAAAGCCAGCCAGACTTCGGGCGGGGGGAGGGGGATGGCGACTTCTTTTTGGGAGGGCGTGGCCCTGACCTGGTAGATGTAAAACCCCTTACAGGTGATCCGGTCTTCCTGGTTGCCGGAACCGACACATGGCGGCTGGCTCATCCACAGGTCGTAGATGTCTTCACCGCATTGCACGTAGATTTCGTCGGGGGTGGGGACGCCTTCGTGCTCTACTTCGAGGCTGCAATGGACTTCGTCGTCTTCCCACTCGGCCAGCCACCATTCGTAGCGGATGTAATCCACGATGGTCGCGGCGAAGCGGTCGGGGCCGGGAGGGTCAACGGGCGCGGCGACCACGCGACCGGTCCGGGTTTGAACCGCTATCGCGATGCTCGAGAGGGTGAAAACGATCAGGAGCAGGTATCTCGTCAGGTATCTAGGTTGGCCCATCCAATTCCCTAATTATCGTAGAGTCCGCTTTATTATAGCGGACTCTGAGGGGGTGGCAAGGTTAACCCTGGGGTGATTATTTGTCTAATTCTTCCAGGGTATCCAGGTCACGCTGGAGGTTGCGCCAGCGCGAGACCAGGCTGATGACGTAGAAGGTCATGACGGTGAAGGCGATGATGTATCCGGCGATCATGTAGCCGGTGGTGTTGGCGGGGGTGTCCTGGAATAACATGGGTGCTCCTTATTGCGAGATTTTAAGCCGTAACTGTTCGACTTTGGCGGCCAGGTTGCCCATGCGGATGCGGTTCCAGAACAGGTCAATGAAAATGACCGTGAAGGCAAACAGGGCGAAGAAGAAGGCGACTTTCATATCGCCGGTCATGGCGAACCCGCCCTGGGCGGCCGCGCTTTGGGTCCCGATGACGACGGGGTGGATGGTGCGGAAGAGGCGGATGGCCATGAAGGTGATGGGGACGCTGACCGCGCCGATGAGGGTGTAGACCGCCCCGAAGCGGGCGCGGCGGTCGGGGTCTTCGATGCCCTGGCGGAGCATGAAGTAGGCGATGTAGATGAGTTCGGTGATGGCGGCGGTGGTCAGGCGCGGGTCCCAGGTCCACCAGGTGTTCCAGACCGGGCGGGCCCAGATGGAGCCGAGGACGATGGTAATGAAGAAGAAGACCAGGCTGATCTCGACCGCGGCGATCTCGATGATGTCCCATTTCAGGTTCTGGGTGCGCAGGTAGACGATCCCGGCCACGCCGGCGGCGACGAAGCCCAACATGCCGACCCAGGCGGTGGCTACGTGGAAATAAAAGACGCGCTGCACGTCGCCCATGATGGCTTCGGTGGGGGCAAAGACGAGCGCCAGGTAAGTGGAAATAGCGAGCAGGATGAGGGAAACGACATCCAGCGCAAGCAGGGCTTTGGGTTTGGTTTGCATAAGACTCCTTGTCAATAAGAGAGTAGGGATTGGAGAATTGAGAGTAGTGAGTAGTGAGTGGAGAGTAGGTTGGACTGTTCTCTACTCTCTGTTTTCTACTCTTCGACTACATAATCGAAAACCATGAAGGATACGGCGGTGAAGATGACATCCAGGGCGACCAGCAGGCCGAGGGCGGGTTGGATCAGGTCGAATTCCAGGTTGTTCAGGAACCCGTTGCTGGCGTCGAGGGCGGAGAGCAGGATGGGGATGATGATCGGGAAGAGGATGATCGGCAGCAGGATGTCACGGGTGCGGGTCTGGACGGCCATGCTGGAGAGCAACGTGCCGACCACCACGTATCCGATGGAGCCGAGCAGCATGACCAGCAGCAGGCCGGGGTTGAACAGGTTGACGTTGTAGAACAGGCCGTAGAAGGGCAGCATGATGACTTCGACCAGCAGCATGAAGATCAGGGTGCTGATGACCTTGCCGAAGAAGATGGCCGTGCGGTCCACCGGGGCGAGCAGCAGGCCGTCGAGGCAGCCGCGGTCCTTTTCGACGGCCATCGAGCGGTTCAGGCCGATGGTCCCGGCGAAGACGAATGTGACCCACAGCACCCCGGCCGTGACCTTGGCGCGCACGCTCGGTTCCAGGTTGAGGGCGTAATTGAAAATGAAAATGACCAGCAGGGCGAAGACCATCATGGACGAGAGCAGTTCGCGTGAACGGTATTCGGCGGCCAGGTCTTTTTGCACGATGGCGGCGACGGCTTTGAGGAAGGAGGAGCGGGCGAGGGAGGGGGATTTCATCGAGGCGGGGTTTTCAAGGTGCGATTTTGGGAGGAGTGTTTCGTGGTCCGTAATGGGTGTTATGTGTTGAGCGCCTGTTTGTAGAAGGCGAGGACGTTGCTGCTGCCCAGGCCTTCGCGGGAGGTGGAGGCGGTGATCACGCCGCGTGAGAGCACGTCGAAGCGGGTGGCCAGGTCTTCAGACCGGGCCAGGTCGTGGGAGGTCATCACCACCGTCCGGCCCTGGCTGGCGACCGACTTGAGGACTTCGTCGAGCATGGTCGAGGCGTCCTGGTCGAGGCCGGTGTAGGGTTCGTCGAAGAGCATCACGTCCGGGTCGTGGAGCACAGCGCGGCCGATGGCCAGCCGCTGCTGCATCCCGCGTGAGAAGGTGCGGACGAGGTCCCGGCGGCGGTTGTCCAGCCCGACCATTTGGAGGACTTCGGTGATGCGGGGTTCCTGGTTCTGGAGGCCGTACAGCCGGGCGTAGAAGCGCAGGTTCTCCTCGGCGGTCAGGTCGGCATAGAGCAGGGGCATGTGCGAGACGACCCCCAGACGGGCGCGGACGGCCGCGGCCTGGCTGGGAAGCGCATACCCGGCGATCTTTACCTCTCCCAGCGAGGGGCGCGAGAGCGACGACAGGATGCGCAGGAAGGTGGTCTTGCCCGCCCCGTTGGGGCCGAGCAGGGCCACGAATTCGCCCGGCTGGACGTCGAAATCCAGGCCGCGCAGGATGGTTTTCAGGCCAAAGCGTTTGACAAGTTTGCGGACTTCGATCATGGCGGGGCGGCGTTTACAGCAATTCTTTCAGGCGCGCCTTGAGTTCATCACGGCGGTGTTTGTAGTTTTCTTCCGAAATGGCCCCGGCCCGGAACTGGTCGTCCAGGGCGATGATGGCGTCCAGGGCGTCCTGGGCGGTTTCGATGGCGGCTTCAGACTCCTCGTCATCGTCGGCGTTGGGGCCAGCCTGCCGGTCACGCCAGAACAGGTAGACCCCGAGCAGGATCAGCACCACGCCCAGTCCGCCTGCGCCGATCAACAGGCTGCGGCTGGTGGTGTTGACTGCCGCGCCGGTTGCGCCGGTTGACTTGGGGGCGCCGGATACAGTCATCCTGAACTCGCCGCCCGCGGCAATCGCCCCGGCGTTGTAGAGCGTGTAAGGCGTACCCTGGAAATCACGCGATTCGCCGGGGCTGAGCAGGTCGCCGGTAATGACAGTGCCTTCGGGCGACAACACGACTACCGCGTTGGCGGGCAGGGTCATCGTCTGCGTGAAATCGAGCGATTCGTCGTAAGGCAGGCTGAAACTGACCACTACCTGGTGTTCGCCCGCGCTGGGCAGGACGGGCGTCAGGTCGCCGAAGCCGCCGTCGGTCAGGATGTAGGGGTCGCCGATCCCGCCGGTTTCGAATTGCAAGTCGGTCACGCCCTCGGGCAGGTCGAACACCACCGAAGGCTGGTCCGGCGCTGCCGGCGCGATAGCCTTCGTCGTCGGGTTGGACAGGATGTAGACCTCGACCACCTGGACCGCGCCCTGCACGCTGAAATCCAGGAAAAGGTGCAGGCGGTCAATGCTGAGGGCTGAGGCGTCGGTGCTGGTTTCGTAGATGGTGACCGGCATCTGGACTTCGAGCGGATCACCACCCGATTGGAGAAGCGCGTCATCCACGAAGACCGGGGCGGAGCTGTAATCCACTTCGTAAGCGTTCACTGAGGCCACAAAGGCCCGGTTGAGGGGCAGTTCGATATTTTCGAAGGCGAATGAACCGTCCGGGTTGACGGGGATTTCCTGGGTGACGGTTTCGGAGAAATTGCCGGAGTTCATGTCGGGGTCGTAGCCGTGCAGGGTGATGGTCAGGCCGTCAGGGATGGCGCCGCCTGAGCCGTTGGTGACTGTCCCGGTCACAGCGCCGGACGTTGCGGCCTGTTCGCCGTTTGTGGGCGTTGCCTCGGCTGCGGCCCCTTCCGTGGGCTGGCTTTCGGGGGTGGGGCTACCGGCCGCGATGGCGGTTTCAGTCACGGGGGTTCCCTCGGAGGCGGGGGTCCCAGGTGTGGGCGTTTCGCCCGAAGAAGGAGTCCCCGTCTCGGCGGGGGTGGAGTCGGTGGCGGCGGTCGGGGCGGGTTCCAGGGTCGCGGTAACGGTGGCAGGCTCCGGCGTCGAGGTGGGACTCGGGGCGGTTTCCACCACCTGGCCGCTGTCGAAGGACAGGCTCCGCACGTAGGCGGCCAGCGCCCAGCGGTCCGCTTCGGTAATTTTGTCGCCGAATCCTTCCATCTTGTCACCGACGCCGGTGGTGATCGCCAGGTAAAGGCCCTGGTTGGAGGTCTTGGCCATGTAAGTCTGGTCGGTCAGGGGGCCGGCTTCGCCGCCTTCGCCGGCCGGACCGTGGCACCCGGCGCAGTTCTCGGCGTAGAGCGCCGCGCCGGTTTCCATCTCAGCCGGTTCGATGCTCAAGCTGTAAACGTAGCCGATCACATCCCAGCGTTCCTGTTCGTTGAGGCTGGCGAAGGGCGGCATGAAGCGCTCGAGGTTGCCGCGCGTGACCACCATGTACCACTCCGCCGGGGCCACTGCCCGCGCCGTGTCGGCCATGCCGATGGGAGCAACCGAGACGGGCAGTTGCGCGTTCTGGGGGCCGTCGCCGAAGCCTTTTTCGCCGTGACAGGGCAGGCATTTTTCGGCGTAAATGGCCTGGCCGGTCGTCAGGTCCGGCGCGGCGGCCGGGTAAAGCGGGCCAACGGTGGGGGGCGGGGTGGGAGATCTATAACCGGGTGGGGGGGTGACATCTTCTGCCAGGGTAAAGGTGCAGGCAGCCAGCAGGAGGCTGGTCAATGTCAGCAAAAAGAGGGTGCGGAATTTCATGATGAAGCCTTATTTGATGGATTTGCCGCAGTTGGGGCAGAAGCGGTCTGAACGCAGGATGGGTTTGCCGCAATGCGGGCAGAAGCCCCCGGATTTTTCCTTGCGGTCTGAGCGCCGGGAGGCGATCAGTGATTCGAGGTCATCGTCGTCGAGGGTTTCGGCGCTCTCAGACTGGACGGCGGCGTCGGCCCGGCGGGCGGCGATGGCCGCCTCGACCCGGTCTTCGGCCTCCGGCTGGTTGCTCAGGCCGCGATGGGCGTCTATCTGGCGCAGCACGTCCGCGCCGTGCTGGAGCAGTTCGGCGCGCTGGACGGGGTAATCCTCGGCGGGGATCTTGCCGAGGACATGGTCGAAATCGAGTTCCTGCAAGGCGTTGAGCAGGCGGTCACGTTCGGCCAGCAGGGAGGAGAGTTCGTGTTCTTCTGTCGAGATGGCCTGGCTGCGCTGGCCGCGCAATTGCTGCATGGGTGCGGCGAGGTAAAGGAAAATCAAGACCAGGAGTGCGAGGAGCAATAAGAGTGCGCCAATGTCCATGTGCGGTTAGTCCTTACGGGGCTTGCAGGAGTGCGTCAATCTGTTGGAGGATCTGGGCGGTGGAGGTGAACGGCCCAACCTGGACGTAACGGAGCACACCTTCACGGTCAATAAAGTAGGTCTCCGGCACACCCGCAATGCGGAACATCTGCGAGATGCGGGTTCCCATGTCGGGACCGTTGGGGTAGGTGATGTCGAATTTCTTCAGGTAAGCCCGGGCTTCGGGTTCGGTGTCCACGTAATCCGCGCCGAGGAAGACCACTTCGCCGCCGTTTTCGTAGTAGCGCCAAGCCGCTTCGAGGTCGGCGGCTTCCTGCTCGCAGGGTTTACACCACGAGGCCCAGAAGTTGATCACCACTACTTTGCCGCTCAAGTCAGACAGGGATAATTCGGATTGCCCGTTGAAAGTATAACCGCTGAAAAGGGGCATGGTGAAGTCGCGCACCTTGTCGCCGGGGCGGATGGGTCCTTCCTTGGTGCGGACCATGCCTGCCGCGACCAGCCCGAGCAGGCCCAGCAGCAGCCCCCAGACCAGGATCTGCGCCCAGAGAGGCACGCCGCGTTTGGTTTCTTGGATGTTTTCGGTCATGAGTGTAGCTCCAGTTTTGGTATTCGCATAAAAGCACGAAGACCAAAAAGTTGCGAATCGAAAACTCGAGTCTTCGTGCTTTTATGGATGGGATGTCTAATCGCGCTGACGCAGTTCCTCTTCCAAACGGGTGATGTACTCGTCGTCGGGGGCAGCTTCCTCCCCGGACCCGGCGTCTGCCTCCGCCAATTCGGCGTCGAGCCTGCGCCAGGAGCGGAACGCGGTAAACAGGATCAACGCCCCAACGCCGATCAGCGCCGGCGGGACGAGGTAAACCAGCCAGTTTAGCCCGGTACGCGGCGGCTCGGAAAGCACCCGCGCGCCGTAGTTATCCACAAAATATTGCTTGATCTGGTCTTCGGTCCAGCCTTCGGCCAGCTTCAGGCGGATGAGATCGCGCCACTGGCGGCAGGCTTCGGTGGGGCACACGTCGAGCGGGGTATTCTCGCAGACCGGACAGAAGAGCTGTTTGGCGATGGCGTTGACCTCGTCATCGGTGGGGGTGGGAGCCTGCGCCGAAACGGTAGCAGTTCCAAATCCCGCGAGGATGAGAGCGAACAGGAAAACGTAAAGCGTAATGCGTAATCCCCTGGGCGTCAGATCGAATTTCACAGTTTCTCCTTTTACGTTTTACTCATTACGTTTAATCTGCCGCGCTCGTCTGGGGGACGCGTTTGCTGGCGCGCGCCGGGGCCAGGGCGGGGTCCTTGTCGGGCCAGGCGGCAATGACGATGCCGACGAGGAAGATCAGGCCGCCGATCCACAGCCAGTTGACCAGGGGATTGACGTAAACCTTGATGGTTGCGCCGGTCTGCGAGATGGGTTCCCAGTCCACCAGGAGCACGTACAGGTCATTCCTGAGGGTGGAATACTGGCCGGGGATGGTCATGCCCTGCTGCGAGTCGTAGTAGTAATCTTTGCGCGGGGCCAGGTCGCCGAGATATTTGCCATTCTCAGTCACCGAGACGACCGCGCGGGTGTAGTTGACGCCTTTGGGGAGGTCGTCCCAGTTGGCGACATCCTTGTACTCGATGGTGTAATTGCCGAGGGTCAGCGATTGGCCGATCTCCAGCGTGCCTTGCGTCTCCATTTGGAAGATTTCGATACCGAGGATGCCGATGGCCATCAGCATCATGCTGATGTGGATCAGGTAGCCGCCGTAGCGCCGGCGGTTGCGTCCGATGAGCCGCCAGAGGGAGGTGAAGAAGTTTTCCTGCCGGGCGCGCTGGCGGGCGCGGGCGGCGCGCCAGAACTCGCGCAGGGTGGCCGAGAGGGTCAGGGCGATCAGGAAGAACCCGGCCAGGGCGATGATGTCCTGGGTGTAGGTGAAGGCGGCCAGGGTGGTCACCAGGGTGGCGACGATGGCGGCCTGCCAGACGGCGCGCCGGAACATGTAGATGAACCCCAGGGTCGCCAGGATCACGGCCAGGACGATGACGGCGATCGTAAAGCCGCCCAGGGCCGCGTTGACTTGATTCCAGAAAATACCGAACAGGATCACCGGGACGGCGAGGATGCCGCCGAGCACGGGTATGTTAACCTTTCCCATGTTTTCAGCCGAGGTGAGTCCCCAGGCCGAGAGCGGGGCGATCCCCATCAGAAGCATCAGGATGGCGAAGAGCGGGGCGTTGGCCCGTTCGTAGAACGGCGGGCCGACGGTGATCTTTTGCCCGGTGGCCAGTTCCGAGATCAAGGGGGAGATCACACCGCTGAAGCACACGATCAACACGCTGATGAAGAGCAGGTTGTTGAGCAGGAAGAGCGCCTCACGCGAGAGCATGGATTTCATCTCGGTCTCGGCCCGCAATTCCCCCCAGCGCCAGAAGAGCAGGGCGACGGAAGTTACGAAGGTCACGCCGATGAAGCCGAAGAACATCGGTCCGATGGCGCTCTGGGCAAAGGCGTGTACCGATGAGAGCACCCCGGAGCGGGTCAGGAAGGTGCCGAAGATGACCAGGGCGTAGGTCAGGATGATGAGGATCATGTTCCATTGCTTCAACATGCCGCGCTTTTCCTGGATCATGACCGAGTGGAGGAAGGCCGTACCGGTGAGCCAGGGCATGAAAGCTGCGATCTCGACCGGGTCCCATCCCCAGTAACCGCCCCAGCCGAGCACGTCGTAGGCCCAGCGCCCGCCGAGCAGCAGGCCGAAGGACAGGAACAGCCAGGCCCACAACGACCAGCGGCGGGTCAGGCGGATCCAGCGGTCGTCGGTGCGGCCGGTGACGAGAGCCGCGATGGCGAAAGCGAAGGGGATCACGTAGGACACGAACCCGAGGTAGAGCATCGGCGGGTGGATGATCATCCCCGGATGCCGCAGCAGCGGGTTCAGTCCCCGCCCCTCGGCCTGGAGCGGGACCGGGGTCCCGCCTGTGGGCAGGAACATAGCCCGGACGAACTCTCCGTTCGAATCCCAGAACATGCGGGCGAAGGGGTTCTCGAAAAAGACATTCATCGAGAGGAAGAAGGCCAGCGTGACCGATGAAACCACGATCACCCAGGGCAGGAACTCGCGGTCGCGGTCCCATTTGCGAAGGGTGACGGCGGAGGTGAAGGCCGAGAGCAGCCAGCCCCAGAACAACAGTGAGCCGGGCTGCCCGCCCCAGAGGGCGGTTACTTTGAGATAAAAAGGCATACCCGTGCTGGTGACCGAATAAACGTATTCGACCTCGAAGTTGTTGTTTACCAACAGGTAGATGAGCGTCAGCACGGACAAGGTGATCAGCGGGAACGTCAAAAGTTGGGCGCGGCGGGCGCTTTCCACGAACGCCGGTTTTTTCCCCAATTCGCCATATAATGCGGCACCCACACTGTAAAGCGCGATCAGAAAACTTACCACTAAAACGCCAAAGCCAAAATCTGCAACCATACGGTTCTCCTTGTGACACCAAACCTGACAGGTATCCAAACACCTGTCAGGTCGAAGTGTTAGTAGCCTGCCTGGTCGGGCACGGCTTCCTCATACTTGGTGGGACATTTGAGTAAGAGTTCTTCGGCGTAGAAGACGCCGTCCTCGCCAAGTTTACCGGTCATGATGGCCTGGGCTTCGTCGCGCAGCAGGTCAGGCTTGGGGCCGACGAAAACGACCGGGATCCGGTTGCGGTTCGGGTCCACGACCGCATCGTGCAGGACCTTGGCCAGACCGCCCTGGGCCTCGATATCCGCGTTATCGCCGGGGACGTGGGCCACTTCGAAAGTCAGCGTGAGCGATTGCGGATCGTATTGGATCGTGTCGCCGGCCACCGCGCCGGACAGTTTGATGCTGCGTCCGACCGCGGCCTGACCCTCGACGGCCAGTTCGTCAATCGTCATGAAATATTGGGCGCTGGCCGATGTGGACGTAAAAATCAGGAAGGCGACTGCGGCGAGGATCAGCACCCCGCCGATGATGAACTTGGATCGTTGCATGGAAACCTCCAGGGTATTGTGAAATGACTGCCTGTGTTTCGGCAGAAAACCATTAATTGTGCATATTTTCGCATCATTAGATTAAGGGAGACTGAAAAGCGCGGCATACAAATGTCATGTGTAAATAGTGCATGAGCATGTCTTCCGCCTTGCGCGGAGCGCCCTCCGGGAGAAGCCTGCCCAAAACTTCCCATCCCACGATGAGGGGGAAGCGGCGCCTTGGATATTGTGAAAATTCGTCACATGGAAAAGTGATGTTTAGCACTATGGTATTTTGGAGTTTTCTATGACAATATGGGTGCATTTTTGCTAAATACATGGTATGTTTAAAAAACTATCGCCAGGAGAGAAGGTACAGGAGAATGCAATGGAAAATCTGTTAATGAAACTCAACCGGTATCGCCGGCTGATCCTGATCCTGTCGGGGTTGGCGCTGGTGATCCTGGTCGGGCTGATGACTGGTCGTGTGGAGGCGGCCCCGGCATCCCAGGAAATTGCGAATGAGTCCTGCCTGTTCTGCCATTCGCAGCCACAGATGGCGAAGACTTTCCCGAACGGGGAGGTTCTATCCCTTTTCATTGACGGCAGCACATTCGAACACGCCGTTCACGGGCAGGAAGGGATAGCCTGCGTGGATTGTCACGAGCAAATGGCCCAGGTTCCGCATCCCGCGTTTGCGGCGCAGACGATTCGGGATGCCAAGCTCCAGTTGTACACCGTCTGCCAGGAATGCCACTTCGACCGTTATAACAGCGTTTTGGACAGTGTGCATCAGACGGCCCTGGCCTCGGGGAATTTCAATGCGGCCATCTGCACCGACTGCCACAACCCCCATACCCAGACCCGCATCACGGATAAGGATACCGGCGAAACCCTGCCGGAGGCCCATCTCTTCATCCCTGAAACCTGCGCCCGCTGCCACAGCGCAATCTACGAAAGCTATAAGCAGACCGTACATGGGACGGCCCTGACCGAGGAAGGCAACCTGGATGTGCCCACCTGCATTGACTGTCACGGTGTCCACAACATCCAGGACCCGACCACGTCCCAATTCCGCAACGAGACTCCCTTGTTGTGCGCCAAATGCCATACTGATCCGGCGATCATGGATAAATACGGCATCTCCACAGACGTGCTGGATACCTACGTGGCGGATTTCCACGGCACAACTGTGACCCTGTTCGAGAAAACGGACCCGAACCTGCCGACCAATAAACCGGTCTGCACCGACTGCCATGGCATTCACGACATCAAGCCGGTCAAAGATCCTCAGGCGGGGATCGCGATCAAGGAGAACCTGCTCGTCAAGTGCCAGCGCTGCCACCCGGACGCGACCGCCAATTTCCCGGATTCGTGGATGAGTCACTACATCCCCAGCGTTCAAAATTACCCGGTTGTTTATTATGTGAACCTGTTTTACAAGATTTTGATCCCCGGTGTGTTGGGAGGCATGGTGATCTATGTGCTGACCGACATTTACCGCCGCTTCATTGCCCGCAAGAAAGGAGGGGCGCACTAATGAGCAAAACCAAGACTTCCTACGAGCGCTTTCCCCTGGCGCGGCGCATTGAGCACCTGGTCATGCTCCTTTCGTTCGGCTTGTTGGGACTCACCGGCCTGCCGCAAAAGTATCCCCTGGCCGATATTTCCATCTGGTTTGTAAACCTGATCGGCGGCGTGGAAAACCTGCGCGCCATCCATCACACCTCTGCCATCGTAATGATGCTCGGCACGGCCTGGCATATCCTGTTGGCCGGCTACAAGGTATTCGTCCTGCGCGAGCGGATGAGTATGCTCCCCTCGCTGCAAGATGTAAAAGACGGCTGGCAGGCCCTGATGTACAACGTCGGTATCGGCAGGAAATTCCCACAGATGGGACGTTTCACCTTCGAGGAAAAACTGGAATACTGGGCCTTCGTCTGGGGCGCGCTGGTGATGGGGCTGACCGGCTTCCTGATGTGGAACCCGATCACCTCAGCCAGGATACTGCCCGGCGAGTGGATCCCGGCAGCCAAAGCTGCGCATGGCGGTGAAGCCGTGCTGGCCGTGCTGGCCATCATTATCTGGCACATGTACGGCGTCCATCTCAAAACCTTCAACAAAGCCATGTGGACCGGGAAGATGAGCGAAGAAGAAATGCTCCATGAGCACCCGCTCGAATTGGCCGACATCAAGGCCGGCCTGACAGGACGGGGTGTCCCGGCTGAAGTGCTCCGCAAGCGCAAGAGGATTTACTACCCCATCGCTGCGGTCCTGACCGTGGTCATGCTGGCCGGTGTGTACGGTTTCGTCGTCCCCGAAAAGACGGCCCTCACCACCATCCCGCCCCAGCCCAGCCCGCTGCCCGTCTACGTCCCGTGGACGCCGACGCCGGTTCCCACCCCGTTGCCGACTGCCACCCCCCTGCCCGCCGACACCCCCCTGACCTGGGACAGCTCCATCGGCGCGCTGTTTGCGGCCCGCTGCGCGGTTTGTCATACTGCCGGCAGCAACCTGTCCTTCGCCAGTTATGCGGATGCGATCACAGGCAGCGCAGACGGACCGGTGATCGTTCCCGGTAACCTGGCCTCCAGCACGCTGGTCACTATCCAGGAAGCCGGCGGCCACATGGGCGCGTTTACGCCGGAAGAACTGTCCACGGTCAAGGAATGGATCGCCGACGGCGCCCCGGAGAAATAGATGTCTTGCATTAGTTATAAGGCAAACGTGATGCAAACCTTTTAGCCACTGAGACACGGAGACGCGGAGAAAAAGAAAAAACTCTGTGACTCCGTGACTCCGTGGCAAAGATCGGACTTTTGCAAGAGGTCAACTAAAAAACGCAAATATGGCTGCGCCTCGGACGGCGCAGGGAATACTTAAAAACTTATGATAAACTCTAAATCCGGTCTGTATAGTAAACAATACGCGACTGGATTTTGATTTGTGGAGGCTTTCATGTCATTCAAAGGCCGTGTCAAACGGATTTTTTCACCACCTCCCGGCTCTCCTCGCTGGATGGTCGTTTTGCCCTATACGATATTGGGGATTTTCGTCGTTGCCATCCTTGCCGGGGGCGCTTACGGCTGGGAGTATACGAATTCGCCCGCCTTCTGCGGCACCACCTGTCACACCATGCCGCCCCAGGATGCCACCTACAAGGTCTCTCCCCACGCCAACGTGTATTGCACCGAGTGTCACATCGGGCGCGCTTTCGTCGGGACGCAGTTGGCTCGCAAGACCGAAGATGTGTACGAAATCTATTCCATGGTCTTCAGCCTGTACGAGTTCCCCATCCGCGCCACCCGCACCAAACCGGACCTGCTCACCTGCGAAAAGTGCCACCTGCCTGAGACCTTTTCGAGCGACACGCTGCAGAAGATCACCCATTACCAGAACGACCTGAACAACACGTCCACCACCACGTATTTGATCTTGAAGACCGGCGGCGGGGCCAAGCGCGAAGGCCTGGGACGCGGCATCCACTGGCACATCATCAACCCCGTCTACTACTACTCGAACGACATCGAGAACCAGATCATCCCTTATGTGCGCGTCCTCAATGACGATGGGACCTACACCGAATACGTGGACATCGAATCCGGGTTCGACCCGGCCTCGCTGGACGAGAGCAAACTGAAACAGATGGAATGCACCACCTGTCACAACCGGGTCTCCCACAACTTCAAGCCGCCCGAAGTTTCGATAGACGAAGCCATGTCGCGCGGGTTGATCAGCCCTGAGATCCCCAGCATCCATCAAAACGCCGTTGAAGTGCTTTACGCCACTTATGACACCCGCGAGGCCGCCCTGGAGTCCATCAGCGCCCTCGAAGAAAGATACAAAGCCACCGATTACTACGCCGGCCACGAAGACCAGATTAGCCAGGCGGTCCAGACCATCAAGGACATCTACGACCTGACCTTCTTCCACGACCAGAAAGTGGACTGGACCACCCATCCCAACAATATCGGCCACATCTATTCGCCGGGCTGTTTCCGCTGTCACGACGGGAAACACCTCGATAGCGAGCAGCAGGCCATTCGTCTCGAATGTAACGTCTGTCACTCCATCCCCACCGTCGCCTCCGAGCAGGATTTCGTCTCGACCATCGAGATCAGCCATGGTCCCGAACCTGAATCCCACCTCAACCCGAACTGGATCGCCATGCACCACGACGCCTTTAACTACACCTGCGCCGACTGCCACACCACCGAAGACCCGGGCGGCACGAGCAACACCTCCTTCTGCTCGAACAGCGCCTGCCACGGCAACGTGTACCTTTACGCCGGTTTCAATGCCCCGGCCTTGCGCGAGATCCTGGCCGACCAGTTGCCGCCCCCGCCGCCTCCGCTGGAAACCCCTGCCCCGGTGGTCGGCACCCCGACCTTCCAGGCCAATATCCTGCCGCTCT
Organism: Anaerolineales bacterium UBA5796; assembly: GCA_002418215.1. Classification (GTDB taxonomy): domain Bacteria; phylum Chloroflexota; class Anaerolineae; order Anaerolineales; family Villigracilaceae; genus UBA5796. The sequence goes on from DIDQ01000064.1 coordinate 74,124, forward strand.
TCAGGTCCAAATGCGGCGCATGTCACGGTGAAACCGACCCCCAAAAAGGTTTGAACCTCACCAGTTATGCGGGCCTGATGGCCGGTTCGTCCGACGGGCCGGTGGTCGCGGCGGGCGACAGCGCCGGGAGCAAACTCGTCCAGGTGCAGAGCGGCCAGCATTTCGCCACCTTTACGGCTGAGGAATTGGACTGGGTCATCCAGTGGATTGACGCCGGCGCCCTCGACGATTGACCAGCGCCGGGCCGGGTCCGGGCGAAAGCGCACCAGACGACAGGCCCGCATCCCGTTTCGACGACTGATCCCACCCCGAACACAAAAGAGCGAGGTCCTTCACGGCTTCGCTCTTTTGCGTTTTGTAACGCGACATGAATGTCGCACTACCGTTTGGAAAGAAGAGCAGGGCTGCCGGAATGGCAGCCCTGCTCTGCAGGCGTTCTTGCTATGAAGTAGTGGTTACTACTTCAATTGTTCGATGGCCCACTCCAGCGCTGCTTTGACGTAGGCCGGGTTGTGGACGCCGAGGCTGGTGTCTTCATGCGAGAAGATGTTGTAGTTCCACAGAGCGTAGGCCTCGTTCTCGGGGTAAACGCCCTGGACCACAGAAACACTGCCATCTTCGTTTTCAGTGACCATGCCTTTGGCGACGAGCAGGTCATGCAGTTCGTCAATCAAAGCCTGGACGGCGGTCTGCGAGCCGTTGATATCGAAGTTTTCGGCGTCGGCATGGCAGGCGACACAGGTCTCGATCTGCGGCTCGAAGGTGTGGACATCGCCTTCGCCCATGTGGCAGGCTACGCAGGTGTTTTCCACCATCGAGTAGTGCGCACCGGGTTTGCCTTCAACACCCTTGCCGCCCAAGCCCATCAGCACCTGGGCTTCCACACCGTAGTGCGTGTTGAAGCGGGAGGTATTGATGTTGACCGTGCCGTTTTCAACCGTGATTGGGACGCGGCGAGCCTGGTGGCAGTTGGCGCACAGGTTACCAGCGCCGCCATCAAAGGTAGTGCCAACGAAGGCTTCAGCTGCGAAAGCGACCGGAGCGTTGGTTTCCAAAGCCCAGTCCGCGCCCGTGTATGTGGTGTGGATCTGGTGGCAGGTGCGGCAGTCCTGGTGGGTCGGGTTGGCGTCAGCCGATTCGACCTGGGTGAAGTTCTGGCCGGCGGCGATCATGGCGCTGAAAGCGGAGCCGGAGTGACAACCCGCACAACTGGTGTTGGGGCCTTCTTCGATGAAGGCTGTGCCGGAACCGTGCAGCGAGGTTGACCAGGCGGCCTTTTTGCCGGTGATGAGGGCGGTATCGTTGTGGCATTCGGTGCAGGTGATGGCTTCGACGCTGAAGCTCACGCCGTCAGCGCCGGCAGGACCGGCAGGTCCGGCAGGACCGGCGGGGCCAGCCGGGCCTTGGGGACCAGGTTCGCCTTGCGGGCCGGCGCAGGCGGTGAGGAGGGCAGCAGCGACGACCAACAGGCCAATTGCTAAAAGCATTCTCTTGTTTGACATGGGTTTACATTCTCCTTGGTTTGGGGTTTTGAATTACACGGAAGTCTTCTTGCGATTTAAAATTTGGTTTCAGTCAACCTCCTTGTTTACCTCGTGAAATAATAGACAAATTGTCTGAGAATTAATATATCATTAATCTACTGGAAATCGGCCTGAAGAGATAATAACATTTGTCACAAAGTTGACCTGATATGTGTAACCAGAAAATCTATGGGGTTTTCCGTGGCGCAGCCCGGAACTGGAGGCAGCGAGTAAGACACCATACATCGCTATTTATAACCCGGGAACTTCCACGCCAATGCCCGACAAGCCGGATAAATTCGGACACAACCTGTCTTAATTATATAATTTTAATGCGGTCTATTTCAAGTTATAAAAGTCACTTTTTGGCAGGTATATTCGCGGAGGGGGGTAAGATTATTCAGGATTGACCTTATTGCAGCAGGCCCTTCGACTATGGGCTTGTGTAAGAACAACTTCCCGATTCTGGATTTCTTCTCGTCTGCATTCGTCGGACTAAAGTCCTGCCTCAGTTCATGAAAGTCGGTTAAAACCGACTCGCGATGCCAGTCCGCAGGCGGCGCGTTGAGCCTGTCGAAACGACTTCCATGAACTGAGCAGGCGGCTTTAGCCCCGCTCACCCCAAGCGAAAAACGGAAGTTATTTTTGCACGACTCCTATTGACTTTCATATAGATTGATCAACTGATGTTACGTAACAGTATCCATTTACGCTCTCTGGAAACCCTTACCGCACGCCCAGCCCGACGATAAAACCGTCGGGCTGCTCTTACGAAGCCGCCTGTGGCGGC
>DIDQ01000064.1:76486-87542 GCA_002418215.1 Anaerolineales bacterium UBA5796
GCAGGCTTCGGATGAATAGCACGGGGGCTTGTCCCCGCGCGGGCGTAACATCAGTGATTAAGACTGTCCCGAAGGTTTCGTTCATAAGAACGCCCTCACTACGGGAACCTTCGGGACGTTTCCGCAGATGAACTTAAGTGATTTGCTGAACCTCAATAATCCAGGCGAGTTTCGGAATCCTTCCCCTGGGCGCGAAAACACTCCCCGGCGGGAGCCGGGGAGTGTTTTCGTGAGTGCGAATTTTTAGGCTGGGACCTGCTCGGGAGCCGGATGCTTTGCCTCGGCGTGCTCTTCCTCGACCAGGGTGTGGTCCACGACCCGCAGGTAACGAACCCCCAGCGAGAAGGCCAACATGCCGTAGGCGATCACGCCCAGACCGGCGACCCACTCGATCAGCGAGGGGGTATAGTCCGTGTACAAGACGCTTGGTTGTCCGGGCAGGTACGAGAGCATGATCAACTGGCCCGACAGGTTGGTATCGTAGCGGTAGGCTACCACGCCGCCGACGATCATCAACAGGGCCGCCATGCGCCAGAAGGGGTTCAGGCGGGTATCCTTTTTCAGCAGCAGGATCATCGGGATGAAAATGCCCAGGAGCATTTCACCAACCCAAAAGTTGAAGGCAAAAGTGCCTTTGGTGAGCATCCGCAGGCCCTCGGTCCGGCCGGGTTCGTAGGTGTAGGTCATCGCCAGGGTGTCCCAGAATCGGAAGTACAGGTAGAAGACCAGCACCCAGCCGATGAAGTAGGCCACGCGCTCCAGCAGGGCGTCGTCAATTTTGGCTTTTTTTGTCAGGCGGCTGGACAGCATCGAAGCGAACACGGTCAGGGCCATGCCGCCGGCGATGGCAGAGACGATGAACAATACCGACATATCCGGGCGATACCAGAGCGGACGCGCTTTGATCACACCGTAGGCGGCGCCCAGCGAGGATTGGTGCAGCATCGAGAGTCCCAGGCCAAAGACGGCCAGTACCGGCGCCAGGTGATGGGCGCTTGCCATCTTCCCGGCCAGTTTGGGGTAGCGCTGGCGCAGCCATTCCAGGTTGGCCAGGATCGGCAGGACCTCGATCAGCAGCACCGTCAGGTACAAGGTGACGCACATGGTCACTTCCCAGAGCAGCGAGTGCGGGTTCCAGTAGGTGACTGCATGCCAGAAACGGTCGGGGCGGCCAATGTCGAGCATCAGGGTCAGCACGGCCATCGAGTAGCCCAGCAACCCGATGTAGCAGGCGGTGCGCGCCACAGCCTGGAAGCGTTTCAGTCCCAGCAGGTAGACCGCGGCGCAAATGGTGAAGGCCCCCGCGCTCAAGGCGATGGACGAGAGATCAATAGTAATCCACAAACCCCAGGGGACCAGGTCGGTCAGGTTGGTCAGGTGCAGACCCTGGGTGAAGATCAGGATTCCAGCCGTCAGCCCGCCGATGAGCAGCAGAACCAGCAGGCCGACCCACAAGGTCCAGGGAGTAGGTTTGGGCAGAGACAGGCGTTTGGTCATCTTAGGCCTCATCTTTGGGAGAGATGTAGTATACGCGCGGCCCGGTACCGAGGTCTTCGCGCAGGCGGAAGGTTACGGTTTCTTCCAGGATTTTGCTGACTTCGGAGTTGTGATCGTTCAGATCGCCGAAGATGCGGGCTTTGGTGGGGCAAGCTACCACGCAGGCGGGGGTGGCAACCTCGTCCACGCCGGGGGTCAGGCCGAGGGCCAAACCGCGGTCGATGCGCTGGTAGCAGAAAGCGCATTTTTCCACGACACCCCGCGGACGGCGCTCCACTCCGGGTTCGCCCCATTGCGGCACAGCCGGGTTGGGTCCATCGAAGGTCTTCCAATTGAACGAGCGAGCTTCATACGGACAAGCCACTTCGCAATACCGGCAGCCGATACAGCGGTCGTAGTCCATCATCACGATCCCATCGGGGCGGTAGGTGGAGGCCTTGACCGGGCAGACATCAACGCAGGGGGCCTTTTCACACTGCATACAGGGCCGCGGCAGGTAAACATCCTTCCCGCCCATGGGGTCGAGCTTGATAACCTTGTTCCACGAAATATCGGGCGGGACATCGTTATTGGCGCGGCAGGCCAGGGTGCAGTACCCGCATCCGGTACATTTGGATTGGTCTATGACCATGGCCCAGCGGTGCGGACCGACTTCTGTGGGACCCGAAGCCTGGATATCGCGGACGAAGCGCGCTCCGGCCACGATGGTCACGCCGACCCCGGCCAGTTTCAGGAAGTCGCGCCGGTTGAGGGTTGGGGTGGTGTCGGCCATCACTTGCCTCCTTTATGGGAATTGACTTTGTGGTAGATGCGCTCGAACCAGGGGGCCAGGATCATGCCCGCCGCCAGGCCGATCAGACCGGCCAGTCCCGCGAAACCGACCGGGGACATGGGCTGGGGTTCGGGCGTGACGGAGGCCAATTCCACCTGAGGCATATCCGGGACAACCAATGGAGCGCCGCCGGAAATCTCATCGGAGGCCATACCGGGACCGTGCATGGAGTCTTTGTGACAATTATTGCAGCTCTTTAGCGAAGCTTCGAAACTGTGATCCGGCACGGTATGGATTTCATTAGGATCGTCAGAGGTGTGCATCACGTGGCAATCAACGCAAGCGAGGCCCTGGTTGTGGTGTGTCGAATACGGGAAGTTCATGCTGGCTTCCTGGTGGCAGGTGATACACAGTTGGGAAGGATCGTTGCTGGCTGAAGCGCCGTCATCCGTGAACATTTCTTTGATCTTGGCAGTGTGCGGGTCGTGGCAGACCGTGCAGGTCATATTGCGCTGATAGTGGGTGCTGACCTTCCAGTCCTGCCAGCCGAAGCGGGTGTCGCTGTGGCATTGACCACACAGATCGGTTGTGCGGGTGACGGGCATCGGGGATTTTGGATGATCCTCGGGTACCGGGTTGTGGCAGGCTTCACAGGCAACGCCGTCTTGCGTCCAGGTGGCGGTTTGCGGGTCGTAACCGGTGGTGTGGCAGACCAGGCATGCGCCGGGTTTGCCCTGCTCGGTCCAGGCCTCCTCGAAGACCGGATCATCGGTGGCATGTCCGTGCAGGCCGTTGGCCCAGGCCATTTGAGCCTCGGTGTGGCAGGTTCCGCATTCTTTGGTGAAGGTCTGCGGTTGAGGGGCATTCCCGCCTTGCGCCTGGACCAGGATAAAAGTCACCGCGGCGAACACCAGGGCAACCATCAGGGCGAACAGGGTTTTTTCGTATCGGGTTGTCATTCTTGCATCTCCTTGCGTTGTTGATTTATGTTGAAGAAGGAACGGGGGCTTTAAGGAAGACTTCGCAGCCGAGACATCCTTCGCTGAGGTGGCCGTTGGGAAGCCGGCGGGCCTGCCAGCAAGGCTGCTGCGAAGCGCTCGTGACGCATTTGGCCCGATCCGCTTCGGTGCAGCCTTTGATCTCCCAACAGTATTTCCCGTTTACGCAGGATGGGACGAGCGCAGCCTGGCTTTCGGCTTTTGCCTCGGCCTGCCAGCGCTCATCCAACCGGCGCAACAGGATGATGACCACGGCTGTGACTGCAATGGGGATGCCAAAGCGCAGCACAAACCCTATGATCAGCGAAGTGAGAGTGGAAAACCATTCCATGGTGTACTGCTTCAGGCAGGCCGCATGTTTGCCGGATGCCGCCGTACCCATTCACCTGCCGTCAACACGATCGTGACGGGGATGACCAATCGCAGAATGGCCCAGGTCAGGATAATCAGTAAGCCTTCCATCGCAACCTCCTTGTTGTTTTTCTCATTCGAGAGTGATTGTTCTTTATTTCACTATCAGTTTATCAACAGGAGGCGTGGGAGAACAATTCGTCTTCTTCCCAAATTGTGTGTGGGGAATTCCAACCAGGCCGGTGGTGAGTCATGGGGTTAAAAGTGATAATTTTCACAATTAGAATGGGTCGTTATGCTGGCTGGCATGGGGCGAATCACCCATCACCGTATTGGGTGATTACGGGGTTAGGCCAGTTCTTGGCGCAATTTTCCCCGATGATCGCCGTCAGGGACGGCGGCGTGAGCGAGTTTCGCGCCAGAAACCTGGCTAAAGCTGGGCTGTTGTGTATGAGTTAAAAATAAAACCGGGGCTGGATTGTACCGGTCCCGGCGATGGCGTCGTTATTACAGATGAATCTTACGCCTTGATGATCCCCTTGCGAATGGCGTAACGCACCAGTTCGACCCGGGAGTGCAGGTTGAGCTTGCGCATGATATTTTCACGGTGGCGGGCCACGGTTTTGGGGCTGATGACCAGGGCTTCAGCGATCTCGTCATTGGTGGCCCCCTCGGCCAGGTGGGTCAGGACTTCTTGTTCGCGCTCGGTTAATACATCCTGTTCCGATTCGGGCGGGTGGCCGGTCGAGAGGTAATCGCGTACCAGCAGCTTCGCCATGGACGGGTACAGATAAACTTCGTTGCTGGCCGCGGCCCGGATGGCGGTCAGCAGTTCTTCGGGGGCGGCGCGCTTGGGGACGTAGCCGCTGGCTCCGGCATCCAGCATGTTAAAGAAGTATTCTTCGTCCTCGTGGATGGTGAGCGCCACAATTGCCATCATCGGGTAACGGGCTTTGATCATGCGGGTGGCTTCGATCCCAGACATGTCTGGCAGGCCGATATCCATGAGGATTACGTCCGGGGTGAGCGCTCCGGCCTGGGTCAGGGCCTCGGCAGCGTTGCCGGCTTCGCCGACGATCTCCACATCAGGTTCGTTGCCTAGCAGCATGTGCAGCCCAGACCTCACGACGGCATGATCGTCAACCAGCAGAAGTCGGATGCTCATTGTTCTCTCCTTGGAGCGTTGGCGGATCGAGTTTCTTCTTCGAAATTGTAAGGGATGCTCACCTGGACAATCGTCCCCTCGCCGGGATTGGAAAACAGGCTGAATTTGCCGCCCAACAGGTTGGCGCGTTCTTCCATGCCTGCCAGTCCGAGGGAAACCCGCCCCTGTCCCTGGTTGACCGAGTTTGGCAGGAAACCGCGCCCGTTGTCGCGCACTTTGAGGCGTACCTGGTCATGTTCGTAACTCAGGGCGATGTGGACTTCGGACGCCTGGGCATGTTTGACAATATTATTGAGAGCTTCCTGGGCAACCCGAAACAGGGCAATTTTGGCCGGCGGGCTGATCTCGTGTTCATCTCCCAGCCCAATGACTTCGATAAAAAGGTTGGTACGCTCCTGGACTGTGGTGGCGTACCAGCGGATCGCGGCGGTCAACCCCAAATCATCCAGGTGGGAGGGGCGCAGGTCGGTGATGATGCGTTGTAACTCCTCCAGAGATTTTTCGGCCATGGATTTCAGGGCGCGCAGGTTATCCATGCTTTTCTCTTTACGGGCATCGGTGTGGCTTTCGAGGCTCTTTTCGAGGCCGCGCAATCCCATCCCGATGGCGGTCAGTGATTGGCCGGTCTCATCGTGCAGGTCACGGGCGATGCGCTGACGTTCAGACTCCTGGGCGCCGACTACCCGTCGGAACAGCTCGCCGCGCAGCCGTTCACGCGCCTGGGCGTCGTGGAGGCGGGCGGCTTGCAGTTCGGTTATTTTCAGGTCCGTCTCTACCTGGAAGGCGCGCAGGAACCTTACGATGAAAACGGCTGCCATAACGGCCATCACAGCCCTGAATAACTGAACCGGGATGCCGAACAGTCTCATGAACAACTCGTCGTTGATGAAATTGGAAGGGGGCAGGGCGGTGGGGATGACGAATATCTGCCCGACCAGACCATACCACAGGAAGGCGACGGCAGCCCACAGCGCATCCTGGCCGAAGCGGATCAGGCCGGCCCGGCGGAAGTATCGCTGCTGGACGACCAGGCCGGCGGCGGTCAACACCCCGGCAGGGATGGCCAGGGTGTATCGGGTCCACACATCGCCTATGGCCCAGATCTGGTCGGTGGGATACTTGCCGTGCAGGATCATCAGTCCGAAGACCCAGATGGCCTCCAACCCGAGCGGCAAAAGCAGGTAGTAGCGCTGGGCTTGTTCATCTTGCGCCAGCAGGAAACTGCCGAATGCGGCCAGCGAGACGAAAGATACAGCCAGGATGGTCAGCCGGATGGCGTCAATGATGACGATTTCAGGCTGCGGGTTGGCCAACTGGTCAATGTAGACGAACATTTCGAACCATTCATGTCCCCCGTGCAGGATGCCAAAACCGGCCAGCGGACGCAGGGCTTTTCGCAGGCGTTCATCCGAGGCCCGGCCGCCTTCGATAACTACGATCAAACCCATGCAGAAGAATGCCAGGCCGTAGAAGAAATAGATCTGGACGATGAACGGTACGTGCATGACGCGCCCTCCGTGCGCCAGTAGCAGGGAGATTTCGGAAGTTTCACTTCCGAAATCCATTCCAGCCGTCTCGAAAAGGCTAATTTCTCAAGCGTGTGCCGCAGGTACGGCAGAAGCGGTCACTGGATTGGGCGCGCTTCCCGCACTCGTGGCAATAAATACTGCCTTCTCCCGGTTCATCCGTTTGACGCGGCACATGCCGTTTGCGCAAAGGAGCCTCTGTCTGCTGACCGGTCATCCTGAAATAAACGATTCCGCCAACGATCAGCAGCGCGCCAACCCCGCCCAGGATCCAGGGCAACAAGCTGTTGAAATTCAGGCCCACAGGATCAGTGGTGAGGGGCGTTGCAGGCTGGACGTTCGAACCGGTGATGGTCAGGTCGTCGTTGTTCTTCTCGTATTGGATGTCGAGGCTGAGGCCCTGCCCGTTTTGCAGGTTGGTGAACTGGGTTCCGTACTCGGTCAGACCCTCGGCGTTCATGTTGCCGGTCCCGAGGTCCGGGTTGGTTTTGGTATTCTTGGCTCCCCTGGGCTGCTGGAAAGTCAACTGGAAGCGCTGCACTTCCGCGTCCCCGGCCCACTCATAGCGATAGGTGCGTGTAGCGCCATCCTTTTGCAGTTCATCGTAATATTCGATGCGATATCCCACCGGATTTTCGATGGTAAAGCGGATTGACCGCCAGCCGCCCGCCACCTGCGAATTATCGTAGTTCGCGTTGATGAAATTCCCGCTGTCCAGGTAGGCTACTGCCAGCAAATCTGCTTTTTCGGGAATGCGAATGGTCACATCGAGCGGCAGGGGCGCTGTTTGGGGTACGAGAAAATCATAGATCACCAGGACACTGGGTTGGTCGTATTCGGGCAGGATGCTCACATCCACGCTGGAAAATACCACCGAACCCTGGGCTTGGACGGGAAGCGTCAGGGCGGCCAGTAAGCTCAGGACAATCAGCGAGAAAAAGGTGGTCAACCATTTTGGCATGGTAAAGCCTCCGGTAAAAGCAGTTTTCCATATCTTACCATGCCTGAAAATAAACGGAAGTGCCCAGTGGTCACACTTTTTGCATGATCTCTTTGGCCTGTCTCAAGCCGCCTGCATCTGGCGGTTATGGACCATGGCCTGCACCAGGTGCCAGAAGACCCGGTTGACCGGCGTGTGGATGCGGTGTTTCTCGCCGGCGCGCGTCACCGCCCCGCAGATGGCGTCTATCTCGGTCGGCGCGCCGCGCTTCACATCCTGGAACATGGACGAGTGGTTGGCGGCCGTGCGCCGGGCCACGTCTTCCGCTGCGGCCAACGGGTTGGGGAAGGACAGGTTGACTCCTTCGGCGCTGGCGACCTCGGCGGTCTCACGCGCCAGGTCGCCCATCAGCGCCCGGGCTGCCGGATGTTGGAGCAGCGCGCCGTTTGGGACGCGTAACACGGCTGTGAGCGGGTTGATGGCCGCGTTGATGACCAGCTTGCTCCAGACCAGGGTGCGCGCGTCCGAAACGGTTTGGACGTTGAACCCGGCCTCCCGCAGCCGCGCAGCCAGCGGAGACAGGCGGGCATGCTCCTCGATGGACACGGTCCCCTCACCCCCGGCGCGTACCAGTCCCGGCCCGAGCAGGGTCGCGCCGGTGGTGGTCACGCCCAGGGCCACGCGCGGCAGGCCCAACATCCCCGCGAGGGTCTCCCGGTTGCCGACCCCGTTCTGGAGGGTGACGGCCAGCCCGTCTGCATCCAGGCATTCAGCCAGTTGACGCGCCGCCCGCTCCGTCTGCCAGGATTTGACCAGCACCAGGGCGAAGCGCGCCCCGGCGCAGTCGGCCGGGTCATCCGTCACCCGGACCCGGTAGGCCTGCTCGCGCCGTCCGTCGGTGATCCGCACCCCCTCGCTGCGGATGGCTTCCAGCGCCTCGGTCCAGGTGCCGAGCATGGCCACGGGCGTCCCGGCCGCGCTCAAGCGCACGGCAAACAGGCTGGCCAGCGCCCCGGTGCCGACGATGAGGATGGGTTCGTTCATTCGGCTTCTTTCAGGAAGGCCTGCCAGGTCTCGTCTGCCATTTCGACGGTGTGTTCGGGGGCCGGGAACTGGCTGCCCTGCACCTCGGCGAAGTACTCTCCGAAGGCGCGGCGCATTTCGCCGTGGAAGTCCGCGTATTTTTTGACGAACTTGGGCGTGAAGCGGTCGAACAGGCCGAGCAGGTCGTGAGTGACCAGCACCTGCCCGTCGCAGCCCGCGCCCGCCCCGATGCCGATGGTCGGGATGTTGAGCTTGTCCGAGATGAAACCGGCCAGCCGGGCCGGGACGGATTCGAGCACCAGGCTGAAGCAGCCGGCCTCTTCGAGCAGCAGGGCGTCTTCGAGCAGGCGTTTGGCGGCGGCCAGGTCGCGGCCCTGGGGGCGGAACCCGCCCAACTGGTTGACCGATTGCGGCGTCAGGCCCAGGTGCCCCATCACCGGGATGCCCGCCTCGACGATCAACCGGATCGCCTCGACCCGTTCGCGCCCGCCTTCGAGCTTGACCGCGTCCATCCCGGCTTCTTGCAGGAAGCGCCCCGCATTGCGGACGGCCTCCTTCGCATCCACCTGGTACGACATGAAGGGCATGTCGCCGATCAACAGGGCGGTCCTGGCCCCGCGCGCCACCGCTTTGCAGTGGTGGAGCATGTCTTCCATCGTGACCGGCAGGGTGTTGGGATAGCCGAGCACGACCATGCCGAGCGAATCGCCCACCAGGATCGTATCCACCCCGGCCTGGTCCATGGCCAGGGCGGTGGGATAGTCGTAGGCGGTCAGCATGGTGATGACCTCGCCGCGCGCCTTCATCTGGCGCAGGGTCAGCGTGGTCACTTTTTTACGCGGAGCAACAGTGATTTCAGGGGAAATCGTGGACAAGGTATCCTCCTTTGGAAGGTAGGAGCCATTCCGGCGTCGCCGGAGGCCACAGGGGAAAAGGATTTTTTGTACCTGCCGTCAGGCTCACAGGGATGCCTGCGGCAAACTGATTATTCCACAAAAGCCCGATTGCGGCAATGCCTTTTTTAATCTATAATGGTCTTAGCCCTTCATCCCACCTATTTTCATCAGGAGAATCCCATGCGTAAAATGTTTGGCTTTTTGATCGGCACATTTGTCGGCGGGCTGGTCGGCGCGACGATTGCCCTGTTGCTGGCCCCCGAATCCGGTGAACAGTTGCGCTCAGAGATCCGCCAGCGCGGCGCGTCATTTACGGCTGAGATAAAAAACGCGGCAGCCACGCGCCAGATAGAATTGCAGGAACGACTGGAGTCCTTGCGAGCGCCGCGTGATAGCCAATGAATTCAGTGCTCAGTTTTCAGCGATCAGTTTTCCCCGATGGGTTTGGCCTGTCGGGGAATTTTTTATCAGGAGGATGCGTCGCGCCGTGCAAAAGGGGATTTCTCGAAGCGAAGAAAATATTCCGTTAAACGGTTCTACCTGAAGGTCTGGCGCGACGCCTTCGCGATGATGGACTGATAGAACGCCGCAGCCCTGGACATGCAATTCCCGTACTCGGCCCGTTCGGCCGCCAGAGCGGTGTTGTGACTTTGGGCCTGCTCCCGGTGTTCGGCATTATCCAGTCCCGACAGGATCGCCGCGGCCAACGCTGACGGGTCGCCCGGGTCCACCAGCAGGCCGTTGACGCCGGGGGTGATCCACTCGCGGATCGAGTCCAGATCCCCGGCGACGGGGAAACAGCCGCAGGCCATGGCCTCGATCAGCGAGTTGGGCGTGCCGTCGTGGGTGCTGGGCGAGACGACCACTTGCGCGGCGCGGAACAGGTCTGCCAATTCGGGGCGGGATAGTTTGGGCAGGAGCAGCACCGAATCGGCGATGTTCATCTGGTCCAGCCATTTCACGGCTTCGGCTTCCCCGGCCATATCCGGGCAGGCGAAGCGGGTCTCCGGTTTCTGTTCCAGCACACGCGGGATGGCTTTGAAAAAAGTATCGTTGCGCACGTAAGCCCGGAAGCCGCGCGGGTTGACGACCCACGCCGCCGCGGCCGGGTCACGCCCTGCGGGCGGGTGGAAGAGCGTCAAATCCAGGCCGCCGTTGCCGGGCAGGAGGATCGCCGGCTTGGCGGGGGAGAAGTCCCAGAGCTGCGCCAGGCGGATGTCGCGCTGGCAGTCGGCGTGCAGGGCGGCGGCGGTCTGCATCGTGCGCCGGGTGTAGGCTCCCATCAGCGGGGTGCTGGGGGCGTGCAGGGTGAAGTCGTTGCCCCAGATGGAGACCAATAAAGGAATATCACTTTGTACCTGGCGCAGGGCCTCGGCGGCCAGCATCCCCTCGTAAGGCACGCGCAGGGCGTGGACCAGGTCCGGCTGGACGCGCTGGATGATTTCAGCCAGCCGCCGCGCCGACCGGGGAATGGTCAATGGTCCCAGCCAGTGCCGGACGGCGGCGCGCAGTCCGATAAAAGCCGCGCTTTGGAATACCGTAGTAACGGCTTTAGCCGTTCGCGAGCGACCAAAGTCGCTACTACGATGGTTTTGATTTTTAACGGGATCCGCATTGGGGGCCGACCCGGCTCCGCTGAAGGCCACAGGCGCAAAGTCCAGGCCCCGCAGCGGGAGGGAGGGGGAGCAGGCGAAGGTCGAGGCCAGGTGGACCTCGTCACCGCGCGTCGTCCAATATTCGATCCAATTCAGGGCGGTTGGAGAGCGGCCGTCGGCCACAAAAAGGAGTCGCATCGGGACGAATATACCAACAAAGAAGGCGGCTGCCAAGCCGGACCCAACGCCACAGCAATTCTCAATATGAGAAT
>DIDQ01000117.1:0-3717 GCA_002418215.1 Anaerolineales bacterium UBA5796
ATTGGGCCGGTCTGTAAATTGTGCCGGCGTGAAGGTGAAAAGTTATTCTTGAAAGGGGAGCGGTGTTTCTCTCCCAAGTGCGCATTCGAGCGCCGCAGTTTTGCCCCCGGCCAGCACGGCCGCTCGGGCGGACGCGGGCGCGGCGGCGCCAACCGTGAATCGGACTACGCGCGTCAGCTGCGCGCCAAACAGCGCGCCCGCCGCGTCTATGGCGTGTTCGAGCGCCAGTTCCGCCGTTACTATGAAGTGGCTTTGCAGCGCCGCGGCCTGACCGGCCTCAACCTGCTGCAAATCCTGGAATCGCGGTTCGACAACGTGATCTACCGCATGGGTTTTGCCTCCAGCCGCGCTCAGGCGCGCTTGCTGGTCACCCATGGCCACTTCACCGTCAATGGCCGCCGCACCGATATCCCCTCCATGCTGCTCAAGCCTGGGGACAAGATCGAAGTGCGTGAGGGTTCGCGCTCAGCCTCCTATTTCAAAGAATTACCTGAAATGGTTGAGTCCCGCACATATCCCGCCTGGCTTGCGCGTGACCACAAAGCCCTCACCGGCTCCGTGGAGCGTCTGCCCGAACGGGCTGAGATTGACGGAAGCCTGAACGAACAGTTGATCGTTGAATACTACTCTCGCTAGTAGGCTGGCTGTTCGCGCCGGCGGGGCGTCTTGTCCCCCGGCAATCGCTTGTGTTTTGCTAATCAGGGAGATGTGAACCGTGACGGGATTAAGTACCATGGTTATGCCGAAGATCGAGCGTGAAGCCGAAGCTCGCAATTACGGCAAATTTGTCATCAGCCCGCTGGAGCGCGGATATGGCACAACGGTGGGGAACGCCCTGCGCCGTGTGCTGCTCTCCTCGCTCGATGGCGCAGCAGTGACCTCCATCCGCATTGCCGACGTGCTGCATGAGTTCAGCGACATCGAAGGCGTGCGCGAGGATGTCATCCAGGTGACGCTGCAGATCAAGCAGTTGCGCCTCAAACTGGACGGTGTGGATATCGCCCGCATGCACCTCGAAGTGCGCGGCGAAGGGACGGTCACCGCTTCAGATATTATTACGCCGCCGGAGATCGAGGTGGTCAACCCTGACCTGTTCCTCTTCACCGTTGACAACAACAAGGCCCGGCTCGACATTGAATTCACGGTCGAACGCGGCCGCGGCTATTCGCCCGCCAATGAGCGCGGCGGTCGCCTGCCCATTGGCGAACTGCCGGTGGACGCCATCTTCAGCCCGGTCAAGCGCGTCAACTGGGAAGTCTCTTCGGCCCGCGTGGCCCAGAGCACCAACTATGACAAGTTGACCCTCGAAATCTGGACCGACGGCACGATGTCGCCGGAGCGCGCCCTCAGTACGGCGGCCAAACATTTGATTGACCACCTGCGTTTCATCGCTGGCATCAGCGAAGAGACGCTGACTGTTACAATCGAAAAAGAGCCGACCGGTTCCCGGTTGGCCAGCGAAGTTGCCGAAACGCCGGTTGAAGCGCTCGACTTGTCGGTGCGCGTATTCAACTCGCTCAAGCGGACGGGCATTACCACCGTAGGTGACGTGATTGATTTGCTCGAAAAGGGCGAACAGGCCGTCATGTCCATCCGTAACTTCGGCGAAAAGAGCCTGGATGAGTTGCGTCAGAAGATGCAGGAGAAGGGCTATTTGAAAGATGATTTGGATTCTGCGGAGTAAGACGAAATGCGACATCAAGTAGCAGGTTACAAACTAAACCGCAGCAAAGGCGCGCGCACTGCCTTGCGCCGGACGCTGATCAAACAATTCTTTACGCATGAGCGCATCCAGACCACCCGCGCCAAAGCCGCCGCAATCCGCGGCGAGGCCGAACGCATGATCACCGTGGCCCGCAACAGCGCCGAAGCCAGCGATGCCGAAAAGGTGGCCGCCCGCCGCCTGATCGCCTCCCGCCTGGGCGACAACACAATGGTCGCCAAACTCTTCAATGAGATTGCCCCCCGCTTTGCTGGGCGCAACGGTGGTTATACCCGCGTACTGAAACTTGGCCCGCGCCTCGGCGACAACGCCGACATGGTGCTGCTCGAACTTGTGGAAGAATAAGCGATCAGCCCTCGGCTTTCAGCCCCGCTGACTGCTGACCACTGAACGCAAAAATGGAACGTTACCAGGTTATCCTTGCTTACGATGGCACCCACTTTGCAGGGAGCCAGCGGCAGGTAGCAAAAAGACGCACCGTCCAGGGTGAACTTGAAAAGGCCCTGAAACGGATCGGCTGGACCGGGACTTCGGTCCTGCTGGCCGGACGCACCGACGCCGGCGTTCACGCCTCAGGGCAGGTGGCCGCCTTCGACCTCGAATGGCGGCACGGCCCCGACGATCTGCGCAACGCCCTCAACGCCAACCTGCCGCCGGATATGGCCGTCAGCGCGGTGGAGGTTGCTCCGAGTGGCTTCCACCCCCGCTTCGACGCCGCCTCCCGCCGCTACCGCTACCGCCTGTTCTGCCAGCCGCTGCGCGACCCCCTGCGGGAGCGCTACGCCTGGCGGGTCTGGCCTGCGCCGGACGGCGAAACCCTGCAAACCCTGGCCCGCCTGTTCATCGGACGCCACGACTTCGCCGCCTTCGGTTCCCCGCCCCGGAAAGAAGGCAGCACCGTCCGCACGGTGATGGAGGCCGGCTGGCAGCCGCACGACGACGAATGGTTCTTCGACGTGCAGGCCGAGGCCTTCCTCTACCACATGGTACGCAGGCTGGTCTATGTGCAGGTCGCCGCGGCGCAGGGAAACTTATCAGCGGAGATAGTGGCCCGGGCACTCGCCGGGCAGGCCCAAATTCCCGCGGAGCTTGCTCCCGCGCGCGGCCTGACGTTGGTGCAGGTCACATATCCGCAAAACCTGGTCAAAAGTTGAAATCAAGTCTGTGATCGGAGAGACGACAGTGTATAAATCCTACTATCCGAAGGCCGGCGAGATCGAGCGCAACTGGTACGTGGTGGACGCCAACGGCCAAACCCTCGGCCGCCTGGCTACCAAAATTGCGGCTGTCTTGCTGGGTAAGCACAAGCCCACTTTTACCCCCGGCGTCGAAATGGGCGACTATGTAGTTGTCATCAACGCCGAGCGCATTACCGTGACTGGTAAAAAAATGGAAGAGAAGATGTACCACCGCCATTCGGGTTATCCCGGCGGTCTTACCTCCATCTCCCTGCGCGACCAGCTCAAGAAATTCCCTGAGCGCGTTATCCAGTCTGCGGTGTGGGGTATGCTCCCGCACAACCGCATGGGCCGCCATTTGTTGAAGCGACTCAAGGTCTACGCTGGCCCTGAGCACCCGCACGAAGCCCAGAACCCTGAAACTCTGGCTTAATAGGAGTAGCACGTTATGACCCAATATTTCGAAGGCATTGGCCGCCGCAAAGAAAGCACCGCTCGTGTGCGCGTAGCAAGCGGCTCCGGCGTTTTCACCATCAACGAGAAGGCTCTCAACGAGTACTTTACCCGCACCGGTGATCCCGAAGCTGTTATGGCCCCCCTGAAGGCCGCCGGTTACGAGCTGTCCCAGTACGATGTCACCGTTCTGGTCAACGGCGGCGGCGTCTCCGGGCAGACCTCGGCTGTGCAGCTTGGCCTGGCCCGCGCCCTGGTCAAAATGAACGCTGACCTGGGTTCGGCCATGCGCAAAGGCGGCTTGCTGACCCGTGACGCGCGCATCAAAGAGCGCAAGAAACCCGGCCTCAAGCGCGCCCGCAA
>DIDQ01000117.1:3898-50919 GCA_002418215.1 Anaerolineales bacterium UBA5796
TGCGTAATGCGTAAAACGTAAAACTACGGTTTACGCATTACGTTTGCGTTTAAAAGGAGTTCCCATGCCCGGAATAACCATTCTCGGCCTTGGCCCCGGCAGCCCCGGCCAACTCACCCGTGAAGCCTGGGATGTGCTCTCGCAGGCTGGCGAAGTCTGGCTGCGCACCGGCCAGCATCCCACTGTCTCCGGCCTGCCCGCTTCGGTCGAAATCCACACCTTCGACGACCTGTACGAACAGCACGTCTCCTTCGATGAGGTTTATGCGGCCATTGTCTCGAAAGTTTTGGAATTGGGACGCCGCCCCGAAGGCGTGATCTACGCTGTGCCCGGACACCCATTCGTGGCCGAGCGCACCAGCCCGGAGATTGCCCGCATCGCCCGGGACGAGGGGCTGGGTCTGCGCCTCGTCGAGGGACTCTCGTTCATGGAGCCGACCTGCTCCGCCCTCGGCCTCGACCCCTTCCCGCACACCGCCCTGGTTGACGCGTTGGCCCTCGGGTCCGGCTGCGTCCCACCCTTCCCGTCCGATTCGCCCGCCTTGATCGCCCAGATCTACTCGAAGTTGACCGCATCCGAAGTCAAACTGGCGCTGACATCCGTCTACCCGGACCAGCACCCGGTCCGTCTTATCCACGCCGCCGGGACGAAAGGCCAGCTCGTCGAAGATCTTCATCTCTTTGAAATTGACCGTTCGCCGCACATCGGCCTGCTCACCTCGCTCTACCTCCCGCCGCTGGGACCGGGTACCTCTTTCGAATCCTTCCAGGAGATTGTTGCCCGTCTGCGCGCCCCGGACGGCTGCCCTTGGGACAGGGAACAAACCCACCAGTCCCTGCGCCCCCACCTGCTGGAGGAAGCCTACGAAGCCATCGCCGCCCTCGACGCCGACGATCCCGGCAAGATGCGCGAAGAATTCGGCGACCTGCTGCTCCAGATCGTGTTGAATGCCCAGATCGGCAGCGAATACGGCGAATTCACCATGGCTGAAGTGATCCAGGGCATCCACGACAAGATCGTCCGCCGCCACCCGCACGTTTTCGGCGATGTGAAGGTGGACGGGGTCGGCAATGTGCTCTCGAACTGGGAGAAGATCAAGGAAACCGAACGCAAGGAGAACGGCGAAAAGGAGAAGGGCCTGCTCGACGGCGTCCCGCTGGCGCTGCCGGCCCTGACCCAGGCCCAGGAATACCAGGACCGGGCCGCCCGGGTCGGGTTCGACTGGCCGGAGATCGAAGGCGTCCTCGAAAAGATCGCCGAGGAAATCGAAGAAGTCCGCCGCGCCGAAAACGACGACGAACTGGCCGCTGAACTGGGCGACCTGCTCTTCGCCCTGGTCAACCTGGCCCGCTGGAAGAACGTGGACGCCGAGTCGGCCCTGCGCGGCACGAACCAGCGCTTCAAGCGCCGCTTTGCCTTCGTGGAACAGGGCGCGCAGAAAGCCGGGAAGCCCCTCACCGCCATGACCCTGGACGAAATGGAAGCCCTCTGGCAGGCCGCCAAGCGCGAATTGAAAAACGGGGATGGGTGACGACGCTCCGTAAGGAAATCTGAAGTCGGAGACTCGAACGAAAATAGGATCCTTGCGTTCCCTGCCCTACCGCTGCGCGTCGAAACAGGTCAACTCCCGAGTCTCAATTTCAACAATGAAATCGTGTCTTCCCGCAATTTGGCCTTGGCCCAATTCTTCTGGTTGGGCGTCAGGAGCTCCCCAATCCCATCCAAAATGCGGCGATTGCTCATCTTTTCCAATCGTTCTATACAGGTACGGAGAAACTCATCGAATGGCATCTCGGAGCGTTCCTGGATAATTGCTTGATTGATTGGAAACCGGTGCTGGAGGAAAAACCAAACGTCGTAAATATCGCGGCTGGTCTTGCCGATCCGCTCGTGGAAGGCCATCAGCTTATGGGCGAACAGGTCCTCGGGAACCATCACTCGCATCGAGACGCCCAAGTAGGTCTTGATTTCGTAGCGTGAGCCAAATTTCCGCCGACTGATCTCTACCTTGACATGCCGCGCCGTATCCTCGTAGGAGAGAACAAAGAAGATACCAAACCGCTTCCGATTCGACTCTCTGAGCGTCCCGTATTTTTGGACGATCTTTGCCACTCGCTCGAACACGACCTCCTCCTGAGACTCATCCAATAAGTCGAAATCGAGATCAACGGAAAAGCGATCCAGTCCGTAGAACATCAATGCCGCGGTACCGCCCTTGAACCCGAGGAAGGGTGCGATCCTCGTATCCGAATAAATGTCCTTGAGAATCTGAAAGAGAATGGTTTTGTGGGTGGAGATGTCGAGTTTCATGAGCTATTGCCTGTTCGATTGGGCGACTTGCTCGTAAAGCCTGCGAACACGCCTCTCCATGCTTTTATTCTGATAGATCGGAAGCATGTCCAACGCTTTACTCCAATCCAATTCGTTGAGGTTGTCAAAGTGATAATCGCCGTGAAGATAGAGCGTATCTAAAAACGCCCGCTCCCTGGTAGCCAATGAAGTTTCGTTCCTGTTTTCCACGCCAATGGGGTTGGCGAGAATGGGCGTCTTTATCTTCCTGAAAGAATACATCTGTCCATCCACTTCGATATCGCGGGTCAAATACGAAGCCACGCTGACATCGGCATGGAACTGGAAGATGAGACCTTCCCGCGCAAGGATGGTTTCAAGACTCACGTATGAGGGAGGATATATTCGTGTGGCGAACTCCAACTTATTGTAGTTTTTGTCCTTGGCATACAGGCCTCTTCGGATTCGGTATAACCTGCCGCGACCGACATAATAACTCAGCCTCACCCGCACAGCTTGTGTACCGGGTTCTCCCCACAACAGCGACACGTCTTCGAAGGTGAAGACGGTCTTTGGAGAGCGTAGAATGGTTTCGAGATACTGGCCTTTTTGCATATTTCGTGTGGACATCAGGTTAATGCTTATTTCCAGTTCATAATACGATGTTTTGCCCCCAAGGTCAAGAGTCTGTCGGATACCGGGCGCGTAATATTTTTTCGGGCGCAGGCGGCATGAGTGTCGCGTTACTGTGCAACCAGCTTGACGAACGCCTCCACGATCTCAGGCTGGAAGTGCTTGCCGGACTGTTCCAGGATATAGGCGATGGCTTTTTCTTTGGGCCAGGCCTTGCGATAGGGGCGGTCGTTGGTCAGGGCATCGTAAACGTCGGCTATGGCAAAGATGCGCGCCGGCATGGGGATAGCCTCGCCTTTGAGCTGGCGCGGATAGCCGCTCCCATCCCATTTTTCATGGTGGCAATGGGGGATGTCCACCGCGGGGCGCAGGAAGGTGATCGGCCGGAGCATCTCGTAAGCATAGACCGGGTGCAATTTCATGATCTCCCATTCCGCATCGTCGAGCGGCCCCGGCTTGAGCAGGATTTTATCAGGAATGCCCATTTTGCCGATGTCGTGCAGCAACGCCCCGCGCCGGATGTGGGTGAAATCCTTCTCGCTCATCCCCATGAGCTTAGCCAGTTTCATCGTCATTTCAGCAACCCGCAGGGTGTGACCTTCGGTCTCTTCGTCCCGGAGTTCGAGGGCGCGGGACCAGCCTTCGATGGTGGCGTCGTAAGCCATCATCAGCTCCATGTTGGAGCTTTGGAGTTGGCCGAACAACTTGGCATTGTCTATGGCGATGGCGGCCTGGATGGCCAGGGCCTCCAGGTAATCCAGTTCTTCGGCGCCGACCTGGTGCGGCGAGCGGCTGAAAACCTCCAGCACGCCGAGCAGGTTCCCTTTGCAGATGAGCGGCACGCCATAGTAATAGACCAGCCCTTCGTCCGGTAAATTCTTGCGGATCAGCCTGTCGCTCAGGGCAAGGTTGGGGACGACGAGCATCTTGCGGTTCAGGGCCACCCAACCGGCGAGGCCATCCCCGATCCGCAGACTGCTGGACTGGATCAGCTTGTTCTGGAATCCATGCCCGGCAGCAAATTCGAGGATGAAACTGTGCGGATCGAGCAACAGGATGTCGGCTGCATCCACGTTGAGTTGTGCGGTCACCTGGCTGAGCAGGATTTCGAGGGTGATATTCAAATCGAGGTTGGCCGAGATGGCCATGTCCACCGAGTGCAAAGCCTGGACGTGTTGGAGGCGTGAAAGCGCCTGGTCGAACAGCCGCGCCCGGCGCAGGGCATTGCCCACCATCTCCCCGATGGCGGTCAATAATTGGACTTCCGAAGTCGAGAAGGGCGGCGCGCCTTTGTCCTTCTCACGGGCGCAAACCAGTACGCCCAGGAATTCATCATCGGATTGGACCGGGACCAGCACCGCCGGGCCTAAGCTTTCAGCGCCATTGACGGCGCTCGCTTTTCGGGTATCTGTGGACAGGTTCCCGGTGACGTAGGGCTGGCGGGTCTTCAGGATCAGGCCGCTGATGCTGTTCTCGACGCCAAACTGCTTCCCGATATTCGAGGTGAGGATGCCGTCCCCCAGCGCGTAGGTGAAATGCTCCTCCTCGGCGGTGTGCAGGATGATTGCGCTGGTGTCTGTTTCGAGGACGCGGCGAAGTTCCTCCAAAACCATGGGCAGCATGTCATTGGCCGACTGGGCCGAACGCAGGTGGGTCGAGATCGAGAATAACGCTTCCAGTTCATCGGTTTTCAGGCGGACGGATTCCTCTGCCCGTTTGCTTTCAGTGATATCGAGCGCCGTGAAAGTTACGCCTTTCGACAAGTCACCCAAATCAATGGGGGCAGAACTGAGCAGGATGTCGCAGACCCTCCCATCTTTGCGCTGCCATTGGGTTTCGATGGTGCCCATCCCATACTGGCTGATTTGACGGTATTTTTCCACACCAACGAAGTCGTAATCTTCCTGCGTGCGATACAGCAGGCGCGAATCCATCCCGATCAGTTCTTCATGGGTATACCCGGTCATATTGCACAGGGTCTGGTTGGCTTCCTGGATGACGCGTTCGACCACCATCCCAATGCCAATAGGCGCGGCGCGGAATATACTCTGCATTTTTTCCTCGCGCTCGCGTAACGAAACTTCTGCCCGTTTTCGTTCGGCAATATCCCAGGCCAGGTCAGCCAGGAAGGAAACAGCGTGAATATCTTCCTCGGTATATTCCTGGGGCTTGTTGCCCACGCCCAGGATGGAAACGAGGGCGTCGCCGCGTTTGACCGGGACGACCAGTTCCCGCCGGACTTCAGCATGGCCCTCCGGGAGACCTTTGCGGTGGGGCAGGGAGGCATAATCGTTGTGAATGACCGGCCCTCCGCTGTAGATGCAATCCACCCACACGCCTGCCTGGTCCACACTGTAATGCAAGCCTTCGCCTTTGGCCGTGCAAAAATCGGTCTTGGTCCTGGTGGACCAGGTCTGGAGCGACAGGGTGACCTGGTCGGGTTGGAGGAAGTGATAAAAACCGATGCTGCTGTCTGTCAGGGCTTCGGCTTCGTCAAGCGTTTTTTGGAGCAGGTCGGCCAGGGAGTGGGTCGCGGCAAATTCCATCAGCCGCAGCCGGGCCTGCAGGATGCTCTCGGCCTGCTTGCGTTCGGTAATATCCTGGATGCTGCCGATCAAGCGGGTTGGGTTGCCGTCCGGGTCGAATTCGAGTTTGCCCAACCCGTGTACCCAACGGGTTTTGCCGTCGCCGAAACGGACGATCCGGTATTCCTTGTCGAAAGGTCTGCGCCTGGTGAGCACGTCGTTGGCAAAGTAGGTTCCCACCTCATTCCGGTCGTCGGGATATACCAGTTGCAGCCATCCGGCTACATCGCGCGGGTAATCCCCGCCTATTCCGAATAACTGGTCCAGGGTTTCTGAGCTTTCCCAGGTCCCCTTGAGGACATCCAGGTCATAATGCCCGATCCCGGCAATTTTCTGTGATTCCTGGAGCAAGTACCTGCTTTTTTGCAGTTCGGCTTCAGCCAGCTTCCGTTCTGTGATGTCGGCCACAATGGCCATCACTGCGCGCGGGCTGCCGGCTGCATCGAAGAGCGGGGCGGAGGAGAGGCTGATGGTGATCCTCGAGCCGTCCTTGCGCTGGCGGACGACCTCCCGCTCAGAGACCGTATCCCCTGCCAGGATGTGGTCGAGCAGGCTGTGGTATTCGTCAACCTTGTCGGGCGGGATGATCGGGTTTGGCTTGCCGAGGATTTCATCTTTGGCCCAGCCGAAGATGCGTTCTGCCGCCGGGTTCCAGAGTTGTATCATCCCTGCCATATCCAGCAGGATGACGGCCAGGGGAGAGACGTTGAAAATGGCGCCCAGTATCTCGTTGCTGGCGCGGATGGCCTCCTCGGCCTGTTTGCGCTCGGTGATGTCCCGCACCACGCTCAAGATGTGAAGCGGGTTGCCCTGGTCGTCCCTGACCAGTTCGACGTTGACCTCAGCCTGTACAAACTGCTTGTCTTTTCTCTTGAATTTCCGCTCGTACAGCGGGACCCGCTCGCCTTGCAGCAATTTCTCCATCACCTGTCCGCTCGCTTCGGGTTCGTAAGAAGTGTCTTGGACAGACAGGGTTTGGATCTCTTCGATGGAGTAGCCCAGCATGTCGGCAGCCCGCTGGTTTGCGGCCAAGTGCTGGCCTTGCATGTCCAGGATGAAAACTGCGTCGTGGTATTGTTCGAACAAGGAGCGGTAGCGCGCTTCGCTTTCCCGCAAGGAGATTTCGGCCTGTTTACGCTCGGTGATGTCCCGCACCGCGCTCTGGATGTGGAGCAGGTTGCCCTGGCCATCCCGCACCAGTTCGACGTTGACCTCGGTGGAGACGATGCCGCCGTCCTTCTGGCGGAAACGCCTCTCGTAAAAGGGGACGTGCTCGCCGCGCAATAATTTTTCCCGCACCTGCTCGCTTTCTGCGGCTTCGAAGGAGATGTCTGCAACCGACATTTCCTGGAGTTCCTCGATGGTGTAGCCCAGCATCTCTGCCGCGCGCTGGTTGGTGGTGATGATGCGGCCCTCGCTGCCCAGGATGAAAACCGCGTCGTGGGACTGCTCGAACAGGGACCGGTAACGCGCCTCGCTGGTCTGGATGGCCTTGAGCATTTCAGCCCTTTCGGACATCCGTTTGGCGATGTGGGAACCGGCCAGGTAGATCGAGACCATCCCCAAGACCCAGATCGTCCCGTAACCGCTGAACAGGTTTCTCAGGGACGAATTCTTGAGCGCCGCATATTTGGAGAGGGGGATGGCTACGCTGATCCCGCCGCGGATATCTCCCACCTGGTAGCCCTGGTTGGCATGGCATTTCAAGCACCCTTCTTCTGTGATGAAAGGCTGCATCAGCCGCAAGTAGTCTTCTCCATCGAATATTTCCACCGAGCTGATTTCCGTGGCCCCGTGCTCGAAAGCGACCAGCGCTGCTTCTTCCCAGGGGTCGGCTTTGTTTTGCGGGTTCAGGGGTTTCAGGCTGGTCAGGTGTGCCATGATGCCGGTTGCCGCCTGGTCTTCGAATGCCTGGCGGGTCATGTAGGCCGGGTTGATGAGGGTCAGCACCTGCCCGGAGGAGGTGGTTATCTCCCTTTCCGGCACGATCAGGTAAGGGTTGGGCTGGGTCCGTTCCGTAACCGGCACGTAAACCCCGCCGTGGCTGGTATTCCAGCGGCGGTAGAGCAAATCTTTTTCGATGTTGGAGCGCGCATCGTTGCGCGCGATCTCAAGGACATGGTTGGCTTCGCGCTCCCAGTTGAACCCGGTCAGGCCCAGGATGATAATGGTCCAGGCCATCATACCGAAAAATGTGTAGGATTCGATCCTGAATTTTCGCAAGATGGAGAATATCATACACTACGCCTTGATCTGCATAAGTTTGCGCCTAAGATGTTTTCGCTGGCCGGCAACTTGTGTTGACAACCTCTTTCATCTTATCAGAGATTGAACTAAATCAGGATAGCCGTAAATTACATTTGTGAAAGACATTACTCATCAATAATTTCGGACTTTTATGACCCTTTTATTTGACATCTTTTATCAACTCTTGTAAACTTCTTCTCATGGACATTGACTTAGATCTCTACCGGCACGAAATCCGCGTCTCCACTGCTCCGCTGGTGCGCCTCTCGGCGATTGACATCTCGCCCGACCGCCCCCAGCGGACGTTCGTTTTCCTGCACGGTTTCGGCGGGCAGGCCCGGCAATGGATGTACCAGCTCCAGAAGTTTTCGCTCGAAAACCGGGCCATTGCCCTCGACCTGCGCGGCCACGGCCTCTCGGATAAACCCTCCAGCGGCTACGACATGCCCACCCTGCAAGCCGACCTCGAAACTGCTCTCGATACCCTCAAGGTCAATGCCCGTTTCGTGCTGGTGGGTCACTCTTTTGGCGGGGCACTGGCAACCGAATTTGCCCTCAACCACCCCGACCGCATCGAAGGCCTCGTCCTCATGGCGACCGCCGGGGAGTTCAACCTGGCTCCATTGTTCAAGCTCGGCCTCAACCTGCCCAACTGGCTGCTGCGGCTGATCGGCCCGCTCACCCGCAACTGGCTCTCTGCCCCGCCGCGCACCCTCAAGCCCTTCTACCACACCAACCTGTCCAAATGGACCGGCTGGGAGAAGTTCGCCGGGCTGCAAGTCCCGACCCTGGTCATCCGCGGCCACCGCGACCTGGTCTTCGACCGTCCGCTGTTCGAGAAGGTGGCCCAGTCCATCCCCGGCGCAGAGGAGGCGGATATCGGCGTATCGGGACACATGGTCATGCTCGAACGCCGCGAAGCCGTGGACCGGGCCATCGAACGCTTCCTGGGGGGCGAATCCCAGCGCTCGTGGCGGGACGATAAGCCTGCCACCGTTAAATCGGGCCGGGAGGCCCTGCGGCGGGAGCGCCCCTGGCTGGCGCATTACGAGGCCGGCGTGCCGTACACGGTCGGCATTCCCAATATCCCGGCCCATCATTTGCTGCGCTCGGCCGTGAGACGGTTCCCGCTCCAGACTGCGGTCATCTTCGAGGGGCGGAAGCTGTCCTACCGGTATCTCAACCACGAAGTCAACCGCTTCGCCAACGCCCTCATCTCGCTCGGATTGGGCCGGGGCGCACGCATCGTGCTGCTGCTGCCCAACATCCCGCAGATGGTGATCGGCTTCTTCGGCGCCCTCAAAGCCGGGATGACCGCAGTCTTCATCCCGCCGCTGACCATCCCCGAAGACCTGATCAACATCGTCCGGGATGTGGACGCCAGCGTGCTGGTCACGCTCAAACCCGCGGCCGGGCTGGCGCGCCAGGTGCAGGCCAGCACCGACCTGCCGCATATTGTATTGACCGGGCCGGGAGAGTACCTCCCGTTCGTCAAAAGGTGGATTTCCCGCTGGCGCAACCGCGGGCTGGACGCCCCGGGGGCGATCCGCTTCAATCGTTGGCTGGCAGGCCAAAGTCCCCGTTCGCCTGCGGTGGAGGTATCGCCCGAGGATGTGGCGGTGGTCCAGTTCACCGGGGGCACGACCGGGTCGGCCAAAGGCGTCATGTTATCCCATAAAAACCTGGTCGCCAACGCCCTGCAAACCCGCCACTGGATGCCGGAAGCCAAAGAGGGCCGGGAGCGGTTCCTGAGCGCCCTGCCGTTTTCGCACTCCTACGGCCTGACCACCGCCCTGACCGTGCCGGTGACGCTCGGCGCGGCCCTGGTGCTCAAGCCGCAGTTCCTGGTCAAGGACGTGCTCGAATCGATCAGGAAGCACCGCCCGACGATCTTCCCCGGTGTGCCGAGCATGTATGTGGCGATCAACGGCTTCCGCGGGGTGCGCAAGTACAACGTGCGCTCGATCAATGCCTGCATTTCGGGGTCGGCCCCGCTGCCGGTGGAAGTGCAGGAGGCCTTCGAGAAACTGACCAAGGGCCGCCTGGTGGAAGGCTACGGCCTGACCGAAGCCTCACCCGTGACCCACGCCAACCCGCTGGGCGGGAAGCGCAAAGTGGGCAGCATCGGCGTGCCCCTGCCCTCGACCGAAGCCCGCATCGTGGACCTGGCCTCGGGGCGCAGGGAGGTGGAGACGGGGCAGATCGGCGAGCTGGCGGTGCGCGGCCCGCAGGTGATGCTCGGTTACTGGAAGAACCCCGAGGCTACGAAAGATGTGCTTGCTGCTGACGGCTGGCTCCAGACCGGCGACGTGGCCCAAATGGACGAGGACGGGTACTTCCGCATTATCGCCCGCAAAGCGGATATGTGGTATCCTGAAAAATCCGAACAGCCCGGCCTGTCGAAACCGGCCTTCCCCCGTGATGTGGAAGAAGTGATCTACGAGATCCCGCAGGTGAAGGAAGTGGCGGTGGTGGCCGTGGCGGGCCACCCGTTCGCGTTCGTGATCGCCGGCAAGGAACCGCCCACCCCCGAAGCCGTGCTCGGCTACTGCAAGCGCCGCCTGCCGCCCCACCTGGTGCCGCGCTTCGTAATTTTCATGGAAGATTTCCCGCGCACGTTCATCGGCAAAGTGCTGCGGCGTGAGTTGGCAAGAAGGTATGAAAAGCACGTTACTGAAAAATAATCACCACAGAGAGCACGGAGAACGCAGAGAATTTTTAAAAAACTCTGGCGAAGACGTGGACCGGAGTCCAACGTCTCCTGACGTTGGCAATTCTGAAGTCGCGCACTTCGCGGGCCTGGCGGTCAACTCCGTCTGTGCCGGGGGAGGCGCGCCGGTGGTCATGGCGCACGGACTGGCGGCCTCGCTCCACGATTGGGACGCGTTCCTGCCTGCCCTGGCCGCCCGCGGCTACGCCGGGTATGCCCTCGACCTGCTCGGCCACGGCGACAGCGCCAAACCGGACAGCCTGGAGTTCTACACTGCCGAAAGCGTCTTCGCCCACCTGCGGGATTGGGTCGCCTCGCTCGAACTGGACCAGCCCTTCGTGTTCGTTGGTCACTCGCTGGGCGGCTGTATGGCCTTGAAATACGCCCTGCGTTACCCCGAAAAACTCAAGGCGCTGGTGCTGGTCAACCCGTTTTACAGTGTCCAGCAATTGCCCCGGGCGCTGCGCTTCTTCTTCCGCCGTCCGCTGTTCAACACGGCCCTGATCCAGATGACGCCTTACTGGCTGTTTCGGATGTTGATTGACTTGAGCAGCCTGTCGTTCGGCGGCGCGCCGGGGAAATATACCCTGCCCGAAGCGGTCCGCATCCAGACCGCGCTGGATTACAAACGCTCCTCGCCCAATATTTACAACATCCCCCGCACACTGCAAGACATGACCTGTGACCTGCCCTCGATCAAGCTGCCGACTCTCATCGTTTGGGGCGAAAAAGACCAGACCCTCGATCCGGCCAGTTTCCCGCGCCTGGTGGAGTTGCTGCCCAATGCCCGCGGGGTAAAACTGCCTGCCGGGCACGTCCCGCATCAATCGCACGCGGGGGAGTTCAACCGGATCGTGTTGGATTTTTTGAAGAACGATCTCTAAGAAAGTGTTTGAAAAGCCTGCATTTTCACCACGAAGGCACGAAGTCACAAAGACTCAAAAGGGAAAATATTTTGTGACTTCGCGACTTGGTGGCTTGGTGATAAGGTTTTCAAACACTCTCTAACGCGAATGGCGCGAATGAGAAAAAACATTCGCGCCATTCGCCTTTTCGCGTCATAAGTGCCCGTCAAGGTAACCGCGTTAAATCTCCACTCCCAGGCTTTCCACCAAAAACGAATAGATATCAGCCCACTCCTCGATCAGGATGGCCGTGGGCTTGCCCATGCCGTGGCCGGATTTGGTCTGGATGCGGATCAGCGTCGGCGCGTCGGCGGACTGGGAGGCCTGCAGCCGGGCCGCGAACTTGAACGAGTGCCCCGGCACGACCCGGTCGTCGTGGTCGCCGGTCAGGATCAGGGTGGGGGGATAGGCCGTGCCCGGTTTCAGGTTGTGGTAGGGTGAGTAGGCGTGAAGGGTCTTGAAATAATCCGGGTCTTCGCTGGAGCCGTAGTCGCTGACCCAGGCCCAGCCGATGGTGAACTTGTGGAAGCGCAGCATGTCCATCACGCCGACGATGGGCAGGCAGGCCCCGAACAGGTCCGGTCGCTGGGTCATGCAGGCCCCGACCAGCAGCCCGCCGTTCGAGCGGCCCTCGATGGCGAGCTTGGGCGTGGAGGTCACTCTTTCGGCGATCAGCCACTCGGCGCAACTGATGAAATCGTCGAAGACGTTCTGCTTGTTGTGCAGGCGTCCGGCGTCGTGCCATTTCAGGCCGTATTCCCCGCCGCCGCGCAGGTTGGCGACCGCGAACACGCCGCCCATCTCCAGCCAGGCCATGCGATGGACGACGAAGGCCGGCAGGTACGAGATGTCGAAGCCGCCGTAGCCGTAGAGCAGGGTCGGGTTCTGCCCGTCGTAGGCCAGTCCTTTCTTGTGGGTGATGAACATCGGGACCTTGACCGTTCCGTCTTTGGAGGGCACGAAGACCTGCCGGGTCTCATATTGCGAGAAATCGAAGTTGATCGGCGGGGTGAAGACCGCTTCCAGCGTGGCGGTAGTGAAATCGA
The DNA here is from genome assembly GCA_002418215.1 of Anaerolineales bacterium UBA5796. Taxonomy (GTDB): domain Bacteria; phylum Chloroflexota; class Anaerolineae; order Anaerolineales; family Villigracilaceae; genus UBA5796. The sequence goes on from DIDQ01000117.1 coordinate 16,314, forward strand.
AACGGTAGACCGTCACCGGGTCAATGAACGAGTTGAAGGTGAAGAACAGATCGTCGTCTTCGCGGCGCCCGCCCAGGGTCAGGAACGATCCGAGGGCCAGGAGGGGGATGTTGCCCAGCGGCTGGCCGGTCAGGTCGAAGCGGGCCAGCACGTGGTGGGCGTCCTGCTGGTGGATGCAGATGAACTCGTCGTGGACGAGGAAGACCCATTCGAGCAGGTGTCCGCTTTCGGGGATGAGCGTCTGCCAGTGGGCTTTGGCAGGACTAGCCGTGTCTATGGCGATCACCCGGCCGAGCGGGGCGTCGAGCGTGGTGCGGAAGTAGAAGACCGGGCCGTCGTTGCCGATGAATTCATAGGTTGCTTCCAGGTCGGGGATGAGTTCGGCCATCTCCCCGCCCGCCAGTGCCCGGTAGAAGACCCGGTTGCGCTCGTCGGTGCCCTGCCAGACCGACAGGACCAGGTACTCCCCGTCGTCGGTTACGGCGGCGCCGAAGCCCCATTCGGGCTGGTCGGGGCGCTCGTAGGCCAGGGTATCGGCGCTCTGCGGGGTGTCCAGCCGGTGGAAGTAGAGCTTCTGGTTGTAGTTGGCCTGCTGGTAGGCCTCGCCCTCTTCGGGAGCGGGATAGCGCCCGTAGAAAAAGCCGGAGCCGTCCGGCAGCCAGGCCGCGCCGCTGAACTTGCTCCATTCGAGCGTTTCGGGCAGGTCTTCGCCGCTCGCCACGCGGCGGATGCGCCAGACCTGCCAGTCGGAGCCGGAGCGGGAGACGGCGTAGGCCAGCCAGTCCCCGTCCTTGCTGACCGCCCAGGTGTTGAGGGCCGCAGTCCCGTCATCGCTGAGGGTGTTCGGGTCGAGCAGGACCCGGCCCGCGTCTTTGGGATGGTCCATCACGAAGAGCACGTCCTGGTTTTGCAGCCCGGTATTGCGGAACTGGAAATAGCGTTTCCCCTTTCGGTAAATGGTCCCGGCTTTTGGGAAATCCCACAGCTCGGAAATCCTCCGGCGCAAGCGTTCCCGGACCGGGATCTGCTCCAGATACCCGAACGTGACCTGGTTCTGGCGCGTGACCCAATCCAGCGTTTCGGGCGAGTCGGTATCTTCGAGCCAGCGGTACGGGTCGGGGACGAGCGTGCCGTGGTAGTCGTCGGTATGTTCGACAGTGCGGGTGGCGGGGTAGGTGAGTTTGGGCATGGTTTCTCCTGAATGATTTGATTATAGGCGAATTTTCACTGGCAATGGATTTGCAACTTTTCATTCAGGATTTTTTAAGGAAAATCACCCGATTTGCCCCTTGAAGGCACTTTGCAAATATGTTAGAATGCTGTCTACCCGCCCAAGATGTACGGGGGAGAGACACAGTAACCACCATATATGGCGGCTACACCTGTTCTATTTATGGAAAGGGCCAGATATGCAGTGTCCGTACTGTCAAGTTGAAGAGTCACGGGTTCTCGACACGACCCACGACAGCCATGGCGGCATCCGCCGCCGCCGCGAGTGCCTGAACTGCGGCCAGCGTTTCAGCACCTATGAACGTCCCATTTTGGCTACGCCGCTGCTGATCAAGCAGGACGGCACGCGGGAGGAGTTCGACCGGGAGAAGCTGGCCCGGGGCATCCGTATTGCTTGCGCCAAGCGTCCCGTCTCGGCCGCGGACATCGAGCGGCTGATCGGCCAGGTGGAGGCTTCGCTCCAGAAGCTGGGCAAGGCCGAGGTCTCGTCCCGGGTGGTCGGCGACCTGGCCATCAACGGCTTGAAGGAACTGGACCAGATCGCCTACATCCGCTATGCGATCGTGTATCTGCGGCTGGACGATCTGCACGCCCTGCGGAACGAAATAGACCGCCTGCTGGAAGCCTGAAAAGGACCATAAAGACTCAAAAGTTTCTTATGCGCGACCAATTTATTTCATTATCGGAGGATAAATACCATGGTGACCACTGAAGCCCAAGCCCATCACGGATTACTTCCCACCCCGCCCATGCCCAAAGGATTGCCCAAAGTTGAACTGACCGACAACGCCCGCCAGGTGTTGATGAAACGCTACGTCCGGCGCGGCGACGACGGCAAACCGGTCGAGACTGTCGAGGAGATGTTCTGGCGGGTGGCCTATCACGTCGCCAAAACCGAAGCAGCCTGGGATGATGACGTGACCGCCCGCGCAAAAGAGTTTTTCGCCTTATTGACCAGCAAGAAATTTTTCCCCAATTCCCCCACGTTTACCGGCGCGGGGACGCCGCTGGGGCAGCTTGCGGCTTGTTTCGTGCTCCCCATCTCCGACGACATGGGCCGGGATTCTTCCGGCATCTTCCAGACCCTACGCGACGCGGCCCTGATCCAGCAGACGGGCGGCGGCAACGGCTTCTCGTTCTCGCGGCTGCGGCCCAAAGGCGGACTGGTCAAATCGTCTGCCGGGCAGGCTACGGGTCCGGTGGGGTTTTTGCGGGTGTACGACCATGCTTTTGGGGAGATCGCGCAGGGAGGTTGCCTCCTGCCTGATACCCTCGTTTTCACCGGGAGGGGGCTTTTACGCCTGGACGAAATCGTCGCTTCTGAAACTCCTGGTTGGCAGGAACATGACTTGCAAGTGCCCACGGATGAAGGGGTCAAACGTTCACCGCGCGGCTTTAATAACGGAATCGCGCCAGTGATGCGTGTCCATACTCGTGAAGGACTGAGTCTGGCAGGCACTCTCAACCATAAAGTCAAAGTTATGTCTGCTGACGGCCCGCAATGGAAAGCATTACAGGATTTGGAGGCAGGGGATTGGATCCTGGTCAAACTTGGAGAACATGACGGGAAGTTGCAGGCACTTAAATCTCCCAAGAAGGGACATGGCAATCAGGTTTGGCCGAGCCTGCCAAACCTGATTGATGAAGAATTAGCCTTTTTCCTGGGGTACCTGGCAGGGGATGGATTTGTAGCTCAAGGTGAACACGACCATCGGGTCGGGGTCAGCGTGGCGCATTCGTCGTACTTGATGCAGGAAATGCCGACCATGATGGGGCGTTTATTCGGCGTGAAAGTCCATCGGATGCAAAAACAGGGAGATGTCTCGGTTACTTTTGTGATGGATAACCGGGCCGTCAAAGAATTCCTGCTGTTAAACGGCCTGGAAAAATCCGCCAGCCGGGATGTCTCGGCGCCGCGTCTGGTTCGACAATCTCCCAGGCGGATCGTCGGCGCTTATCTGCGCGGCCTGTTCGAAGCCGATGGCGCTCTGATACATGGTTATCCCGCTTTGACTACCACCTCGTCCCGCCTGGCGCGTGAAGTATCCACGTTGCTGATCGGCCTGGGCTGCCCCGTTCGCATCCGAACGGTTGCGGCCGGCCTCGACCATTGGGGGGATTTGGAAATCTACCAGGTCAGGATCACCTCCAGCGTGGGGCTGCAAGCCTGGCGCGAACAAATCGGCTGTGACCGGCGCTCGCGTTTTGCGGCTGCCTACGCCTGGGAAAGCGACCAGCGTCGGGAGAGCAGCTACGTTCTGCCCGAATCACAATATTGGATACAACCAGTGTTGGAAGAAATCACCCTTGAGCAAACAGACCGCCAGGGGCGCGGCCGGAACATCAATTTCCGCAGCACCAGCCCGCGGTTGCGTCGGCAGTTGCTGCGTTACCAGCGCGGCGACCGTAACCTGACCCGTTCAGGTTATGATCTTCTCGCTGCGGAATACCCGGAATTTGCCGAAAAGGCCAGACCGGTGGATGATCTCTGGTTCGTGCAGGTCAGCGGGACGGAAGCAACCGGCGAAGCACTGACTCTCGACCTGGAAGTGGCCGACAACCACACTTACCTGGCTTATGGGATGGTCACTCACAACACCCGCCGTGGGGCCAATATGGGCGTCTTGCGCGTCGACCACCCGGACGTGGAAGATTTCATCACCTGCAAAACAGACGAGAACGCCATCACCAATTTCAACATTTCCGTCGGCATCACCGACGCCTTCATGCAGGCCGTGACCGACGACGATTCGTGGGACCTGGTCTTCCCCGACATCGCCGACCCGCGTTACCGCACCTTTCGAGGGACGCTGGAACAGGCCAGGGAACAGGGCCTGCCGCTGCGGGTCTACAAGACTGTGCGCGCCCGCGACCTGTTCGAGAAGATCGTCAAGCAGGCCCACCACAACGGCGAGCCGGGCGTGCTCTTCCTGGATGCGGCCAACCGCGAGAACCCCGTGCCGCATCTGTACCAGTTGGAGTCGACCAACCCGTGCGGAGAGCAATTTTTAGGCAGCTACGAAAACTGCTGCCTCGGCTCGGTCAACCTCAACGAGCATTGCGGACCCGGCGGCGCGGTGGACTGGGAAGGCCTGCGCCGGAGCGTGGTGACGGCGACCCGCTTCCTGGATGATGTGGTCGAGGAGAATGCCTACGTCCCGGCGGTGCCGCAGTTGAAGGAAGCCGCCCACCGCGTCCGCCGGATCGGGCTGGGGATCATGGGCCTGGGCGACCTGATGTACCACGCCGGCATCCGCTACGGCTCGGAGGAGGGCCAGGAGTTCGGGGCGCAGGTGATGGAGTTTGTGCGCTACCACGCCATGCTCACCAGTGTCGAACTGGCCCAGGAGCGCGGCCCCTTCCCGGCCATTTCGGGCAGCATCTACGACATGGACGACATGCGCTGGCAGCCGCCCCAGCCGCTGACCCCCTACCGGCATGACTGGGGCCGGCCCGAGGTCCGCTGGGAGGCGGTGGTGGACGGCATCCGCAGGCACGGCATCCGCAACGGGGCGCAGACCACCGTCGCCCCGACCGGCACGATTGCCACCGTCGCCGGGTGCGAAGGCTACGGCTGCGAGCCGGTCTTCGCCCTGGCCTACATCCGCCATGTCAACGACAACGGCAAGGATTTGCAGCTTACTTACGCCAGCCCGCGCTTTGAGCAGGCGCTCAAGGCGGCAGGACTGAACGAGAAGAAACGCCGGGAGGTGATCGAAACGGTGATGCAGCATGGCACCTGCCAGGACATCGAAACTGTGCCCGCCGAACTCCGGCATACGTTCGTGGTCTCGGCAGACATCCGGGCCGAGGAGCACGTGCGGATGCAGGCTGCCTTGCAGTCGTTTGTGGATAATTCTTTATCGAAGACGGTCAATTTCCCTGAAGGCGCAACCGAAGACGACGTGGCTCGGGCTTACCTGCTGGCCTGGGAACTGGGCTGCAAGGGCATCACGGTCTACGTGACCGGCTCGCGGGACAAGGTGGTGCTGGAGACCCAGGCCACAGCCGCGAAAAAGCTGGGTGACGGCGAACAGGCCGAGGTCCGGGCCGAGCCGCAGCCTTCGGCTATGATTTGGCACGACACCAAGAAGCCGCGTCCCCGCGCTTTGCAAGGCTCGACCTTCAACGTCGCCACCCCGGTCGGCAAGGCCTTCGTCACCATCAACGAGAACGGCGGCGACCAGCCCTTCGAGGTGTTCATCAATACGGCCAAAGCGGGATCGGAGACGGCTGCCGTCTCGGAGGCGATCGGACGCCTGATCTCGTACATCCTGCGCCTGGCCTCGCCGATTGCGCCCCTGGACCGGATGCGGGAGATCGTGCGCCAGTTGGCCGGGATCGGCGGCGGACGCTCGCTCGGCTTCGGCCCCAACCGGGTCCGCTCGCTGCCCGACGGGGTGGGCCAGGTGCTGGATGAGTACCTGCAAACCAAGGAAGGCCGGGAGGATAACCCGGCGGCTGAAAAGATCGGCGGCAACGGCGGACACGCCACTGCCGAGGCCCCGGCGGCCCAACTGCCGATGAAGATCGGCGACCTTTGCCCCGAATGCGGACAGGCCGCAGTGGTCAACGAGGAGGGCTGCCGCAAGTGCTACGCCTGCGGGTTCAGTGAGTGCTGACCCCACCCCCTCCGTCACTTCGTGACACCTCCCCCAAATTCGACTGAACTACCGTCGTATTTGGGGGAGGCCGGGTGAGGGTAGATGAAAGGTATGAAATTTTTTACAGAAGCGGGAGTTTGTCGTGAAAGTCTTTGTCCCTGTACTCTTTTTGTTCATGTTCGTTATCACTGCTTGCCAGCCAACCGGCACGGTGATGATGACAGCAACGAATAGCCCACTGCCAGTGACCCTGACCCCCACAAAAACGTTGACGGCTACCAGAACATCACTACCGACATTCACTCCCACCTTTGTTTCGACTTCAACACCAGAAAACGAGTCGCGTTATATTGAACTCCCTGATTGGGTCAAGGATGCTGAAAACAACATCCTGTTATTGCCTTATCTCACAGATACAGATACTCCAGAGCAGCCTTCGAAATTTATATTCGTAAACCCCAAAAATGGCGAACAAGCGTGGGTAGAGTTGTCAAAGAAATACTATTTTTATTATTGGAAAGATACCAATCACGTTGTATTTTTACAGGAAGGGTGGTGTGACGAGAAACAGCCCGATTACATCGCCGAATTGGATATTCCTACAGGTAAGATTTGGGACAGAGATGTAAGCGAATATCCGGAGCTTGTCAGGGATAATTGTTACTATTTTGACAAAGAAGAGAAAAATGTAAAAACTAATTGGGAGTTGCCGGAATTAACTGTAGAGACTTTCGACCCTTCATTAGGGAATACTTATCAACTGACCAATCCTAATGATGGCATCAATGATATTTCGTACGAATTATCGCCGAATAAAAATTACATTGCCATCGTTCAAATCCGGGGTAAATACGAATATTCTGAATTGGTGCAGCCTGAGTATGGGAAACTAATTTCAATCTACAGTTTACCCGACCGGAGACTGCTAATGACTTTTGATGAGGGCCGGGATATTTCGACGGATGTCATGTTCCTTGATAATGAAAACCTGGTCTATGTGCGTGAAGATACACCCTGCTTGGTCATGATTGCTTCTTTGGAAAAGAAATGTATCCGTAATATTTCGGAAAAATTTCCTGGCGCCACGATCATTATAGGCGACCCGTTATCGGACCCCAAGAGAATGGCTTTTATATATTTTGGGCCTGAGCATCATGGTGGATTTTGTTTCTATGATCTTCGTTCTGGCGCTCTCGATTGCCCCACCGACCATTTTCCGATCTTCGATAAGCAAATAATAATCAACTATTCTTTGTCACCCAATGAAAAATATCTTCTCGTCGCCTATGACCGTAAAGGCTGCCCGTTTCCCTGGTGTGATTATTTTGCTGGCCCCTTATGGGCAGTGATTGATATTGAAGGCGGTCAATTGTTTACATTTGGGTATGCTAATCCTTATCCTTTTTACCGACCGGTTCAGCCTTCGCCGTGGCGACCTTTGGATTAGATATATTTTCTACCTGGGATTTTTCGAGAAACGCGAACTTTTTATCACGGCTGGAACCTTATTGTTGGTTTGGCGGGAAGCCGTCAGATACAGGAAAGGATCGTTGGATGATAAGCAATTTACAGATGATCACCATTTATGTCAGTGACATGCCGCGGGCGGTCGAGTTTTACACCCAAAAACTCGGCTTTGTCCAAGTGGCGGAATACGACGATGGGCGGGATACCCATATCGTCTGGGTCATGCCGCAACCAGCCAGTAAAGAGGCCCTCGCCACCCAAATTGGATTACAGGTTTTGGCCGATAAGTCTGACCCGCGCATCGGGGCGACCAGCGGGATGGTCTTCACCACTGAAACAGCCGAAGAGATCGAAACTACTTATCACGAGTTGAAAGCCCGCGGCGTCGAATTCACGATGGAATTGGTCCGCCACGAATACGGCGAAGGCCCCGGTGACCAGGAAGCCCGCTTCGTCGATCCGGACGGGAACGAGTTCTTGTTGCATACTTGAGCTGAGTTCAGGATAAAGGAAGTTCCAACGCTTGAAACACGGATACTTCGACAAGCTCACCTGTGCCGCACCGCAGGTGCATGCAGTACAAGTGGCATGGATTATACGGAGTTCCACGGAAAGTTACAAAAATTCCGTGTTTCTCCGTGCATTCCGTAAAATCCGTGTTCAAAAGGTTTGAGGTTTCCCGCAATTTCTTCGAGCAGCCTCGTCATCTGCTCGTAGTGCGAACCTTTCCAGTAGATTTGGCCGCAAGCCGGGCAGAGGTGGAATTCGTCGAAGTATTTCCTGGTCAGCGGCTCCAGCCTGTCCATGACGGCGCTCTTTTCCACCGCTTCGAGCGGATGGTTGCAGCGCGGGCAGCGTTGGAAGGGCGTGACCCGCCCTGCCAGGTCGAAGCGGCGGACGACTTCGAGCAATTGCTGGCGCGAGTTGACTGAACGCAGGCAATACCCGTAACGGACGGATTTGCGCATCAGCAGGCGGCGGTCACGGGTCAGCAGGATGCGCTCGTCGGCTTCGAGGATGGCGGCCAGTTCGTCGTCGGTGTAGTCGTTGCGGTAGAGACAGTCGAAGCCGAGCATCCGCAGGTGGGAGGCCAGCCGCCCGAGGTGACAGTCGAGCAGGAAGCGCGGCGGGTCGAAGGGACAGGTGTCCGGGGCGGGATGGAGGGTGACGCGGTCGCCGTCCCGGGTGATGGCGCTCAAGTCCCCATCTGCGCCGTTGATTTCCACCCGCCCGATCTCAGGATGCGGCGCGCCGAGCGACTCGGCCAGGTGCTTCACCGACTGCCGCCCGCGAAAAGCGACCGGGATGGCCTGTCCTCGCAGGTCACGAGGCAGGAAGTCGTTGAGGCGGTCGAGAAAGTGGAAGGTGGCGGAGGGCATGGGAGGATTATAGCCCGGTTATAAGGCGAGGATTGCGCTTTGGCCTCGGGAGTGCGTCGCACCATGTTTAACGGGGTATTTCCCAGCGAGTGGACTGCCCGTTTATCGGCATTCTCCCCGGGGTCTGGTGCGACGCACCCTCTTTGGGGCATCGCGAAAATTGCGGGTCACGCATCCCCCTTTGGGGCTTCGTAAATGTCACTGGCCCCTGCCACTTCTGGCGCTTCGCCTTCACCGCCCGGCGGTTAACCGCCGGGCTACACATACAAGGCCCGCTCAAGCGGGCCAACCGCCTTCAGGCGGTTTCGCAGGCGTAGCCGGGCGGATTCATCCCCCGGCGGGCCGGATGGGCAGGTCAACACGCCTGTTGGGCAGGTCAACACGCCTGTTGGGCAGGTCAACACGCCTGTTGGGCAGGTCAACACGCCTGTTGGGCAGGTCAACACGTCTGTTGAGCACCTCAACACGCTTGTTGAGCAGGTCAACACGTCTGTTGAGCACCTCAACACGCTTGTTGGGCAGGTCAACACGCTTGTTGAGCACCTCAACACACCTGTTGTGCAGAACGCCAGGATTTCGGACTTCGATCTTTGCCACAGAGTCACGGAGTCGCGGAGTTTTTTCTTTTTTCTCCGAGTCTCCGTGTCTCAGTGGCTTAAAAGCTGATGTCGCGAATTTACGCAAATCTCCGCTAACCTGTTCGAAAATTAGCGAGAATTCGCGAAGACCTGTCCTGAGATTGACGAAGGATCAGCGGATGAATCGCCAGGGAAACTCGGACCAAAATTATGAAACGCTGTACTTGGCCGCCACAGGCGGCTTCGCAAGAGCAGCCCGACGGTTTTATCGTCGGGCGGGGCGTGCGGTAAGGGTCTCCATGGAGCGAATCATTGTCCCGTCTCCCCCATTGGGTGGATGTCAACCGGGGAGGGCTGGGGTATGATAGTTTCACGAATGTCAAACCGGCCGAAAACGGCCACTCTGAGTCAATGCCTGAGAGAGTGTTTGAAAACCTGACCACCAAGCCACCAGGTCGCGAAGTCACAAAATATTTTCCCTTTTGAGTCTTTGTGACTTCGTGTCTTCGTGGTGAAAATGCAGACTTTTCAAACACTTTCTCAGACGCGCTGATAAAGACTTCCGAAGTTTCCGTCAAATTACCGGGAAGATTGCTTCGTCACACACCTGCCCTGGCGGGCGGTGCCAGGGAAGAACGTTCCTCGCAACGACATCCTGGGTATAATAAGACCATCCCACTCTAATTTCAGGAGGACACCATGCCCCATACCGTCCGAGACTGGATGAGCAGCCCGGTCATCGTCGTAGACCCGGATACCAGCGTATCCTACGCCGCCACGCTCATGCGCCGGCGCGGCATCCGCTCATTGGTCGTAGACCTGACCGCCAAAGGCGGCGGCTACGGCATCGTCACCACCACCGACATCAGCAGCAAGATCTTCGATTCAGACCGCAACCCGGCCGAGACCAAAGTCAGCGCCATCATGACCGCCCCGGTCGTCACCGGCAGGACGGATATGAGCCTCAAGGAAGCCTCGTCGCTGATGCACAAGCGCAAGTTCCACCACCTGCCCATCCTGGACGAACACGGCGTCCTGGTCGGCATCATCTCGGATACCGACATCTTCATGGCGGTCGAAGAGATCGGCTGGAAGAAGTGAGCACGGTCAGCGAGTGCGACGCACCCTCGCGCTGATCTGTGGTTTAATCCTTCTCATGCCCAAGCAAAAATTCTACGTCGTATGGAAGGGACGCGTCCCCGGCATCTACACCACCTGGGAGGATTGCTCCGCCCAGGTGACCGGTTACGCTGGGGCCGAGTACAAATCCTTCCCGTCCCGCGCCGCTGCGGAGGCGGCGTATTCGGGGGTGTACGAAGCCTACAAAGGGAAACCGGCCTCCGGGTCGAACTGGCTCTTCGTCCCCAACCCGCCGCTCGTCCCCTCGATCTGCGTGGACGCAGCCTGCTCCGGCTCGCCGGGTCCGCTCGAATACCAGGGCGTGATGACCGAAAGCGGCGAGCAGCTCTTCCGCGCCGGCCCGTTCGCGGACGGGACCAACAACGTCGGTGAGTTCCTGGCGATCGTCCTGGCGATGGAATGGCTCAAGACGAAGAAGCTCGATTACCCGATCTATTCCGATTCGGAGACGGCCATCGGCTGGGTGCGGGCGGGGAGATGCAATACCAGGCTGGAGCGCTTGCCGACGAATAAATTCTTGTTCGACCTGATCGCCCGCGCCGAGGCAGTGCTCAAGGAATACGGGAACTTCCGGGTCTTGAAATGGGACACCGAAGCCTGGGGCGAGATCCCGGCGGACTTTGGGAGGAAGTAAGTTGACGTATAATGGGGATAAGGAACCTTGATTATGTCCAACGACATCCAGAAAATCCTGCGTGAGTTGAAGGATGGATTGACCGAAATCCTCGGCGGCCGGTTGAAAGCTGTGATTTTGTTCGGCTCTTACGCCCGGGGTGATGCCCATCCACCGGATTCGGATATTGATGTGATGATCGTGTTGAAGGGCGAATTTGATCATTGGGAAATGAACAAACTTGTTTCGGATTTCGTAGCTGCCTTATCCCTTAAACATGATGTCGTCATTTCACGTAAGTTTGCATCCGATATGGATTATGCCAATAGTAAAATGCCGCTTTTTATCAATGTCCGCAAAGAGGGTGTGGCCGTATGATCACACCGGAAATCAGGCATTTCTTGAAACTCGCGGATGAAAGCCACAGTGTTGCGGGGAAGTTGATAGAGATAGGGTCCAGCCGTTTTTCTGCTGCGCAATCCTATTACACGATTTTTTATCTTGCCCAGGCGTTGTTGCAGACAAAGGGATTGAGCTATTCCAGTCACTCGGCAGTTGTCGCGGCCTATGGCAAAGAGTTCGCAAAAACAGGGTTGCTCGACCCAAAATTCCACCGTTACATAATTGACGCACAGGTGCTTCGTGAGACGGGCCACTACGGAAGCGCGGGCGAAGATGTGACTGATGAAGAGGCATTAACCTCCTATCAATGGGCGGATGAATTCATGCAGGCTGTGAAAGCCTACCTTGGGGCGAAGGATAGTTGAGCAATTTTGCGACGCCGCCCGGAGCAAAATCTCTGGCGGATTTTTGGAGATGATGAAAAAACTTCTTGCCGTTGCTTTCTTTCTATTTCTCTTAGTGGTCGCCTACTGGGCCGATACCGATTCCATGCCCAAAGTCCTCGGCGCAATGACCGAATTCCCCTACGGCGACAAGATCGGGCATTTCGTCCTCTACGGCATCCTGGCCTACCTGTTGACGGTTGCCATGCCTTTCCGCCGCGTCAACATCCTGCGCTGGAGCCTCCCGCTGGGATTGGTCCTGGCGGCGGGATTTGCTACGCTGGAAGAAGTCAGCCAGTTGTTCTTTGCCGCCCGCACGGCCAGCCTTACCGACCTTTTCAGCGGATATTCGGGAATCGTTGCAGCCGTGGTCCTGATCCCGTGTATGCGAGGTACATGTGTGCCGGCTTCCAGAGAAACCTAGACTTTCCAAGTCACATGTGACTCTGGAGTTTTTCATCAATGGATTTTATAAACTTTGTAGCGAACTCCAGAATCTGCCCCGCCATGGCCCGTGAAATTTCAGATTTGTCTTCATAATCCCCGGTTTGGCGAGCATCGAAAGCGGTGTGCAGGAATTTTCCCATTTCTTTTGGCAGGATACCGGTCTTGATGAAATGTTTGTCAAATAATGCCATCACGCCGCTGTGCTTTGAAGTTTCCTCCCCGATGGTAGCGAGCAACGCGAGTGCAGCGTAGAACATGGCATAATAGGCGCGGTTGACGATGCTTGCCGTGTCTGCTCTTTGCTCGTGCAGGATTTGCGCTGTATTCAACGTTTGGTGAGCGCGCTCCAGACGATATCGGATCAACGCTCGCTTATGGGAAAGGTCCTCCGTCATACGGGAATCCCCTCTTTTTTTACATGCCGATATAATGGAAGATAACCATACCGTTCCATCTTTTCTTTTGTGGTGGGTATCGCTGAAATCACGCTGCCTGCCTCGAAGCCGACTTCCCATGTAATGTCTGAAACGAGATAACGGACATTATCGTCAAGCCTCGGAAGGATCACAAAGAGATCAATATCTGAATATTTTGTTGAATCGCCGCGTGCTTGCGAGCCGAACAGGATTACCTTGACAGGCTCACCCAAAGCCTCCGTCAACCGCTGGCGGACTTCAGCAGCCAACTTCAAAGCGCGGACTCGGGGACGGAATTTCATGATTCGATTATATCGCAATTGCACTGTCACCTTTCCCGCTTTACTTTCCGAGTTCAAGGTCCGTTAATTCCTGTATAATTCTGCCAATTATTCGATCAGGACAATACATCCCATGAAAACTGCCCTCCTCCTCATAGACATCCAGAAAGACTATTTCCCCGGCGGCAGGATGCCGTTGGTCGAGCCGCTGGCTGCGGCCCAAAAGGCTTACGCCCTGCTGCAATGCTTCCGCGAACACGGGCAGCCGACCGTCCATATCCAGCACGTCTCCACCCGGCCAAATGCGACGTTTTTCCTTCCTGGCGAGCGCGGCACCGACATCCACGACGCGGTGGCCCATTTCGAGGGCGAGCCGCTGGTCATCAAGCATTTCCCCAACTCGTTCCGCGAGACCAATTTATTGGAGTTGCTCAAAGGACGGCAGACCGAGCGCCTGGTCGTCTGCGGGATGATGACCCATCTATGCGTGGACGCCACCGTCCGGGCCGCGGCCGACCTCGGCTTCCAGGTGATCCTGGCGGCGGACGCCTGCGCCACGCGTGACCTGGCCTACGGCGGGACCAGCATCCCGGCCGCCCACGTCCAGGCGGCTTTCCTGGCCGCGCTCAAATCCTACGGCCAGGTGCTCCCGACCGAAGAAATCCTGGCAAAGCTCGCCGCCGAACAGCCCTAAATCCCCAATCGCCAATCGTAAATCGCCAATCGTAAATCCCGTGTCCACCCTCGACCCCGAAAAACAAAAACAAGCCAAACAATACGCCCGCATCAAGCGCCGGCTGTGGCTGGCGGAAACCTCGGTCAGCGCCCTTTACGCCGCGCTCTGGCTGGCCTTCGGCTGGTCGGTCAGCCTGCGGGACTGGCTGTCCGGCTTCACCTCCAGCAACTGGCTGCTGGTGGCCGGGTTTGTGTTCGCCTTCGGTGGCATTTACGCCCTCGCCACCCTGCCGCTCGGCTATTATTCCGGCTTCGTCCTGCCGCACCGCTTCGGCCAGTCCACCCAATCGCTCAAGGATTGGGTCGTGGACCAGGTCAAAAGCCTACTGGTCGGCGCGCCGATCGGGCTGGCGGTGGTCGAACTGGTCTACCTGGCCCTGCGTCTCGCCGGCGAGTCCTGGTGGCTGTGGACCGCGGGCGGCATCCTGGTTTTCAGCGTGCTCATGGGCAACCTGGCCCCGGTGCTGATCATGCCGATCTTCAACAAATTCGTCCCGTTGGGAGAGGAACACGCCGAGCTGGCCGAACGGCTGGTCAGGCTGGCCGAGAAAGCCGGTACAAAAGTGCGCGGCGTCTTCAAATTCGACCTGTCCCGGCGCACGAAGGCTGCCAACGCCGCCCTGACCGGCATCGGCAACACCCGCCGCATCATTTTGGGGGATACGTTGATCAACGAATTTAAAACGGACGAGATCGAGACGGTCCTGGCCCACGAGTTGGGACACCACGTCAACCGCGATATCCCGCTGCTGATCGGGTTCGGCGCGCTCACGGCGACCGTGGGCCTGTATCTCGCTTCACTGGCAATGGACTGGGCTGTGGGCGTTTTCCGTTTCACATCCGTGGCCGACGTGGCTGCATTCCCGGCTTTTGCGCTCATCCTGGGCGCTTACGGCCTGCTGACCATGCCCCTCGAAAACGGGTTCTCGCGCTGGCGCGAAAGCCTGGCCGACGATTACGCCCTCAAATCCACCGGCAAGGGGGAAGCCTTCGCCTCGGCCTTCATCCGCCTGGCGAACCAGAACTTGAGCGATGTGGAGCCGGAGAAATGGGCCGTCCTCATGTTCTATTCACATCCCCCGTTGAACGAGCGGATCGCCAAAGCGCAGAATTGGGTTTGAAACGCGGCGCGGGAGGGGAAAAGGCATATAACGGGATGGCCCAGGGCGGCCGTCCTGTTGATTTAACGGGAGCAGGCGAAGTGCCTGGTTGGAGGCGGGGGTGATTTAACGGGATTGCTTTCCCCTGGCGGCCCAGTCCTTCCAGCGGAGGATCACCGGCAGGACGATAATCCCCACGATGGCGAAAGCCAGGATCACGATCCCGCTCGTGGAGCCGACCTCGGAAGGGTCTATCGTCGGGGTAGGGGTAACCGACTGGAGGGCAGAATCGGATGCCCCGGCAGCTTGCGGCGAAAACTGGGCCGGGGTTGCCATCACAAGGATGGCGAGGATCAGGATGAGGGCAAAAATGACCCAGAGGGAGAGACGATAGTGTCTGGTTGGTGTTCTCATAGGGCAGGTCAAGTATATCATGCTGTCAATTTTCAGGTTTTATATCTAAAATATGTACTTTGGCTGATTTTTGAAGTATAATGCCCCCCGTTGCGGCGGGGTTGCCCACACCTTTACATCAGTAGTCCCCCTTTTTTTGTTAATCAGGCGGTGACGCCTATACAACTGAACCCAATTCATTCCAGGAGCTTCCATGATCAAGAAATTACTTAGTTGGCTGGCTTCGCCCCTCGGGAAGATTGGTCTGTTAATCCTGTCGCTGATCGTTATCAGCGGCGCAGTTTGGGGAATTGGTCAGACCCAGACTGTCCCGGAACAGCCGATAGATTTCCCGCATAGCCTTCATGTCGGGCTGGGTGTGCAGTGTTTGTATTGCCATCCCGGTTCGTTGAAGGGTCCGGTTTCCGGCCTGCCCACCCAGACGAAGTGCTGGGGCTGTCATCAGCAGATTGCCAAGACCAAGACCAGCGCCCTCTTGGCCCCGTTGGTGCAGGCGGTCGAGAATAACCAGCCGATCCAGTGGGTGCCGGTGGCGATGGTGCCGGATTTCGTGCGTTACAACCATCGCCCGCACATCGCGGCGGGCCTGAACTGCGAAGATTGCCACGGGGATGTGTCGAAGATGACGGTTTACGAAAACCCGCAGGTGTTGAACATGGGCTGGTGCCTGAACTGTCACGTGGAGCAAGCCGGGGAGGACGAGGAAAAGCTCATCCGTCTCACCGACTGCGGGACCTGTCATTATTAAACCGGGTGAAAGGAAAATAGTATGAGTAAACAGATTTCCCGGCGTGATTTCCTGAAACTGGCTGGCCTGGGCGCGGCCACTACTGCCGTGTTGACGGGCTGCGGCCCGGCTTCACGCGTGGTGGTGCGCGAGCAGTACATCCGCATGCCGGAATACACGTTCAATGGTCAGAGCACCTATTTCGCCACCACCTGCCGCGAATGCCCGGCGGGCTGCGGCCTGGTCGTGCGTACCTACCAGGGGCGGGCGATCAAGACCGAGGGCAACCCGCTCAACCCCGTCAACCTGGGCAAGACTTGCGCCCGCGGCCAGGCGACTTTACAGGGTCTGTACAACCCCGACCGGGTCACCGATCCCCTCAACCAGGGACGCGGCGGCGCGTTGAGCGCCAACAAAGTGACCTGGGAGGAGGCCACCGGCGTGGTGGCGGATGCGCTCAACGGCGGCGGCGCGGCCTTCCTGATGGGCATGGCTCCCGACCACCTGTACGATCTCGCCGCCGACCTCGGTCTCGAAACCATCCGTTATAGCGCCCTGGGCGCATTCGAAGCCCGGGCCACCCTGACGCAGGCAGCGGAGACGATGCTCGGCCAGAAGGGGATGCCCTTCTTTGACATGGGCAATGCGGATTTCGTTTTGTCGTTTGGGGCCAACTTCCTCGAAACCTGGGTCTCGCCTGTGGCTTACACCCGCGGATATGCCGGATTACGCAAAGGCGACCGGGGACGGCGCGGCCTGTTCGCCCAGGTGGAACCTCGTCTCTCGCAGACGGCGGCCAAAGCCGACGAATGGCTTCCGGCTCGTCCCGGGACCGAGGGCCTGGTCGCCCTGGCGATCGGCCGGATCGCGGCTGAGGCTCGCGGCCTGGCGGTCCCCCCGGCCTTTGCCGGTGTGGACGTCGCAGCCGCCGCAGCCGAAGCGGATGTGCCCCTCGAAGCCCTGGAACGGGTTGCTTCTTATTTCGCCGCGGCCGACCGTCCGCTGGCGATCCCCGGCGGGGCGGCCCTGGCCCACAGCAACGGCGCGCAGAACGCCGAAGCCATCTTCGCCCTGAACGCCCTGGTGGGCAATTTCGGCCGGCCCGGCGGCGTGTTCATCTCTCCCCTGGCCCCCGGTGTGGACGAGTACCACCGCCCGGCCAACATGCAGGAGATGGCCGATTTCGTCGCCAGGATGAATTCCGGGGCGATCAAGACCCTTTTCATCCACGGCGTCAACCCGGTCTTCGAATTGCCCAAGGCCCTCGGGTTCGCCGAAGCGCTGGTGAAGGTGCCGCAGGTGATCTCTTTCGCCACCTTCCCGGACGAGACCGCCCTGATGGCCGACTATATCTTCCCCGACCATCACGGCCTGGAATCCTGGGGCTACCAGCGGATCGTGACCGGCGCGACCCGGTCGGCGCTGGGGGGGGCGCAGCCGGTGGTCGTGCCATTCTACAACACCATGTCCACCGTAGACCTGCTGCTGGCGGCCAGCCAGTCCTCCTTTGCGGATGAAGTGGCTTTCATCCAGTCCAAGGTCGAGCCGCTGGTGGCCGACAAAAACGCCAACTTCAATGCGGCTGAGATCAACGCCTTTTTTGCCTACTTCCAGCAGTTTGGCGGATGGTGGAGCAACGCCGAAGGTCTGGCTGCTCCGTCCGGCGGGGCGAAAGCTGTGGCGGTGGAAGCGGCCGAGTTCGAAGGCGAAGGCGAGTTCTACCTCCTGCCGTACATGTCGCCTGTGCTGGGCGAGGCGGGAGCGAACAAGCCCTGGCTGCAAGAAGTTCCCGACCCGATGACGACCGTGATGTGGAATTCATGGGTCGAGATCAACCCCGATACCGCCCATGAACTCGGTCTCGAAAACGACGACGTGGTGCGGGTCGTGTCGGAGTTTGGGGCGGTGGAAGCGCCGGTTTATCGGTATCCGGCCATTCGTCCCGATACGCTTGCGCTGGCCTTCGGGCAGGGGCACACCGCTTACGGCCGGTATGCGGCCGGGCGCGGCGTCAATCCTGCGGATGTCCTCGGTTTGAGCTATAACGAGGCCGGCGACCTGGCTTTCGCGGCCACGCGGGTCAGGATCGAGAAAACGGGTGAGAAACGAGTCCTTTCCCGCCTTGAAAGCAAGCTCGGTGTCTATGGCGAAGGCCTCGGAGAGGAACACTAGGAGTTTGTTATGGCAAATTTAGATAAAGAGTCTGCGGTCAGCGTCAACCTGACCAACCCGGAAGAAGGCAAATGGGGCATGGTCATTGACCGGGACCTGTGTACCGGCTGCCAGGCCTGTGTGGCGGCCTGCGCAATGGAAAACAACCTGGCGTTCGTCGGCGAGGAGCTGTCGGGCAATGGGCGCTCGATGCACTGGATCCGCATCGAACGCTTCTGGGAAGGGGAATACCCGGAAGTGAAAGCCACGCCCTTCGAACCGACCATGTGCCAGCAGTGCGGTTACGCGCCCTGCGAGCCGGTCTGCCCGGCCTATGCGACCGTCCATAGCCAGGACCAGCAGTTGAACCTGCAAGTTTACAACCGCTGCGTGGGCACCCGCTATTGCGGCAACAACTGTCCTTACCAGGTGCGTTCCTTCAACTGGTTCGATTACGAACGGCCTGAACCGCTCAACAACCAGTTCAACCCGGACGTGACCGTCCGCCGCCGGGGTGTGATGGAAAAATGTACTTTCTGCATCCAGCGCATCAAGCGGGCTGAGGACACTGCCCGGGCCGAAGGCCGCGAAGTGGCGGACGGCGAGTTCGCTCCCGCCTGCGCCCAGGCCTGCCCGGCGAATGCGATCGTCTTTGGCCGGGTGGACAAGCCCGAAACCGTCGTCAGCCAACTGGCGAAGCAGGCCCGCGGGGTGAAGCGCCTGGAAGAACTCGGCACCTTCCCGCACGTGACCTATCTCAAGGCAGGTTAACATGGCTCCTGAAAAACAACACGAAGAACACGCCCACGGCGAGGAACACCTCCGTGAAACCCACCTGATGCTCGACCCCAAGCCGCGCGGCGAGATGAACGCCATGGTAATGGAAGCCATGCACTACACCACCTGGAAATTCTGGGTGGTGGCGGCTGTCCTGGCCGTGATCGTGGCGGTCGGCCTGTTCTACTCCTGGGGTGTGATGATCGCCGAGGGTCTGGGCCTGGCCGGGATCAACCGCCCGTCTTACTGGGGTATTTTCATCGTCAACACCGTCTTCTGGATCGGCATCAGCCACGCCGGGACGTTCATCTCAGCCATCCTGCGGGTCTTCAAGGCCGAGTTCCGCCGCCCGTTCACCCGCGCCGCCGAATTGATGACCACCTTCGGCTTGATGCAGGCCGGGTTCAGCATCTTCATGCACATGGGCCGGGTCTGGCTGGCTTACTGGCTGTTCCCCTATCCCAACCAGCGCCTGATCTGGCCCAACCTGCATTCCCCGCTCACCTGGGACGTGCTGGCGATCACCACCTACCTGCTGGCCTCGACCATGTACCTGTTCCTGCCGCTCATCCCTGACCTGGCGATGGCGCGTGACCGCACCGAAGGCGGCTGGCGCAAGGTGGCCTACCGCATCCTGGCGCTGGGATTCCGCGGCACCGAAGGCGAATGGAAACACCTGCGCCTGGCGATGAACATCTTCGCCTTCGCCATCATCCCGGTCATGTTCTCGGTGCATACCATCGTGTCGTGGGACTTCGCCGCGGCCACCCGTCCCGGCTGGTCCTCGACCATCTTCGGCCCCTACTTCGTCGTCGGCGCGCTGCATTCCGGCATGGGCGCGGTGGTGATCGTGCTGGCGATTGTGCGCGGCACGATGAAGAACATGAAATATTTCATCCGCGCCGAGCATTTCGAGGCCATCGGCAAGCTGATGCTGATCATCTCGATGACCTGGGCCTATTTCTTCTTCAACGATTACATCGTCCAGTGGTACGGCGGCGACAAGTGGACCAACATCCTGCTTCACTTCCATGAGGCCGGGCCGCTGGGGTTCCTGTGGTTCCTGATGCTGGCCGTCAACATCGTCATCCCCTGGGCAGTGCTGTGGAACAAGAAATGGCGCTCGAACCCGTGGATCGTCGGGATCGTCGGCCTGCTCATCAACGTGGGCATGTGGATCGAACGTTACATCATCGTCCCGATCTCGCTGACCATCAACCGCACGCCCTTCACCTGGAGCCTGTACAAGCCGGGCATCGAGATCCCGCTCGGCATCGGCACCCTGGCCCTCTTCATCCTGCTCTACATGCTGGCCTCCAAATTCATCCCGCTCGTCCCGGCCTGGGAGGTGCAGGAAGGCCAGTTGGCGCACAGATTTACCAAATATGGACGCGAGACCGTCGTGACGGTCAGCGAACTGGAATAGGAGGCGACTCGTGGCTGAAACCCTTTCCCTCTTGGCCGTCTTCTCGGACCTGGAACCCGCCGCGGATGCGATGGACCGGCTCCGCGCCCTGGGCGTCCCCGAAGACCACCTGAACGTCATCTCCGGCATCCCGCTCAACGAGGCCATGCTGGGCCGCAAACAGCAGCACTCCAACGTGCCCAAGATCGCCCTGGGCGGCGCGGTGCTCGGATTCCTCGTCGGTTCGGCGCTGGTGTTCGGCACGCCCTACAACTACCCGGTGCCGATCCAGGTCGGACGCCAGCCAATCATCCCGGGGCCGCCCTCCTTCATCGTCCTGTTCGAGCTGACGATGCTGATCATGCTCCTGTCCACCTTCCTGGGCGTCTTCCTCGACAGCTACTTCCCGTCTTACCGCCCGAAGCAGTACGTGGCCGACGTGAGCGACGGCAAGATCGCCATCTTCTTCGCCTGCCCGGAAGACCAGAAGGACAAATTCTCCCAAGCCATGACTGCCCTCGGCGCAGAAAAGGTTGAAGTTGCGGAGGCGAAACCGCTATGAGACTGTTCAAACAACTGGCTGTTGTATTTGCCGTGCTCGCCGTGGCTGCCATGGCGGGGCTGCTGTTCACTTTCGATGTGATCAAGATCAATTGGAATTCCTTCATGGAAATCCAGCCGTCCTTCCGGGCGGCTGAAAGCCCCCTGCCGGTCCCGGCCCGCTCGGTACCGGTCGAAGGCCCGGCTTACGTCTTCGACCAGGCCGGGAATGTGATCGTCCCGGATAACCCGGTGAAAGCCGACGAGACTTCCATCGCCCGCGGCGCGATCTTCTATGACATCAATTGCAAGATGTGTCATGGCCCCGAGGGGAACGGCAAAGGCCCGCTGGCGGCTTTCCTGGTCGAAGTAAAACCCGCCGACCTGACCTCGGCCCTGGTGACGAACCAGGCCGACGGCGAACTGTTCCTGACCCTGACCAACGGCAAGGGCATGATGCCTTACTTCGTCGAAAACCTGTCGGTGCGTGACCGCTGGGACGTGGTCAATTTCATCCGCACCCTCGAACCGGCCCAATAGGAGGTCCTTGTGAAAGACGAATTCACCAAATTCCTGTACTGGGCCATCGGTCTTTTCATCGTCGGGGTGGTGGGGGTGGTGTCCTTGATGACGATCTTTGCCTGCGGCTTTTCGCGCAACTGCGCCCAGGCCCAGGCCACTGTCGAGCGGACGCCGGTGGCAGTGCCGCCTGCGGCCAGCCTGCCGGCGATGGCCTTTACTTCCGAAGAACCTGCCGCGCC
Organism: Anaerolineales bacterium UBA5796; assembly: GCA_002418215.1. GTDB lineage: Bacteria > Chloroflexota > Anaerolineae > Anaerolineales > Villigracilaceae > UBA5796. The sequence goes on from DIDQ01000117.1 coordinate 37,864, forward strand.
CGTAACCTGCCGCGTGGCCGCTTCTGACCTGGTGAACGCCTGGGCCGAAGCCGGTTACCCCGAGGCCGACCCCTTCCCCTTCACCGACGCCGACGGGCAACCCTGCCAGGCTACGGCGGATGAAGTCCGCTCGGTGCTGGCGGCGGCCATGCCGATGGATGCGGTCGTTTCAGTGGGGGTCCCGTTCCCATAACGGGAGCAGGCTAAAATTCCCGTTCGATCCGGCGTACAAGCAAAAGCGGAGAGTGGATTTCGGTCCAGTCTCCGCTTTTGTGTTGGCGGTGGCGGGATAAATCCCGCCTTACGCTTTCGTGTTGGTGGCGGCGGGATAAATCCCGCCCTACGGCGTCTGGTCCCTGGCGCGCAGGCGGTGGAGCATGTAGAGGGCCGCGCCGAACAGGGCGATGGCGTTGGCCTGGTGCAGCAGGGCGAGGGTGATGTCCACGCGCATCAGCACGGTGAAGATGCCGAGGGTGATCTGCAGGACGGTCAGGCCGAGAGTGACGAGCAGGCCGTTGAGCAGGTCACGCGGCAGGCCCTTCTTTTTGGCGACGGAATAGGCCAGCGGCACGACGACCAGCCCGGCGAAGGCGAACCAGCGGTGGACGAAGACGATGGTCTGCGGGTTTTCGAGGAACTTGACCGCGCTGTTGAACAGGTTGGGCGGGACCAGCTTGCCGAGCATCAACGGCCAGGTATCCGAGACGTGCCCGGCCTTGAGTCCGGCGGTCATGCCGCCGTAGGTGATCTGGATAAGCAGGATGACGGTCCCGGCCAGGGTCCATTTCGAGACGGCGGACCAATCCGCTTTTTGGGTGGTGTCGGGGAAGCCGAAGCGGTGGCCGAGGCCGGTCCACAGGGCCAGGGCGAAGAGCGAAAGGGCGAAGAGCAGGTGGATCGTCAGACGGAAGTGGCTGACGGCGGGGCGGTCCACCAGGCCGCTGGCAACCATGAACCAGCCCATGAAGGCCTGCCCGATGAAGAGCAATCCCATGACGACGTAGACGCCGCGTTCGCCTTTGGGGATTTGCTTCTTGAAGAAGAAGTAGAAGACGGGGACGGCGTAGGCCAGCCCGGCCAGGCGGGCGATGAAGCGGTGGATCCACTCCATGTAGAAGATGAATTTGTATTCTTCCAGGGTCATGTTGGTGTTGATCTTCTGGAACTCCGGCGTGAGCTGGTACTTGGCGAATTCCTCCTGCCAGGCCTGGTCGCCGACGGGCGGCACGACCCCGCTGACGGGGTTCCACTCGACGATGGACAGGCCGGAGCGGGTCAGGCGCACGAATCCGCCGAAGACGACCAGGAAAGCGACGATGAAGGCGAAGACGAACAGCCAGGCCATGACGGCGCGGTTTTGGGTTTTGGGCATTGTCCCTCCGGGGAGTAGTAAAGGTTTTTGAAGATTATACCGTCGAAGCTGTCCCGCATCACGTTCGTTCGTATGGTTTTGCAAACGCGCCCAGCCTTGCGAAGGTTCGATGCTTTGGGCTGCCGCTCAGGTCAGTCCTTCGCATCATCGCCATGGTTTCAAAAATCATCGCCGTCGTTTTAAAAATCATGGGCATCATTTTTGAAATCATCGCCGTCGTTTTTTAAACGATGACCGTGATTTTTCAACTCATGCCCGGCGCTTGATAAATAAAGCCCTGAAGGGCTGAAGTCTTCAGGGCTGGGAGTGCGTTTTCAGGTATCGCTGCGGCGTTTTATTCTTCCTTCTGGTAACGGATGTTGTTCAGCACTTCCTTGAAACGCCGCCCGGGAGTGAAGATGACCCTTGCGCCGGTGATCTTTTCAGCGGTCACATCTTCGGGTGTCTCTGATGCCTCGCTGGAAAGGCTCAAGCGAAAACTGCCGAAGTCACCGAGTTCTACAATCATGCCGTTGGCCAGTTGCTCCGGCACGACCTTGAGAAAGGCCGAGATGGAGGCGTCGGTATCCACAACGCTCATGGTCGAGATATCGGCAATGATCTTGGAGATGACCTCGCGGTCGGCCTTCCCGATGCTCTTCGCATTGGCATAATACAGCATTTGCGACTCAGGGTCTCGCAAGTCTTTCCTTCTTGAAGTTGTCGTGAATTTGACGGGCATTTCTTTGACCTCCTGAAAAATGATGTTTGCTAACGGAACGGGCCGCGCCCGCCCGTAAGTCCCGCAGTCGTGGTGGATGTCCCCACCAGTGGGTTGGTTGTCATTGCGAGGAGCAAAGCGACGAAGCAATCTTACGTCAATGCCCCCGGTTTGCCAATAGACGGAGGTCATGTTTTGGATATGACCTCCTTCACACCGGACGCCAAAGTCTCCAGATTTTGGATGGCAGCGGTGTTGGGCTGTCCCAACGTCAACAGAGGGTGCGTCGCACCTTTCTAAACGGATTTATCTCAAGCGAAGAGAAAACCCCTGTTTAATGGGATTTTGCCACAAGGTCAGGTGCGACGCACTCGCGGGGGGCAATCAAAAACGCCCTCTTGCGAAGGGCGTCTTTCAGCGGAGAGGGCGGGATTCGAATATCATCCCCTCAATGGGGGCCTGCGAACCAAAAAGACACCCGCAAATTCGGGTGTCTCTTCCAGCGGAGAGGGCGGGATTCGAACCCGCGAACCATTGCTGGTTACACACACTCCAGGCGTGCGCGCTAGACCAAACTACGCGACCTCTCCAGTTTTGCCCGGCCTGACGGCTCAAGCGGGCGATATTATACCAGTGATTTTTTTGTAGGGCGAGATTAATCCCGTTTTGCGGGCAAGATGACGACGACTTTCAGGCCATTGGGAGACCGGTTTTCGGCGTGGATGCTCCCTCCGTGCGCCTGCGCGATGGAGCGGGCGATGGCCAGCCCCAGGCCGGAGCCGCCTGCGTCGCGTTGACGGGAAACGTCGGAGCGGTAGAGGCGGTCGAAAATGCGCGGCAGGTCCTCGTCCGGGACGCCCGGGCCGGTATCCTCGACGATGAGCGCGACCGTCCCCTCGTCCGGTCCGGGGCGGGCGGCGAGGGTGATCCGTCCCCCGGCGGGGGTGTGGCGCAGGGCGTTGTCGAGCAGGTTGCCGAGCACCTGGTTGATCCGCCCGGCGTCCACCAGGATGGCGGGCAGGCCGGGGCTAGGTTCGAGTTCCAGGCGGATCTCTCTCTGGTGGGCGCGGGGGGCGTGGGCGGTGATCACGTCCCGGAGCAGGGCCGCCGGTTTGACGGGGTGCAGGCTGAGGGTCAGCTCGCCCGCATCGGCCAGGGACAGGACCCGCAGGTCCTCGACGATGTGTTCGAGGCGTTCGGCTTCGTCCCGGATGATCTCGAAGTTTTCCTGGGTGGGCGGCAGCACCCCGTCGTGGACGGCGTCGGCGTGGCCGAGGATGACGCTCAGCGGGGTGCGGAGTTCGTGGGCGATGTCGGCGGTCATCTGCTTGCGGGTGCGGATGGAGCGCTCCAGGTCGGCGCTCATCTGGTTGAAGGACTGCGCCAGTTGGCCGAGTTCGTCGCGGGTGCGGACGGCGACCTGCTGCCCCAGCGCGCCCTGCGAGATGGCCTGGGTGGCCCGGGTCAGTTCGCGGATCGGGCGGCTGATGGTGCGGGACAGGACGATCCCCAGGGCGAGGGCGATCAGGGCCGCCCCCAGCCCGCTGAACAGGATGGCCTGCCGGTTGCGTTCCATGAAGGCCCGTTCGGGCGAGTTTTCGCGGAAGGGGTTGGGGGTGAAGATCAGGGTGCCGACGGTCTCGCCCTCCACCTGGATCGGGGTGCCCCCGGCCAGCATTTCAGGCGGGAGGATCTGTTCCGGCGGGTGCTGGTAACCGCCGCGGATCACCTGCCCGTTTTTGCCCACCAGGATGAAGGGAACGCCGCTGCCCGGCTCCCGCTCCCCGGTGAAGGCCGGGCCGGGGACGAAACTGCCGACCTGGTCCCAGTTGCCGTATTGCTGGTAATGCTGGGCCAGCGCCTCCACCATGCTGTTGCGGTTCTGGTTGAAGACGAAATTCTCGAAGGCCCGGTTGGTGGCCCAGCCCAATGAAATCGCCAGCCCGATGATGCCCAGCAGGCTGGTGCCCAGGAAGGCCAGGATGAGTTTCGTCGAGATCGAGCGCATGGCTTACTCCCGCGTGAACCGGTAGCCCACGCCGTAAACGGTTTCGATGTATTTTGGCGCACGCGGGTCGGGTTCGATCTTGGCCCGCAGGTTTTTGATGTGGGTGTCAATCGTGCGCTCGTAACCCTCGTAGCGCACGCCCTGGATCACGTCCAACAGGTCGAGGCGGGTGTGGACTTTGCCGGGGGAGGCCATCAGCGCGGCCAGCAGGTCGAACTCGGATGGGGTCAGGTCCACGTACCCGCTGCCGATCTGGACGCTGCGGTCTTCGCGGTCGAGGGAGATGCCCGCAGCGTTCAGGACCCTGGCGGTTGGCGCCGTGTCCCCGGCCCGGCGCAGCACCGAGCGGACCCGGGCCACCAGTTCCCGCGGGCGGAAAGGCTTGGTGACGTAATCGTCCGCGCCGAGTTCCAGCCCGATCACTTTTTCGTCGTCTTCGACCCGGGCGGTGAGCATGATGATGGGCGTGTCGTATTCGGCCCGGTGCAGGCGCATGAATTCGTAACCGTCCATGACCGGCATCATCACGTCGAGGATGACCAGGTCGGGTTTTTCGCGCTTCGCGACAGCCAGGGCGTCTTTGCCGTTATAGGCGGTCACGACGCGGTAGCCCGCCTGGCTGAGGTAGTTCTCGACCAGCGTGACCAGGCGGGTTTCATCGTCAACGACCAGGATGGTTTTCGTCATTTTGATTTCCAATACCGGAATGAATTGTAACCGAGTTGTTGGTCGCGTTTCAAACGTGACCTGCAATCCTGAGAGACTTCCGAATTCTGGGCAGCCTACGGCTGGGCCAGCTTCTCCAGGTACTCGATCAACTCGTCCAGCAGGGCGGAGTTGAGCCGCGTCCCGCCGGCGAAGCCGCCGCGCTCGGCCCGCATGGCCTGGGCCGTGGCGATCTGCTCCGGCGACAGGTTCTGCCCGCCGCCGCTGAACCCGCTGCCGGGACCTCCACCCTGTCCACCGCCGGGGCCGCCGCCCTGTCCGGGGACGTACCCCTCCGGCGGCTGGAAACCTTCGGGCCTTTGGCCGGCGCCGTTCCCCTGAAACTCCGCTTCGATTCCCAAATCTTGCATCAGGGTGAACATATCCTGCGGGGTCAGGGCCATGGCTGCGATGGCGTCCAGTTGTTCCGGGGCCATGGCGTCGTTGATCTGTTTGGTGAGAGCCTCCACTTCTTGCGAGGCAGCGGTATCACTGGAACTGAGGGTTTTCAGCAGTTTCCAGAGCGGGAGCAGGGTGGCGGCCTGTTCGGCGGTGATCTGCTGGCCGGTGCCGTCCAGTTTCAGGCTGCCGATCAACAGTTGCGAGGAGAGCGGCATCTCGGCGCTGGCCGGGCTTGGGGCGGTCGGCTGCGCGCCGCAGGCGCTCAAGGCGAGCGCCGCGGCGATCAAGGGGATGAGCAGGAGCTTCTTTTGCATGGTTTCCTCCGGTGAAGTTTGGGGGTGTTATCCCTGGGCGATCTCTTCCAGGTAGGCGATCAAGGCGTCCAGCAGTTCGGTCGGGATGCCGCTGCCGCTGCCCATCCGCTCGGCGCGGGTTGCCTGGGCGGTGGCGATCTGCTCCGGCGACATCGAACTCGCCTCCTCCCCGGACCCCGGGCCGGCTCCCGCTCCCGGGCCCATACCGCCCTCAGGCGGGACTCCCATCCCCTGCCCCGGGACGCCGGTCCCGCTGCCTGAACCCTCGCCCTGCGCGCCGGTCGTGACGCCCAGGTCTTGCATCAGGGTGAATATGGATTCCGGGGTCAACTGCATGGCGTCAATCGCCGCGAGCTGGTCCGGGGTCATGGCATTGTTGATCTGGTTGACCAGGGCGTCAATTTCTCCCTGGGCGGCGGTATCGCTGGCGCTGAGAGCGCCCAGCATCTTCCAGAGCGGGACGAGGGTGGCGGCCTGTTCGGCGGTAACCTGCCCGTCCGTGCCGGCCAGTTTGAAGGTGCCGACCAGCAGCTCGGTGGAGAGCGGCAACTGGGCGCTGGCGGGTGTGGCGGCTGCGGTCGTATCCGTGCCGGTGGAAGCTGCGGCGCTGCCGCAGGCGCTGAGCAGGAGTGCGATGAGGAGCAGGGTGGGTAACAATATTTTCGTTTTCATGGTTTCCTTTGTGTTCCTCGGGAGTGCGTCGCACCTGCCGTTTGAGATCAGTCCGCTTAATGGAGCAGGTCATCGCTTGGGCAATTTCCATTGAACATGGTGCGACGCACCCTCGAGCGTTATTCGTATCTCAACGCCTCGATCGGGTCGAGTTGGGCGGCCTTGTTGGCCGGGTAATAGCCGAAGAATGCGCCGACGACGGCCGCCGAGCCGAAGGCCAGCAGGATCGATTCGGGCACGATCACGGTGCGCATGTCACTGACCGCCCCGAAGGCATAGGCTCCGCCGATCCCGGCGGCCATGCCGATCAACCCGCCGAAGACGCTCAACAGCAGGGCCTCGGCCAGGAACTGCATTCGGATGTCTTCGGGCGTGGCCCCCACCGATTGGCGGATGCCGATCTCACGCGTCCGTTCGGTGACGCTGACCAGCATGATGTTCATGATGCCGATCCCGCCGACGATGAGCGAGACGCCCGCCACCCAGGCCAGCAGCGAGCGGAAGGCGGCTGTGGTTGATTCCTGGGTGCTGATGATGTCCTGTTGGGTGGTGACGGTGAAATCCAGCGAATCCAGCGAAACGTCATGGCGTTTGGCGAGCAAGAGTTGGATCTGCAGGATCACGTCGTCAATGTTGGCGTCCTCCTCCATTTCCACATAGATCATCCGCACCCGGTCGCCCATGATGCGAGCGAACTGTGAAGGCGTGAATTTCTGAAAGACCACGCTGATGGGGGTGTACAGCCGGGCGTCGAAATCCACCTGGCCGACCAGCCCCTTTTCGGCCAGCACGCCGATGACGGAAAGTTTGGTCGTCCCGACGGTGATGGTCTGCCCGATGGGGTCGCTCTCGCCGAAGAGTTCCTCGGCCAGGCTGGCCCCCAGCACGGCCACTTTTTGCTTGCGTTCCACATCCACAGCGTTGAAGTAGCGGCCCTCGGCGATGTCCATGTCGCGCACCGAGGGGAAATCCGGGGTGGTTCCCAGGATTTCTGCGCCTTCGAGCACCACGCTGCCAAATTTGATGGTCTCGGACGAGTTCTGTTCGACCACCACCGCTTTTACGCCCTTGACGTTCTCGGCGATGGCGGTCGCGTCGTCGAAGACCAGGCCCCCGGTCGGGACGGACCCGGGGCCGGCCCCGCCGCGAGAGAAGCTGGACTGGACGAAGACCAGGTTCGAGCCGAGGCCGGTGATCTGGTCCTGGATGGTGGCCTCGGTCCCGGCGCTGATGGCGATCATGATGATGACCGCCGCCACGCCGATGATGATGCCCAGCATGGTCAATACCGAACGCACGGCGTTCTTGATGATCGCTTCCCAGGCAATGCGGAGGACTTCGATGGGTTTCATGGCTGCACCTCCTGGCGGTTGTGGAGCGGGATGTCATCCTGTTGTATGTTCGGTTGGCCGTATGGCGGGATTCCATCCCGCCCCACGCCATGCTTTTTCCCGTTATGCACCACTGTTTCGACTTTCCCGTCCCGCAAATGGATTGTTCGCTGGGTGTGGGCTGCGATGGCCGGGTCATGGGTAACCATCACGATGGTTGCGCCCTGCCCGTGGAGTTTGTGCAGCATCCCCATGATCTCTTGCCCCGAGGCCGAATCCAGGTTGCCGGTGGGTTCGTCGGCGATGAGCATCACCGGGTCGTTGACCAGGGCGCGGGCGATCGCCACCCGCTGCTGCTGGCCGCCGGAGAGTTCCTGCGGCTGATGGTCCATACGGTCGGCCAGGCCGACCAGTTCGAGCACGGCGCGGGCTTTCTCGTCCATTTCGGTGGAGGATTTCTTGTTCTCGCGGTCGTAGAGCAGGGGCAGGGTTACGTTGCGCAGGGCCGAGGTGCGCGCCAGCAGGTTGTAGGCCTGGAAGACGAAACCGATCTTGCGGTTGCGGACCGCAGCCAGCTCCCGTTTGTCCATAGCGGAGACATCTTCCCCGTCCAGCACGTAGCGGCCGGAGGTGGGGCGGGAGAGGCAGCCCAGGATGTGCATCAGTGTGCTCTTGCCCGACCCGGACGGTCCCATGATGGCAACGAATTCGCCCGGTTCGATGCGCAGGCTGACCCCGTCCAGGGCGGTGACTTTGATCCCGTCCATGCCGTAGACTTTGGTCAGGTCCAGCGTTTCGATGATGGTGCGTCCGCTCATTCGCTGGTCTCCACGATGCCGGTCGTGACCACCTCGCCGACTTGCAGGCCGGAGAGCACCTCGGCGTAGAACAGGTCTTTGATGCCGATCTCGACCATGCGCATGACCGGTTCGCCGTTTTCCATTACGAAGACCGCGTATTCACCCGGAGAAATTTCCCGCAGCGCTTCCACCGGGACAAGCAGCACACCCTCGGCCCGCCCGCCGATCACGTCCACCGCGGCCGACATGCCGGTCGGCAGGTTCAGCCCAGGCTGGTTGGACTCAAGCTGGACCAGGCCGCGGACGAGGTACGTGCCGCCCTGCGAGACCAGGCCCGGGTCCACCTGGGTGACTTTCCCGGTATAAACCTTGTCGGGGAGGGCGTCGAAGATCACTTCCACCGGGTAATCCACGGCGATGTTGGCCCAGTCGGTCGAATCGAGGTAGATTTCAAGATAAGGTGTTCCCAGGTCGGCGAGGGTGACGATGCTGCCGGAGCCAACCTGGTCGCCGACGCTGGCGTCGAGGGACATGACCGTGCCGGAGATGGGCGCAGTCAACTGCATGGCTTCCAGGTTCTCAAGGGCTTTGTCGTAAGCGGTTTGGGCGTTTTCGAGTTTGGCCAGGCTGGTTCCGGTGGCGTCTTCGGGGATTTCCTCGCCGAGCAGGGCCGACAGATACCAGCGGGCCTCCTGCAGGCTGGCCCTGGCCAGGTCGTAATCGGCCCGGGCCGAGGCGATTTGCAGCTCGGTGGGGGCGTTGATGACCAGGTTGCCATTCTCATCCCGAACCTTGACGGTCTGCGGGCCGCTGCGGGTCATGATGGTTTCGGTCTCGACAAAGTTTTCTTCCAGGTAAGCCTGGTAACTGTTTCGGGCATAAGCCAGGCTGGCCTGGGCCTGTTTCAGGGTTTGCTCGGCGGCAGCGATCGTGTCAGACGAGGTGTTTTCGTCTTTGGCTTTCTGCAAAGCGGACTCGGCCTCGGCGACGCGTTCCTCCCAGGTCAGCACCGACGGGCTGATCTGCCAGGCCAGGGTATCCCTCGCAGAATCGAGCGCGTCTTCAGCCTGGACAATCCCTTGCCGGGCCGTGGCAACGGCAACCGGGGAGGTCAATTCGAGCAGGTCGCGCTGGGCGGAGGCCAGGCTCGACAGGGCGTCGGTATCGTCCAGTTTGGCCAGCACCTGCCCGGCTTCGACTTTGTCGCCGACGCCAACGAGAATCTCTGCGACCTGGCCGGAAACCTGGAACCCGAAGGTCGCCTCGGCCGCCGGGACGAGTGTGCCTGTCCCCGTTGCGTAGAGGATCAGGTCCCCCTGGCGGACGCGGGCGGTCTGCACGGTTTCGGCGGCAGCGGCGGCTGTATCGGCAGCCGGCGCGAACCAGGTGAAATACCCGTATGTCCCTGCCGCCCCCAGGAGGAGGACGATGAAAATCGTCCAGAACAATTTTTTGGTCTTTTTGGTCATAGCGTGCCCTCGTTTGGAATTGGATTTGAGTACGCTATAAGTTTATGGGGGCCGTGTAAAGACCGGGTATAGGAATTGTGAAGGAATTGTGGGGGATGAGGAGGAGTGTAGGAAATTGGGTGAAAAAGCCGGGTTATTACCCGGCCTGTTCACTTATATTCCTATAAGTTGGAATACTTCTTCTCGCTTGTCCGAGCTTTCAAGAAATTCTTCTGTCGTAAACCAATGGTTGACCGCATTTTGATTAATGGCAAGGTCGTCAGCAGCTTTCGGGGTCATGGATACGGCCTGGAGTAGGAGCAGGGTGATCGCTTCCGGGTTCTCTTCTCTCGCCCTGATCAAACTTTTAATCGCGGCGCCAATTCGTTCTAAAACACCTGCTGTATCAATGCCTCCCTTGATTTCCAGAGCAACGACGATCTTGCCCGCTTTGTATAACGCCACATCAGGTTCATCGGCAAACACCACCCTGCGATTGTCTTTCAGCAGGAATTCAGTGTTCGATTCGGATTGAATAATGTCCTTTTCTTTGAGCCTGCGGAGAATCGCGCCTTTGATGGCCACCTCAGCCTTTTGACCCTTCAGGTTTCTCCAACTTCCATCTGCTTGCGCCCCCGCCGCCATCCCGCGCCACAAATCGAATTCCCGAGGATTGATCTCATTATCAGATTCGATCAATGCGCTGATAATTCTGTTCAGGTGCAGTGCTATCCTCGCAGCGCGCTCATTATCTGGCAATGCACCGTTTCTTTCCTCGAATCGAGCTACTGGAATGCTGATATTGTTCATGGATTTCTGGGAAACCATTGCCAACATCCGATAATAACTTACCGCCCGGGGGATGGTTTGTAATATTTGTGGATGGGCAAAGATGATGATGGGTTTTATGCCGCGATGGATGACTTTATTCCATGCGAGTTCTGTGATCCCCAAGTGTTCAAAGTTCCAATCCAGATCTTCTCCTCGCACATTCTCGATATATTCTGTGATCTCGGTCATCTCCCATTCATGTAATTTTTGATGGAAGAATTCGCTCTTTGCAAGTTGGTCAATAGACCAGGCCGTATAATTGCCTTTTGGATCACGGATGAAGTTGCGGGGCATGAGGTTTTCTCCAAATGGTGATGCTTTTTCGCAGGGGTTCCCGGCCAAATTTTCCCATTTGCTGACTGCTGTTACCTTTTCTTTGCGGCAACACATAAACTTTTACAGGCTCAAACCCCAAGGTCGCTGCCAGATCAGTGGTCAGCAAGTCAACCGGAATAATTTCTCCACCATAACGCACATTGTCGTTGACAAATGCAACTTGCGCGCCCGGCTTGCATACCCTGTAAATTTCGGCAAAGATGAATGTGAGTTCAGTAAAATACTGCTTTACCATTCGGAGTACGCCGCGGTTGTTCATATCTCCGCGCTCCCAACGAGCGGCAAGCGCATCATTCACTTCTTGAAATACACGATTGTCTTGAACGGACTTTTGAATGGTTTTGAACCTTTCCAACTGCCCAAGCGCTGTGTAATGCGCTTCCAACATTTTTAGTTTCGAGCGATTTTCAACGGTGCATGATAATAAATTTTGGCGAAGGTCGAATATATCGTCGCCTTCCCCAAGATAGGCAAGTTCTAAAGCATAGGTGCGAGTATAGTCATAACGGTTGCAATAGGGTGGGGATGTGATCACTCCATCGAACAAATCTGGTTCCAATTCCGGAAGGACATAAAGCGCGTTTCCCTTGATAAGTTGTTGGTGACTGCTTCGGAAAGGTAGCTGCTGGAGTTTTCTAATGTCGGATACGACAACATCGAACGCATTCAGCAGCGCTTCTTTTACGCCTTGTAACGACCCAAAGTCAACTTTCTTTATGGGTTCTTTTCCCTGATCTGTTCTAATTTGGTTTCGCTCCCTCACTTTTTCCGAGCGGTGGTCCCATCGGAGATATTGCCCATCTTTCCGTGTGTAACTGACTTCTTCCAATATGCTGGTAAGCAACAACCTGAGGAGAGTCTTTGTTCCAGGGGTTCCTTCCAACGCTTCGACCCATTGGGTGTAAAACATAATATCGTTTTCTACAACGGGCGAAAACGCGCCTTCGGTAATCGTCAAATGGGGGAAGTTTTTCAAAACCTGGGTAGGAATTGACTCAACCAGTTGGGAACGTACGTCTCTGAGTTCTTTTAGGTCGTATTTTTGGAATTGAGATTTCGCATCCCAGGCCAGGTGGCAAACTGACATGATCTCGATCCCCGCAGCGTCAATGCCCATGGATTTGGCAACCAACAAGGTTGTTGACGAACCGCTAAAAGGATCGAGAATTCTTTGCCCAGGAGTAATCTGAAATTCATTGAGCAGCGTTTCAACAAGTTGGGCAGAAAAACCCTCTCTATATTTGATCCATCCGTGAACAATTTCTCCTTTATTCCCCTGGTAACTAACCAACTTTCGGTTGAATTTGTTCGTCTCATCCAAAATTGCTGAATAACGTTTTTCGAGAGCGACGCGCTCAACCTGGGGACAAACTTCATCATGGGAGAAGTTAAGTCTGGTGAGGTCGCTCTCGGGCAATGTTGATTTGAGAGATGAGAATAAAGGTAGTTGTTGCATATCGCTCATTGTTCAGGAATAACGGTAGTTGGATTATACCTTGCTAAAAGAACAGGCGGAAAATAGCTCCGTTTTACGATCCCAACACCTTGATCGCCGCGGCAACCCCTCTTTGCATCGTTTCCAGGCTCATCGAGGGGACTTTGCCGCCTTCCCTGGGGGCGGCTTGCTCCGGCAGGGCGGGCAGGTGGATGAACCCGGCCGGGATCTCGTGGCCCTTGTCGGCCAAATAATGCAGCATCTCGTACAGCGCCTGGTTGCACAGGAAAGCCCCGGCGCTGAGGGACAGTTCGACCGGCACGCCTGCGGATCGGATCGCCTCGTAGATGCCGCGCACCGGCAGGGTGGCGAAGTAGGCCGCCGGTCCGCCTGGGAGGATGGGCCTGTCGCGCGTTTGGAGGCCGGAATTGTCGGGGATGCGGTAGTCCAGCAGGTTGACGGCCACCCGCTCGACGGAGAGCGCGGCCCGCCCGCCCGCCACGCCCAGGCTGAGTACCGCGTCGGGCTGGACCCGCTGGATAGCCTGGACCAGGGCCGCCGGTCCCCGCGCGCTTTCGACGGGCAGGACCTCCGAGTGGATGGTCACGCCGTGGAGAGTCTGCCCGTCGAGATTGCGGACCACCTGTTCCGATGGGTTGACGGCGTCGCCGCCAAAGGGTTCGAATCCGGTCAAGAGGAGGT
>DIDQ01000052.1 GCA_002418215.1 Anaerolineales bacterium UBA5796
CTGGGCGCGGTCGGCGGCGTCGGCGGCGCGCTGGGCGGTATCGAGGGTCGTCTGGGCCTCCTGCTGCTCGAGGGTGGTCATCACCACCTCGGCAGCCGGGAGGCGGAAGACGGGCAGGGCAAAGAAGACCAGCACGGCCAGCACAAATGCGCCCCGCCAAAAAGTTCCCCAGGATTTGTTGAGCATCCCGGCTTTGACGGCGCGGGTGTTATACAGTCCCCAGGCCAGCGAGCCGAGCGCGATCAAGGTGGCGACGCTGGCGTAGAGGAGTACCGTGCGCTGTTTGGCGGCTTCGGCCATGTCGTTCAATGTTCTGTAAACTTTATTCAATTGATAACGCGTCGTCTGGGCTTCGCTGACGAAGGCTTCCAGGCTGGTGAGGGGCGCGTCCAGCAGGCGGCTGTAACGCTGGGTGTAACCCTCAAGGCGGGCTTGGGCCTTTTCGGGGAGCGGGCCGACTTCCGCCTGCGCCCGTTCGATCATCAGCAGCAGGCGTTCGGTGTAGTAAAGTTCCTCGTGGATGCGGGCCGCGGCCGGGCAGGGGCTGTCTGCCTCGCGGGCGATGCTCCCTGTCCATTCGGTGACGGATTGGAGGCGCGGGTCGTCGGCCAGGTGGCAGGAGACGCAATAATTGCCCGGGACGAGGACCGGCCCCTCGGTCCTGGCGGGCAGGCCCAGGGCGTCGGGCGATGCGGAAACCGTCGAAACGGCAATAACCAGAAGGGCGAGAAGAGCCAGGGCGGGGATCACTATCCGTCTCATGCGTCCACTCTCGCAGTCCCTTCTTCGGGAGTCGGTTTGTTATCTTTCCCTGCCGTCACGATCCAGCGGGTCAGGAAGTAATAGATGGCGCAGGCCCCGCCGACCACCAGGAGCACGACCACCCCGCCGGGTCCGGCGTTGTCGAAAAATGCGTGGATCAGGCCGCCAATGTCCATGTCAATCTCCTGTGGGCGAGGTTTCGGCCGCGTGGGCGTGGCCGGGGAGTTCCTGGGCCGTCTCCCAGATGGGGACGATGGGGAAGAAGCGGGTGAAGACCGCGTAGAGCAGGGCCATCCCGGCGAAGCAGGCGACCGTGATCAGGATTTCGGGCAGGGCCGGGAGGTAGCTGCCCTGGCCCATCACGGTCAACAGGCGCGGGCTGGCTTCGGTGGGGATGATGACGATGTAGCGTTCCATCCACATGCCAATGTTGATCAGCACGCAGGCAAAGACCATCCAGCCGATATTGTTTTTGCCTTTGAAGAGGAAGACCAGCAGGGGGACGCCGAAGACCAGCGCCGCCATGCTCCAAAAGACCGCCGCATACGCGCCGCTGAACTTGTCGGTCAGGACGACCATCTCCTCGGTCATGCTGCTGTAGCCGATGGTCAGGTGTTCGGCGATCATCATGTAGAGCCAGCCGAGGACGAAGGTGATCAGCAGTTTCCGCAGTGAGTTGAACAGGCCGAGGTGCAGGACTTTTTCCAGGCGATAGGCTTTGCGCAGCAAGGCCAGGACGATGACCACGGCCGCCGTACCCGACAGGATGGCGCCGAGCAGGAAGAACGGCCCGATCAGGGCGGTGTGCCAGCCGGGCTGGACCGTCATGCCGAACAGCCACGAGACGACGGTATGCACGGTGACGACCAGCATGGTCATGAAGACGGCCATGCCGTCGAGCGCCTTTTCGAGGCGGCGGTACTGCTCCGGGCTGTGGTTCCAGCCCAGGGCCAGGACCTCGTACATGCGGTGCTGCCAGCGCGGGGCGCCGGTCAGGCGGTCGCGGCACAGGGCAATGTCCGGGATGAGGGAAAGGTAGAAGAAGACGATGCTGGAGAGCATGTACAGGCTGACGGCGGTCACGTCCCACAGGATCGGGGACTGGTAGCGCCCGTAGAAGAGCAGGTTGAAGATGCGCTCCGGGTGGCCCATGTCAATGATGATCGAACCCGCGCCGAAGGGCAGGCTGAAGAGGGTGATGGCTTCGGCGGCGCGGGTGAGCGGGGCGCGCCAGCTCTGCCCGGCGATGCGCAGGATGGCCGAAATGAACGTGCCGGAGTGGGCTAGGCCGATGAAGAAGACGAAGTTGGTGATGTACACGCCCCAATAGACCGGGCGGTTCATGCCGGTGATGCCCAGGCCCTCGATGTACTGCCAGGTCCAGGCAGCCCCGCCGGCCAGTAACAGGACCAGCAACGTTCCCCACAGCAGGGTGTCGCCGGTGGAAATTTTTCGCACCGGGGCAAGGATCGCTTTTGTAAATGGGTTCTTGGGTTCCATGGTCGTCATCCCTGCTTCAAGTAAAAGACTTTGGGCTGCGTGCCCAATTCCTCGAACATGCGGAAGGCCCGCGGGCTGTGGGCCAGTTTTGAGACCAGGCTGTCGGGGTCGTCCAGGTCGCCGAAGTAGCGGGCGTGGGCGGTGCAGGTCTGCACGCAGGCCGGGACGTAGTCGGTGGCCTGGAAGGTGCGGCCCTCGGCTTCGGCGGTCTCACGCGCCTGGCGCAGCCGCTGGACGCAGAAGGTACACTTCTCGACCACGCCTTTGGGCCGCGGCTGCACTTCAGGCTCCGGGTTCAGGTGGGCCTTCAGGTCTTCCGGCCATTCGGGGGCATACCAGTTGAAGTAGCGCACGGCATACGGGCAGGCCACGGTACACATGCGGCAGCCGATACAACGGTTGTAGTCCACCAGCACCAACCCCTCTTCGTTCTTGTAGGTCGCCTGCACCGGGCAAACTTTGATGCAGGCCGGGTTGTCGCAGTGCATACACGGACGCGGCAACAGGGTGGCCTTCACGTTGGGGTATTCTCCCTCGACGAAAGGCAGGACTTCGTTCCACAGGATGGTGCGTCCCATCCCGGCCTGGTCCTTCCCGGCGGGGGGCGTGTTGTTCTCCATGCGGCAGGCTGCGGTGCAGCTTTGGCAGGCAAAGCATTTGTCCAGGTCAATCACCATTCCCCAGCGGGGCATGTTCTACCTCCAGAAAACGTTCCTAAGTAATGTCATGCTGAGCGAAGCATCTCTACACAATTTTTAGAGACCCTTCGGTCGCTGAAGAACGCTCCCTCAGGGTGACACAACTATAATTTTCTCAAACCGGGTAAACGCGCACCCGCGCCGGGCCGGAGACGGCCAGGCCGGTCAGCGGTTCGCTCGTGATCTCGGTCAGGGCGTTGGGATTGGCGCCCACCAGCATCGCCTCGGCGGACTTGCGGCCCCAGCGGACGAAGGTGTGATGTCCCTGGCCGGGCGGCAGGAAGACCGCGTTGGGCCAGAGTCCCGCGTACACCCGGACCATGGCCTGTACCCGGCCAAGCGGCGACTCGACCCAGACGCGCTGCCCGTTTTCGAGGCCCAAAGCCTCGGCTGCCTTCCGGCCGATCTCGACCCAACTGTCCCATTTGACGTTGCCCTGCAAGCCGTAGCACTCCTGCAAGGTGGGGACGATCCCCTGCCATTGCGACGATTGCGTGATCAGCGGCTGCGTCACCAGCAGGAAGGGATAATCGAGGGCGTCGGCGCTGCTGTCCGTCAGGGTGGCGGGGATGTCGAAGTGCGGGAGGCAGGCCGAGCTTGCCCTGAGCATAGCCGAAGGGGCTGAGTCCGATCCGGGCAGGGCGAAACGTTCGCGGGAGAAGAAGTCGAAGCGCCCGTCTTTGGGGGCGTTCAGGCGGTCGCGTCCGACCACCTCCTGCCAGGCCGGGCTGCCGGGCGCGGCGTTGAAATAGACCAGTTCGGACCAGTTCCCGTTGGCTTCGAGTTTCTCCCAATCGAAGACGGAGAGACGGTTGGTAATCAGTTCCTGGTAAGTGGGCCAGGGCAGGGCCTGTTTCACCGGATCGCCAATTCGATGGGCGAGATCGAGCAGCACGTCGCCCGGGTTGCGCGTATCGTGGACCGCCTCGACGACCGGGCGGCGCAGGGAGACCCCGGCATAGCCCGTGCCTTCGAGATAATCGTCGCCCCAGATTTCGAGGAAGGTGCTGGCCGGCAGGACCAGGTCGGCCTGGGCCGCGCTTTCGTCCAGGGTGGAGGCAAAGCTGACCACGAAAGGCACCTTCGACAGGGCGTCCAGGGTGCGCCCGCCGTTGGGCATCTCGTAGGCCGGGTTAGCGTTGAGCAGGATGAGCATTTCGAGCGGGTAGGGCTGCCCGGCCAGGATGCGCTCCGGGACGTTCTGGTAAGCCGAAAGCGCCAGCGGGAACTGCGTCCCGGCCCCGTCGAGGCGTTCTTTGGTCTCGCCCCGGCGGGCAGTCTCGTCCAAGGCGTAGGCGGGCCACTCCGCCAGTTTGGGGAAACGCTGGAGCAGGACCCCGCCTTTGGCGTCAATCGAGCCGACCAGGGCGTTCAGGGCGTGGACCGCCAGGGCGGTGTAGAGGGCGTTGCCGCTGGAGAGTTCCCCCGGCTCGGTCGGCAGCACCGCCACCGCCGGGCGGTTGGTGGCGAACTCACCCGCGATGCGGGCGATCTTGTCGGTCGAAACCCCGGTGACGGCTGCAACCCGTTCCAGCGTATAGGTTTCGAGCACCAGCGATTTGAATCCCTGGTGCGTGACCCCGGCCGCGTCCTCGAAATCCTCGAAGCCGAAGGTGAAGTCGCGCACGAAATCTTCGTCGTACAGCTTGCTGTTGACGATGACGTTCGCCATGCCCAGGGCCAGCGCCCCGTATGTGCCGGGGCGGATCGGCAGCCACTCGTCGGCTTTGATCCCGGTCAGCGACAGGCGCGGGTGGATCGCCACCAGCTTGCCGCGCTGCGGGCGTCCGCGGCGCATAAAGGCCGCCGCGCCCAAATACCCGATCAGGTTGCGGCTGGATTCGAGCAGGTTGCCGCCGAAGGCCAGCACGTAATTGGAATTATTCAGGTCGTAGACCGGCAGGGCGTTCACGCCTTGCGAGAGCCACAGGGCCAGCCGGGCTGCGCCTTCCCCCAGGCTGTCGCGTGAGATCACGTTCGGCGAGCCGTAAGCTCGCATGAAACGGTTGACGACCTGGCGCATCTGCCCGCGCAGGTCGCCGTGCATCAGCGCCACGCTGTGGGGTTTCCCGGCTTCGCGCAGCGAAACCAGCCGGTTTGCCACCAGGCCGAGCGCCTCGTCCCACGAAAGCTCCTTCCAGTCGCCGGAGCCGCGCTTCCCGGTCTGGAGGCGCGGGTGCTCCAGTCGTTCAGGGCTGTAAAGCACTTCGAGCGAAGTCTGCCCTTTCAGGCAGCACACGCCCTGGTTGAGCGGGTGGAGCGGGTTGCCCTCAACCTTCACGGCTTTGCCGTCCACCACCCGCACCTCCAGGCCGCAGCCGGAGGGGCACAGGGCGCAGGTCGTTTTAACGGTGGCCTCTTCCGGGTCGGGTTGGGCCGCCAGCGGCTTGTGGGTCGGGCGCAGCAGGCTCAGTCCCGCCCCGGCAGCCGCGGCCGTAGCCCCGAGCTTGAGGAAATCCCGGCGGGAGAGTTTCGATTTTTGGGGATTGGGATCAATTGCCGTCATAGTGATTCAACCAGCGATAAAGGGATTGGCTCGTCCCCGGAGTGATCTCAAGCGCCTCAGCCGGGACCTGGGGGCCTGTTACCGTGAAATAGGCCGGGTCCACGCTCAGTTCGACGCCCAGCAGTTCGAGCGCGGCGATCAGGTCGGGCACTGCGCCGGGCTTGGCAGAGGCCACCCAGGCCTGGNNCGCTCTGGGGTGGGGTTGCGGGCAGTTCGAAGAACACTGTGGGTAATACCGTATGGCTGATCGTGTTGGCAGACGCGGTCAAGGGTTGACTACCGTCAGCCGATAGATGGCACAAGCGCAACTGCGCGCTCGGGCCAGTCTTGTCATCGGT
>DIDQ01000168.1:0-638 GCA_002418215.1 Anaerolineales bacterium UBA5796
GTTTCAATCCACGCCTCCCATGCGGGAGGCGACTCGGTCCGTTTCAGATTGCAAAGCTCGGATGCGCGTTTCAATCCACGCCTCCCATGCGGGAGGCGACTCCGGGGGGCGGCACAGCGGCATTTACCCATGCGTTTCAATCCACGCCTCCCATGCGGGAGGCGACTAACGGCACAGGAACCACAGTTCGGGAAGTCTACGTTTCAATCCACGCCTCCCATGCGGGAGGCGACCAGCAGGTTATGTCAACGCAAGTGCGCTCACAATCCTTGTTTCAATCCACGCCTCCCATGCGGGAGGCGACGCCGGAAGGTTTTTCGCCACCTGCGGCATCCGAGTTTCAATCCACGCCTCCCATGCGGGAGGCGACGTTGATATTCATGCTCTCTCGCTTTCTGCATTATAGTTTCAATCCACGCCTCCCATGCGGGAGGCGACCGGCGTACTGATTTGGAGCGTGGATGAGTAACATGTTTCAATCCACGCCTCCCATGCGGGAGGCGACCATTGTGCCCCTGCCCGGCGCGGGGGCGATTGAGGTTTCAATCCACGCCTCCCATGCGGGAGGCGACGTTGACCATTTCCGCTAGGGGGTGCATTTTCAAGTTTCAATCCACGCCTCCCATGCGGGAGGCGAC
>DIDQ01000168.1:695-5740 GCA_002418215.1 Anaerolineales bacterium UBA5796
GTTTCAATCCACGCCTCCCATGCGGGAGGCGACTGCCCGCTACATCACCCAGACAAGACCTGTGGAAGTTTCAATCCACGCCTCCCATGCGGGAGGCGACCCGGATGAGTATCAGGCGGAGTTGGACCTGGTGGAGTTTCAATCCACGCCTCCCATGCGGGAGGCGACATTTGGGAGAGATCACCGGTTGGCTATCAGACGGTTTCAATCCACGCCTCCCATGCGGGAGGCGACGATATTCAGCGCCGCGAACAGTTGGAATCGTTGGTTTCAATCCACGCCTCCCATGCGGGAGGCGACTGGGGCATCATTGGTGCTGGACGGCGCGGAGGAGTTTCAATCCACGCCTCCCATGCGGGAGGCGACAGGTTCCCGCCCAGCACAAGCGTCCCCCAGCGCATGTTTCAATCCACGCCTCCCATGCGGGAGGCGACCGATGACCGCTCCCCCACCCGACCAGCCATACATGTTTCAATCCACGCCTCCCATGCGGGAGGCGACGGGCACTGCGGATCAACCGGGGGCCGGCCGAGGATGTTTCAATCCACGCCTCCCATGCGGGAGGCGACATTTTGGGATGAGCGAGGTTTATCCCGGACTTTCGTTTCAATCCACGCCTCCCATGCGGGAGGCGACCGCATCCGCAACCTGGTCGTCAACTTGTTGGAAGTTTCAATCCACGCCTCCCATGCGGGAGGCGACTTCCCCAACCTTTTATTTTGGGCGATTTCTTCAGTTTCAATCCACGCCTCCCATGCGGGAGGCGACGCCTGCCCGCACCCCCCCTTTAGGCATAGCAAATGTTTCAATCCACGCCTCCCATGCGGGAGGCGACTTCCGCAACCCGATTTACAA
This sequence comes from Anaerolineales bacterium UBA5796, assembly GCA_002418215.1. Lineage (GTDB taxonomy): Bacteria > Chloroflexota > Anaerolineae > Anaerolineales > Villigracilaceae > UBA5796. The sequence continues at coordinate 1,551 of DIDQ01000168.1, forward strand.
AGGCGAGCTGCACTAGTTTCAATCCACGCCTCCCATGCGGGAGGCGACCACACCCATTGGCTGTTGTCCGACGCTGATAGGTCGTTTCAATCCACGCCTCCCATGCGGGAGGCGACTCAAGCTGGAATATTCATACGACAATCAGCAAAAGTTTCAATCCACGCCTCCCATGCGGGAGGCGACGCCGTAAAAATGAACCTTAGGCGTCTCCTCCAGGTTTCAATCCACGCCTCCCATGCGGGAGGCGACTCTGGCGGCGCTGGATGCCTTGTTGCCCGCAATGTTTCAATCCACGCCTCCCATGCGGGAGGCGACGAGGGCATCAGAGTCTCATTGATCAGCGCCGGGGTTTCAATCCACGCCTCCCATGCGGGAGGCGACTCAGTTGCTGATCAGCTTGCTTATCGATGTGCTGTTTCAATCCACGCCTCCCATGCGGGAGGCGACGTGGAGGCCACCCGCCAGGAATGGGAACGGGTGTTTCAATCCACGCCTCCCATGCGGGAGGCGACTCCGGGCATATTCATAAATCAGGCGAAAACCGTTGTTTCAATCCACGCCTCCCATGCGGGAGGCGACTGGCTACCAGGTTGCCATAGACCTGGTCCGTGATGTTTCAATCCACGCCTCCCATGCGGGAGGCGACTGGTCCAACATCCGCGGCAGCGACAACATTCCTGTTTCAATCCACGCCTCCCATGCGGGAGGCGACCCTTTGCGCGCAGTTGACGGTGGGGATGCTGGCGTTTCAATCCACGCCTCCCATGCGGGAGGCGACAAGGGTCGGGGGGGAAAAAAGTTTAGATAGGGAGTAGTTTCAATCCACGCCTCCCATGCGGGAGGCGACGTGGTTGGGCGTGCGGGAAAGCCTCACTTATCAAGGTTTCAATCCACGCCTCCCATGCGGGAGGCGACTTGGGACGCCAACTATTTGCATCAACATTGTTGCGTTTCAATCCACGCCTCCCATGCGGGAGGCGACGAGAATACACCCCGGATGACTCCAACGAGATCATGTTTCAATCCACGCCTCCCATGCGGGAGGCGACGATGTTACCCATCCGAGATGGCATGAGTTTATTGTTTCAATCCACGCCTCCCATGCGGGAGGCGACTTTTTGCCCACATCCCCAACAACGGCGAGATCACCGTTTCAATCCACGCCTCCCATGCGGGAGGCGACCTGCATCCGCCCCCCACCGCTCGACGCGGCGGTTGTTTCAATCCACGCCTCCCATGCGGGAGGCGACAAGGATTTCGCAGGCGGTTGCACGGTGGCAGCCATTGTTTCAATCCACGCCTCCCATGCGGGAGGCGACGTTCTTGTGTCCATGCCAACTCACTTAAACGGGTGTTTCAATCCACGCCTCCCATGCGGGAGGCGACCCCCTGCATAGCGCCATTCTTGCAGCGTTTCCACCGTTTCAATCCACGCCTCCCATGCGGGAGGCGACAGACCTTCGGCGCGGAGTTCCTTTAGCGCGCTGAGTTTCAATCCACGCCTCCCATGCGGGAGGCGACGAACACGTTATCCCGGATCACCGAGCGTGAGAATGTTTCAATCCACGCCTCCCATGCGGGAGGCGACCGAGATCGGGGCGGTTTTCGCCGCGCAGGGAGGGTTTCAATCCACGCCTCCCATGCGGGAGGCGACTTATCATGGCTTCCATCCGGGTGGGGCGCAACCTGTTTCAATCCACGCCTCCCATGCGGGAGGCGACCTTGCCGGGCGTGTGAGACCGGTTGTGTTCCCGGGTTTCAATCCACGCCTCCCATGCGGGAGGCGACTTCTGTGGGGGTAGCCTTGACGACTTGATAAGCCAGTTTCAATCCACGCCTCCCATGCGGGAGGCGACCGTGCAATCTTTTCGTCATATTTTGTAGTCATTTCGTTTCAATCCACGCCTCCCATGCGGGAGGCGACCCGCTTCGGCTAAGTGACGGGCAGATCAGGAGGAGGTTTCAATCCACGCCTCCCATGCGGGAGGCGACAATCCAGCGTGAAATCGAAGTTGAATTAGATGACGTTTCAATCCACGCCTCCCATGCGGGAGGCGACGTGGATGCCCGGCAGGTCCCGATCCCGCAGATGGTTTCAATCCACGCCTCCCATGCGGGAGGCGACTCAAATTGCTATCCGGCGTGCTGGACAAGAACACGTTTCAATCCACGCCTCCCATGCGGGAGGCGACCCATCCCATCCCCTGCGCTCTCCGAATCCGCCAAGTTTCAATCCACGCCTCCCATGCGGGAGGCGACAAAATCTTTACGTGCATCACCTGTGAGCAATGATAGTTTCAATCCACGCCTCCCATGCGGGAGGCGACGCGGACAGCGGGTCACGTCCCGCCAAAAAAAGCGTTTCAATCCACGCCTCCCATGCGGGAGGCGACCAGATCCAGGGGCTGTATAACATGACACAAGATGTTTCAATCCACGCCTCCCATGCGGGAGGCGACCCAGGCCCCAGGCACGCCCGAAGGCATCCGAGAGGTTTCAATCCACGCCTCCCATGCGGGAGGCGACATGATGCGCCCGGACGTGCAAATCGTGGGCGGGCTGTTTCAATCCACGCCTCCCATGCGGGAGGCGACCGCTATGATGCCATCAGTTGATTTTGACATGCCGGTTTCAATCCACGCCTCCCATGCGGGAGGCGACTCCTTCCCCCTTCCCCCTTCCCGGTCCTGGGACGTTTCAATCCACGCCTCCCATGCGGGAGGCGACACGACTTCCAACCCCTCGGAATATACTTATCTGGTTTCAATCCACGCCTCCCATGCGGGAGGCGACGAGTCCAGGCTGTTACCGTAACCGTCGGAGTAGTTTCAATCCACGCCTCCCATGCGGGAGGCGACTCAACTGCGCAAACTGCTCACGATCTTCTTGCGAGTTTCAATCCACGCCTCCCATGCGGGAGGCGACAAGGGGATGGCGAGGGCTGCCGCGCTGGAATTAGCGTTTCAATCCACGCCTCCCATGCGGGAGGCGACGGATGTCTACGGTTTCGATAACTTTTACACCCGGTTTCAATCCACGCCTCCCATGCGGGAGGCGACCTATGCCGAGGAAGACACCGACGGCAATAGGGCGGTTTCAATCCACGCCTCCCATGCGGGAGGCGACGAGTAGCCGCCCTGATGGTTGCGGCCCAAAAGCGTTTCAATCCACGCCTCCCATGCGGGAGGCGACAATGCGACGGCGGCCTGGGTGATTGATATGGTGGGTTTCAATCCACGCCTCCCATGCGGGAGGCGACCTGCGAGGCAATCAGGTCTAGCATCGCATCCGGGTTTCAATCCACGCCTCCCATGCGGGAGGCGACACCACTCCGCAAAACCTTGCACAAATAATATCAGTTTCAATCCACGCCTCCCATGCGGGAGGCGACCCACGCCCCGGCGCATTGGGGAGCGCCGGGGCAGTTTCAATCCACGCCTCCCATGCGGGAGGCGACTTTCTTTGCCCTTGACGCGTTTCCAGGTTCGTGGTGTTTCAATCCACGCCTCCCATGCGGGAGGCGACGTTACGGCAACCCTGATTGGGATGTCGAATTGGCTGTTTCAATCCACGCCTCCCATGCGGGAGGCGACATCGTCGTGAACACGCTTACCAGCGTGCCCTAGTAGTTTCAATCCACGCCTCCCATGCGGGAGGCGACCGAGCCAGCCGTGACCGGAATCGTCCGCTACGTGTTTCAATCCACGCCTCCCATGCGGGAGGCGACTTGTGTTGCCCCGTCCGAAGCCGTCAGCTTGCATGTTTCAATCCACGCCTCCCATGCGGGAGGCGACCAAGAGTTTTGGCCCGCCTGCCCCGTAGGTCATGTTTCAATCCACGCCTCCCATGCGGGAGGCGACATGACCGCCCTCCCATCCGGCAGGAAACTCACCGTTTCAATCCACGCCTCCCATGCGGGAGGCGACGGGTTATTGCCTGGGATGCAAGAAGCAACTGGGAGTTTCAATCCACGCCTCCCATGCGGGAGGCGACACTGTAATACCGTTGCAGTCTCGGCCCCATGTTGTTTCAATCCACGCCTCCCATGCGGGAGGCGACCAATTGCAGTTCAGTTCACCCGCGCAATTGGCGGTTTCAATCCACGCCTCCCATGCGGGAGGCGACATGAAAATCCATTGCTTGCAAATTCTCTAATGGTTTCAATCCACGCCTCCCATGCGGGAGGCGAC
>DIDQ01000168.1:5803-44905 GCA_002418215.1 Anaerolineales bacterium UBA5796
CCTCCCATGCGGGAGGCGACGAGCATGGTAGAAGATCAGAGTGTCGAAATGGCTGTTTCAATCCACGCCTCCCATGCGGGAGGCGACTTGCATCTGCTCGAACTTGCCCGATAGATTTGCGTTTCAATCCACGCCTCCCATGCGGGAGGCGACCGCAAAATATGGCGCTTTTCCACGCCGCACCCCCAGATGTCGGCTTTCCCGGCGTCGCCAGGCCGGGCAAATCCCAATTTCCGTACTTTTATTCGTTTGTTAAGGTGCAAAAACGCCGGAAATCCCTGCGAACCTGCCGGGGATTCCCTGTCCGCTTGGGGTTCGCAAAACGGAGTCAGGCCACCAGCGTCCCTTCCAGGTCGAGGCCGGGCTTCGTCCCCACGTGCTCCACCCGCTTGCGCCACTCGTCGCCCAGGTAGTAGTACCTCAGGCTGTCCTTCTCCTTGTCAATCAACCCTTCGAGCGTCGCCTGCAACATCTTCAGACGGGCCGGGTCTATCACGCATTCGAAGACCGAATGCTGCACCCGCTGGCCGTAATTCTGGCAGGCTTTCGCCACCTTGCGCAACCGCTTTTGCCCGGCGGGCGACTCGGTATTTACGTCGTAAGTAACCAGGACCATCATGGGCATCAACTCCAAAAGAACGGCGGGTAGGCGTCCAGGTCGCCGCGCAGGTAACGGGCCAGCAGCATCGCCTGGACGTGCGGGATCAGCCCGAAGGGGATCCGCTCTTTCAGGAACGGGTGCAGGATCTGCTCCTTTTTGCGCTCCTGCCAGGCAGACAGGACCGCCTTGCGGGTCTCGTCATCCATCAGCACCCCGCCGCTCTCTTTGGCGGCGAACCCCCGACCCGACACCTGCTTCCGGTTGACCAGCGACAGGGCCAGCCGGTCGGCGAAGACCGGGCGCAGTTCCTCCATCAGGTCGAGAGCCAGTGACGGGCGTCCGGGACGGTCCTGGTGCAGGAACCCCACATACGGATCCAGGCCGACCGACTCGAGGGCCGAGGCCGCCTCGTTCGTCAACAGCGTGTACAGGAACGAGAGCAGGGCGTTCATATTGTCCAGCGGCGGGCGCCGGTTCCGCTCCTTGAACGGGAATTCCTCCCGCTGCTGCAAAATCATCTGCTCGAACACCCGGAAGTAGAGCTTCGCCGCGCTCCCCTCGAAACCCATCAGGTCGCTCACAGACCGGCATTCGGGGATGACCGCCAGGATGCCCTTGAGGGCGGCCGAGGCGTGGTTCAAAGCCTCGACGTCCACCAGCATGGCGTGGTCGCGGCGGGTGCGCTCGATCACCTTGCGGCAGTTGGCGATCTTTCCCAGCAGGAACGAAGCGGCGATCGGGACGCTGGCCGGTTCCTGCTCCGAGACGCGGTACTGCTTCTTGCGCAGCAGCACGTTGCCCCGCACCTTGCCCGTCACCCGCGCCTGGAACCGCCCGTTGGGCGTCAGGAAGCACAACCCCACGTCCCGCTCGGCGCAAGCGCCCATCAGGGCCGGGCTGGCTCCCAGGTAGTTGAAACAGACGATGTTCTCCAGGTTGTGCAGCGGCAGGCGGGTGGACGTGTGCTCATCCTTCTTGACGACCACGTTTTCGCCGTCCAGCGACAGGTAAGCCTCGGGGCTGGTAATGTAAAGCACGTTGGCAAGTTGTTTCATGGTCTCACTTTCATGTCATTGCGAGACGGGTGCTCTTCCCGTCGAAGCAATCTCCTCGCAGCGACATCACTCCTCTATGTTTTGCCGGATGTACTTCGAGGCGGCGATCACATTTTCCTGCAAGACCGGCAGGCAGATATCGGCCAGCGAACACGAGCGGCAGGCTTTGGAGGTCTTGACCCGGGGCGTGTAACCCCGCTGGAAGTAGACATGCATCTCCCTGGACATTTTGACCACCAGCCCGCGCAGCGCCTCACCCAACTCCACCCGGACCCGGTGCCTGGTCTCGCCATAGAAGAGATACCCCGCCGGGATGCTGACCGCCAACATCTCCTCGAGACACATCGCCTGGGCGCACAGTTGGGCTTCGTCCACCGGCTCGCGCTTGGGCTTGCCGCGCTTGTACTCCACCGGGGCGGGCAGGAACAGCCCCTCCTGCCCTCGCACAGCATCCCGAAGGGTCGGCAGCCTCACGCCCTCCGGCGATTCGCTGAATTCCACCACGTCGCACACGCCCGAGAGTCCCAGCCGGTACGAGGCCACCGGCACAGCCCGGGCGGTGATCACCCCGTTGCGGGTCTCGGTGAAAAAGGGATCGTCCGTCCGCTTGTGCAGCAGCCGGCCTTCCACCGTCAGCGCGTTCTCCTTCCACTGCTGCTCGACGTGGATCAAGGCCCACTGCCTGCGGCAGAACAGGAAATGCTGGATGCCCGAAAGGGGGAGGAGTTCGTCGGGGGTGTATTCGGAGGGCATGGTTGTTCCATGTCATTGCGAGGGCGCTTCGATAAACTCAGCGTAAACTCCGCCCGAAGCAATCTCCCGGTAACAAGGAGGAGATTGCTTCGCGGCGTGCGCTCGCAATGACAAATTCCTACAATTTCTCGATCAACTCCACGCCTTGCGGCACACTCGCCTTGTCCACCGTCACTTCGTAATCGCCGAACCCGCGCGGAACGACAACGCCATCGTTCCTTTCGACCTTGACCATCTCGAAAAGTTTGTGCGAGGGCGCATTGCCCAGATCGCTATCGTGCTTGAAGACGATGAGACTACGGACTGCCATCTTGCCGCGCGCCGCTGAATGGTCGTGCTCGAACATGTTGACCAGCGCCTCCCAGAACAGTTCCAGGTCTTCTTCTGAGAAACCCGTGCCTTTGGTGGCATCGTTGGCAAGCTTGGCGGAAATGTAACCTTCCACGCGGTATAGGCCATAGGGGACGATGTGCTTGCGGCCCATTGTGCGTTCCTTTTCAGCATCCTCGATGCGCGTTACGGCTTGGCGGGTGATGGTCACTTCCTGCTGGACAATCGGATCAATACTGCGCGAGAAGTTGAGTTGGACGGGTCCGCGCACCTGTCCACAGTTGTCGCCGGTGGACATGACCGCGCCAAAAGTGCGGACATCGAAGAAATTGGCGCACATCCATTGGCGAGCTTCGTTGACCTTATCCAGCTTGGCCTTATCGCCCGTCTTCAGGCCAACAGCCACGTATGCATCGGCATGGTTTTGGTTGAGCGGCGTGCCTTCTTTAACATGAATGCGATAACCGGCCGCGTCACCCTTGACCAGTTCGGCATAGTTGCGGATTTTGCGCTTCAGGCAGACATCGGTGACGATGCCGTAGCCCGTTTCAGGGTCGATGCGCGGCATATTGCCCGCGTCCGGGTCGCCGTTGGGGTTGCCGTTTTCGACATCGTAAAGCAGGACGAATTCGTAGCGGTTGGAAAGGGTAGTCATGGTTTGGTCTCCTTGTGTGATTTTAGATTTGTGATTGACGATTTACGGTTAGCAATGTCACTGCGAGCGATGGTCGAGACGCTTCGCAGTCGAGACCGAGCGAAGCAGTCTACTTGCCAAACGGGAGATTGCTTCGGGCGGAGTTTACAATGACATTACTCTTCAGGTTGGTTTACTTCCTCGGATTCATTGCCCTTGCGAAAGCCGCGCTGGTGATAGTAGCCCAGGATGAAAATGCCCTGTTCCTCCAGCGTCAGGCGGGCGGGAAAGGGTTTGGCTTCGAGCATGCCCAGCAAGTCCTGAATTTGGCGTTCCAGATAGCCGCCATATTCAGCCTTGTTCAGGTGATGCTGTGAGAGCCTCAGCAGGGTGGGAAAGACGCTGGCGGGCGTGGCACAAGCGGACGTGAAGTAGCGGTCCTTGATGGTGGCGTTGATATTCTTCCCCAAAGCAACCTTTTGCGTCCGCTCCAGCAAGGCAAATAGGCGTCCCAGCACGTAGGCAGGGTGGGTATAGGATTCATTGAGTGACATTTGCAAAGCCTCCTGATAGGGATTGTTGCCTTGACGGCGGTACTTGCGAATGAGATGCGCCTTGACGTACGCGGCGCGAATGTAATTGATTTTGACGTTCCGTCTCCTGCCTTCGTCGTTGGTCCCGTCCGTGTCGTGGCGGATGCGGTTGATGAAGGCGGCGTATAAACCTTCGGGGTACGGCGCGCCTGTGAGAATGGAGCGCATGAACGCCCCTCCCAGCAGCGACCAGGACGATTTGAGCAGTTTTTGCCTGCCCTTGGGGTCAGTTATCGAAGACGGGATGCATTCGCGCAAAATTTGACCAGGTGTAATGTATTTCTTCTGGTTGGGATGCTCTCGGTCAATTTTCAGGTCTTCATAGTGTTGCATGATGCGCTCTGCGAACACGCCAAATGGCTCGGTGAGAACGAACCGAATTAGCAGACGGGAAGAATTGGGCGCTAAACCTAGCACATAGAATCGCGTGCTTCCATCCAGTTCTTCCCGCAATTTGGCTAGGTCTATGGCTTTTCCCTGCTGTACTGTGTCAGCCCATTCGCCCATTTGCTTTTCCTTCTCTTTTGCGCGTTTTTGCTTGCCTTTGGCTCCTTCGGCTTCTTCTTCCTCTTCCTCTTCCTGATTTTGTTGGTACTCTGGATTCAGAAAGGCATAGAACGCGCTAGGATAACGCTTGTCAGGCGCGTCCGCCCAATAGACGACAGTGGTATCGCCTAGATGGATTTTGCGGTTCGGGTTTTGGTCAGAAAGCAGGTAATTGAGCGCCACGCCATACCCTGACGCAACGCGGCGGCTGACAGGAGAGTTTGCCCCTTGCTCTCTCCCATAAGATGTAAAAGCGTCCAGATTGAAACTGACTAGCAACGCTCCTCTGCTCTGGGCATCACGAACACCTTTGATAGCAGGATGTGTTCGGGCAATTGGCTCCACTTCACCCGTCACCAGACACTGCATTTCCATCACTTCCTGTCCAAGAGCATAGTCTTCCCAGGCATGCTTGATTTTTAGATCGCTCAGCGCGTCATTGCCCTCGACGTAAAAAATCAGGTAGTTGCCTTGCACAAGGTCGTCCAAATAACGGGCTATGATGGGGTTGTCTTTTGCTTTTTTGGGGTCATACGTTTGCAGGAACGCAATGGCGGCATGTGCAAAAGGACTATCTACCTTCGACAAGATTTCAATGTTGTGCTGACGAAAGGCTTCGAAGCGCCTCAAACCATATTGCATATCTTTCTCTTTTTGTTCTGGGACACCTAGCATGAAAGCGCTGGTATCACACATGAAATAAGGCTTTGGGGCTGTTCCAGCCCGTGTGAACTGTTCTGGAACATTCAGCCGTCTGGGTCTATCCTTCTTCCCTTGTTGAGCGGGAACGTACAACGGGATGATGTCCAGCAAATTGCCTTGCTTGGAGATGTTGACCGCATGGCTGACAAGCGCATTGCTATACCCAGGCTCGGCAATTTCTACATCAGGATCGTCGCGCAAAATCTGGTAATAGTTGTAAAGCGACTGCAAAATCATCGCCGCACCTCCTTGGCGAGTTCGCGCACGTCAATCATCCCGTCCTGCATGACGGCGTGATAGAACATCGGCTGAATATCGCGCGGTTTGGAGAAATCCAGGTCATAGAGCATCCAGCCGAAATCGCGTTTGCCCGTCAGCCGGCTTTTGGGGATTGTGCCTTTATCCTCGATAAGCGTCACATTGGCGGGGAACTCGCGCGTCCCCAGGCAGGGGGCGTGAAAGTGCTGCCCGTCCCTCAGGCGGCGCAGGACCATGTTGTAATGTTTCTTTTTCTCAACATTGCCTTCATCGGTAGAGTTAATCAAATCGAAGTGCGCCTCGATGACGTAATCCACATCCTTCAGAACCATCGAAGCGCGTTGCTGTCGAATCTTGTTCTCAGTGTCCGTTGCCACGATGTAAAGCAATTTTGTGCCGTTCTTCATCGCTAGCTGAACATCGTCAGTTGAAATCTTTTTGCTCACCTCGTTGCGGCGGATGTTGGTGAACTGGATTTCACTCAGGACATGGATTTTGTCTATCACCCATTTGATGGCAGGCTTCCAATAGACCGCCTCGATGATGCCGCGCGCCGCCGACGGGGTGATGACGTCGTAACTGACGCGCTCCACTTTCATTTCGGGACGGGTGAACAGGGCATAGCATCCCTGTACGCGGATGGTGATACCGTATCCCATAAGTCGAACCTCCTTTTCGTGTATGTCATTGCGAGGGCGGTGTTCTCCCGCCCGAAGCAATCTCCTCGTTGGTGCAGGGTTGCTTCGTCGGGAATTGCGCCCTCCTCGCAATGGCATTCGACAATTTAGAACAACAACCCATCCCCGCCGCCGCTTTCGGGGACGAGCAGACCTCTTTCGGGGTCATAGTATTCTTGCAAGTAGTCAGGGTTGAGAAAGTGATATGTATCGTCAATGGTCAAAATCACTCCTTTCGAACCGAGTTTCTCGAACTCGCCTTCGAAAATCGAAACCGTGTAAGGCTGGAGTCCACGCAGAATTTTGGATGGATATTGGGCATATTTCAAATCTTCAATCAGTCGTTTTGCCTCCTCGTCGTAGGGGATGATCACCGTCTCGGTCGGGTCTTCGATGATCTGAAATTCGCGCGCCGCTTTCTCGAAACTGAATCTGCCCTCCTGACTCTCGAAACACTCCATGATGCGTTTGTAATCGAAAGAGATGTTCGGGTCTTGCAAGTCATACAGCCGCCCGAAAAACGCTTCGATGGCGGGAATGGAAATCGGTGCGTCGGCGTGGTCACGCAACACCATGCGGGAAACTTCCGCTGTTTGCTTGAGAAAAGACGGCGTTTTCTTGATGAACTCCGACTTCGGCTCGAAGACGAACATCTCGCTCACGCCGCGCTTCATCTCGCGGTTCACGCGTCCCGCCGCCTGATTGATGGAATCCAGCCCCGTCAGGGCGCGATAACCGACGGGAAAGTCCACGTCAATCCCAGCTTCCATCACAGTCGTCGAGACCACGCGGCAAGGCTGTGGCGGTTCACTTTTCAATCGTTTCTCGATTTCCGCCAGTTTTGCGCGGCGATGGACGGGGCACATCAGCGTCGAAAGGTGGAAATTCCCCTTACCTTGCAATCCGCCAAACAGTCCGCTGGCGTGGCGGCGGGTGTTGACGATGCACAGGGCTTGATCGTGCGCGTTCAGGCGGGCAAGCAGGTCTTCATCGGGCAAAGCCCCCAAATTCTTCACTTCCACGCGCTTGTAAAAATCGAACAACTCCTGTGGATTGGGAGCAAGTTCCTTGACTTGCGTCTCTTCAGGCAGGAAGCGTTCCAGCCCTGGCTGGGTGGCAGTGCAAAAGACCGCGCTTGCCCCGTAATTCGTCACCAGTTCCCATACCGCTGCCATCGCGGGACGCATGTACTCACGCGGCAGCATTTGGGCTTCGTCGAAGATGATCACGCTTTTGGGGATATTGTGCAGTTTTCGGCAACGCGATGACCTGTTGGCAAACAGCGACTCAAAGAACTGCACGTTGGTCGTGACCACGATGGGAATATCCCAGTTCTCCGCCGCCAGTTTGAGTTTGGCGAGCGCGCTGTTGGTGCGGTTATCGGTGACCTCGCGCTTCTTGCCCTCCCAATCGAAGTTGGAGTGATGTTCGAGCACATGCTCTTCGCCGAAAATGCCTTTGAACACTTTAGCGTTTTGCTCGATAATAGTTGTAAACGGGATGACGTAGACGATGCGCTTCAAATCATGCTCCGTGGCGTGATGAAGCGAGAACGCCATCGAAGCCAGCGTTTTACCGCCGCCTGTGGGGACGGTGAGCGAGAAAAAGCCAGGCTTTTCGCTCTTACCTTTTTCGATGCAGGCTTGGAGCGTCTCACTGCGCTTGCGGTTGATGTCGCTGGTTGGGTTCTCGAACTGCTTTAGATGTGCGTCAATCTTTTCGCACAAGGCAGGGATGTCATCATGCCCGCCGCGCGGCTTTGAACCCTTCATGTAGGTTTCGGTCTCCTGAAAGTCCGCGTCCACCAATGCCGAGTAAATCATGCGCGTCAGGAACGAAAGCGAAAAGCCAAGTTTGCTCTTGGGCGGGCGGACATGCAAACGCTGCGGAAATGGCAACTCGGATAAATCTAATTCGCCTTTATAAGCGCTGAAATCTGGCAGATTGTTTTTCAGCCGCGCGCAAACCGTCCCGCCTTCCAGGTCGGTCTCGTTGCCATAATCTGGCAAGCCTGTGTGATGTCCCATGATTGGGTATGCCAGAAGTTGAGCAAAGACATCCTGCGGCGTACCTTTGAGCATTGCTTTGAGTTCCTTTGCGCCTGCCGTCGAATGGTCCACGCGCGGACCGCCCTCCAGCCGCTTTTGAAATTCGGCGGAGTATTTGCCCAGGTCGTGAAACAATCCCGCGATGTACGCCAGTTCCGAGATATTGGCGTCCACGCCGAAATCGCGCGCCATTTCTGCCGTTTTTTGCAAATGTTCGATGAGCGGCTGCCAGTCTTCGCGGGCTTCGCCGTCGCGGCGGTGGGCAAAGAAGCGGTTTTGCGGTTCGTTGGAAGTGCCCACCCCATACACCCTCGCCAACCGTCTCGCTTCCTTCTCCAGCGCCTTCCTCAGCTCTTCCGGTTCGAGCACTTCGCAGTCCGCGCCCCAGCCGCGGATCCAGGGGAGCAGGTCCAGGGTGTCGGCCACATCCACCTGCCAGCGCAGCCAGCCGGGTTTGTCGGGATCATCCAGCGTTTCCTGCGAAGGATGCCAGCGGGTTTCCAGCACGCGGGCCTTCACTTTTTCGCTAAAGCGCAGAACAACCCGAATTACCTCTTCGCCCATGACGATACTCCAGGCGTTGCGCAGGATGTCCAGGCCGGGGAAACCGGGCGGGATCATATAAGATTCACTCGTCAGGCGGGCAGACTCGATCCGCTCCAGTTTGTAAGCGCGCAAAGCGTTCACCTTTGAGCTATGCCCGATCAGGTAAGTGGAGAAACCGATTGGTGACGGTTCGATCAGGTAGGTCGAGAAAGTGGTTTCGAAGGCTTTGTTCCAGTTCAGGGGGCGATAAGTCAATTCGATCTTCTTGCGGTAGATGTACCCCCGCACCACATCCCGGAAGATGGGCTGGTAACCTTGCTGCACCGGGCGTCCCGCCAGTTCCCGCGCCGCCTGCTCGATCTCGTCTCCCACACCGGCGTCGGCCTTGAGCACAGAGGCCAGCTTGAGCAAGGCAGATTCGGCAGGCTCATTGCGTTTGTCGTGCTGCTTGGCCAGCAGCCGCGCCCCCAGGTACAAAGTAACCGCTTCCTCGGGCGAAAGGTCGAACGGGCGCAGGCGAGACTCTTTGAGAACCAGCGGGAACCAGTAAAGGCCGTCCTTGAGCGCTTTGCCCTGGAATTCCAACTCCCGCAGGTAGTTGTTCACGGTCCGGCGTTCGAGGCGCATCTCGTCGGCAATCTCGGCTTCGGTCACTCCCCGCGCATTGCGGGCCAGCAGCAGGGAAATGCGCTCGAGTCTTTGCATTTTGGTGGATTCGTCTATTTTGGGCATGATCTACCTCGTTGATTGTTCTACCCTTATCCTACTTGCCAGTTGGAAAATTACCAAGGATTTCTTTTCCCGGTCACTTTGCAAACCAGGACCTGCCTTCCCGATAAGCCTTGTCATCGCGTTTCAACTCGCGCAGGTAATTGTTGAGAGTGCGGCGCTGCCAGCCTGTTTCCTGGCTCAATTCGCTTTCGCGTATGCCCCAACGGAAGCGCTTGAGCAACCGCCATAACCAATTCCGCCTTTCTTCACGCCTGCCATCCTGTAAACGAGCCATCGCCGGGTCCTCCTGAAAGTATTTGTTACTTTCAGGATAGCGGCGAGCTGGAAACTATTCTTCCAGATTTTCATTGAATTTCCCGAAAAGGCCACAATCCGCTCTTTTCGTCTTTGCTGACCAACCGCCCCCGCTCGTTCACCTGGGCACTCTTCAATTTTACGGAGGCTGTGTTGCGAGTGCTGCAACATGGAAACAGGAAATTGGGCACAAACTACTGAACACCGCCTACCTCGCCCTCCTGACCTCCTCCACCGCATCCGGGTTGACCAGCGAACTGGTATCGCCCAGCGGCTGGCCCAGGTAGGCCGAGCGGATCATGCGCCGCATGACTTTGGCATTGCGGGTCTTGGGCAAATCCGAGACGAACAGGACGGCTTTGGGAGCCAGGGCCTTGCCCATCGAAGCGACGATCAACTCCTTCAATTCCGTGCGCAGATCATCGCTGGACGGGGCGGCCTGGTTCAGCACCACGAACGTCACCAGCGCCGTACCCTTGATCTCGTCCGGGATGCCGATGGCAGCCGCCTCGACCACCGCCGGATGCCCCACCAGGATCGACTCCACCTCTGCCGGGCCGAGGCGCTTGCCGGCGATCTTGAGCGTATCGTCCGAGCGGCCCAGGATGTACCACAAACCGTCGGCGTCCACCGCAGCGAAATCGCCATGCACCCACACGTCCGGCCAGCGCGACCAGTAGGTGTCGAGATAGCGCTGCTCGTCCTTCCAGAAGCCCCGCGTCATCCCGATCCACGGGGCGCGGATGACCAGTTCGCCCACCTGCCCCCGCACCGACTTGCCGTCTTCGTCCACTACATCGGCGGCGATGCCGGGGCACGGCCCCGAAAAGGCGCAGGGTTTGAGCGGCAGGATCGGGTTGCCCATCACGATCCCGCCGGAGATTTCCGTCCCGCCGGAATAGTTGATGATCGGGCGCGTTCCGCCGCCGACTTTCTCGAACAACCACAACCACGGCTCCGGGTTCCACGGCTCGCCAGTGGAGGCGAAGAAACGCAGGGACGACAGGTCGTGCCGGGTGGCGATCTCGTGTCCATGCGGGATGATGGCCCGCACGAAGGTCGGGGACAGGCCGAGGTGGGTGATCCCACGCCGGGCGGTCATCTCCCAGATGCGGTCCGGGGACGGGTAGTCTGGCGCGCCGTCGAAGAGGAACATCGTCGCCCCGAGCAGGAGCGTCCCGAAGACCAGCCACGGACCCATCATCCAGCCCATGTCGGTCATCCAGAACATCACGTCGGGTCTCGATACGCTATCGCTACTCGACCCAGCGCCCCTCGATACGCTTTCGCTACTCGACCCACCGTCCCTCGATACGCTATCGCTACTCGACCCACCGTCCCTCGATACGCTATCACTACTCGACCAGCCGCCGTGTACATCCGTGCCGAAGGCCATGTCTTGGGCGGCCTTGACCGGGAAGCCGCAGTGGGTGTGCCGCGCCCCTTTGGGCTTGCCGGTCGTGCCGGAGGTGTAGATGACCATCAGGGTGTCTTCGGCATCCGTGATCTCGGTCTCGGCGGCGGGCGATTGCGGCGGGATGAGTTCGTGCCACCAGTGGTCGCGTCCCGGCTTCATCGTCACCGCCCCCCCGGTGCGGCGCAGGACGATGACGTGCTCCAGCCCGGGGACCTGGTCCGCGGCTTCATCGGCGACCGGCTTCATCGTCACGGGTTTGGCGCGGCGGGTGAAACCGTCAGCGGTGAACAAGGCTTTGGCGTCGGCATCCAGCAGGCGGGTCGCGACCGCTCCGGCTCCATATCCCGAAAACAACGGCAGGATGATCCCGCCGATCCTGGCCACGGCCAGCATGGCGATCACGATCTCCGGCGTCATCGGCATGAACAGGCCGACCGCGTCGCCCTTGCCCAGCCCCAGCGAACGCAGGGCGTTGGCCGCCCGGTTGACTTCCTGGTAGAGTTCTTTGTAGGTCAGGGCGCGGGCCTCTCCAGCCTCGCCCTCCCAGATGACTGCCGGCTGACCGCTGACCGCTGACTGCTGCCATTTGTCCAGCAAATTGTAGACGATGTTCATCTTGCCGCCCACGCACCAGCGCGGGGTCTGGATGCCGCGCGACAGGTCCACCACCTGCGAGTAGGGCCGGCTGAAGCGGATGTCCAGGAACTGAAGCACCGCTTCGGTGAACCAGGCCACGTCGGCGGTGGAGCGCTGCATCAGGCCATTAAAATCAGACAGGCCGTGCTGCCGCATAAAACGCGTCAGGTTGGCCTGCTCGATGTGCTGCGGCGTGGGCCGCCAGACGATGTTCCCTCCGAACTCAAAATCGCTCATGCTGCCTCCTTTGGATGGTGTATTCTACCAAAAGTAGGCCACGTTTGTAACGTGGCCTACCGGCTTCAGACAAGCGAATTCATCTCGGCGGTGAAACGACTACTACGCCAGCCCCGGCCTCGTCCCGCTGGCAGAGCGCTGCACCCGGTTGCCGCCGTCCTTGCTGGCCCGGTGCATGGCCCGTTCGGCCTCCCGCACCAGTTTGTCGAAATCCAGCACCCGCCCGCGGCCGGGATGCCAGGTGTGCAGCCCCACGCTGGCTTTTACCAGCACCGGCTCACCGGAGTCTCCCTGCACCGGCTGGGCGGCGACGGCTTTCAGCACCCGCTCAGCCACCTGGGCCGCAGATTCCGCTTCGGTATCCGGCAGGAGCACCAGGAACTGGTCTTCGTCCCAGCGCCCGATCTGGTCATACGGGCGGACGATGTTACGCAGCAGGGCGGCCACGTGGGCCAGCGCCCGGTCGTGCCAGGCATTGCCGTGTTTGGCTGCCAGGTCGGTAAAGCCGTCCAGGTTGATGAGCATCATGCTCAAGGGCAGGGCGTTGCGGCGGGTGCGGGCCAGCTCCGGGCCGGAGAAGCGGTAGAGGGCGCGGCGGTTCATCAGGCCGGTCAGTTCGTCGAGCATCACCTGTTTGTCGAGGCGGCTGGCCGTCAGGCGCAGGTCGCTTTCCAGGCGCAGGACGCGCTCGCCCACAGACAGGCGGGCCATCAGTTCATCTTCTTCGAGCGGGCCGACCAGCACATCGTCGGCCACCGTCCGCAGCAATTCCTTGCCCGCAGACTGTCCATCAGTGACCAGGAACAACAGGTAACGGATCTCGGTCAGGCCGGTGGTACGCAGCCAGCGGGCCAGGGCCGCGCCCGATCTTTCGGGCATGTCCCAACGGGCAATGATGATCGGTGAACTCCGGCGCTCAAGCACAACCCGGGCCGCATCCAGCGTCCCGGCAGTGTGGACGGCATAAGCCGATCCCTTGAGCATTTTTTCGACCTGCGTCCGTTGGGCGGCGCGGTTGTCAATGACCAGAATATCCATTTTTTTCCTGAGCGCAGGCCACCAAAGCCTGCGCGATCTCTCCCGCCCCTTCCGGGATGATTGCCAGGACCGGCACACCCGCAAGGGTGTAAACGTAGCGGGCGCCGCCGGTCATCCAGTGGGCGGGGAGCACACCGACGGCATTTTCCTGGCTGTTGACCGCATCCGCCATCTGCTGGGGACCCGCAGCCAGCCTGGCGTTGGAGGTGATGGACACACCGCCCATAACGGCCGCCTCGAAAACCTGCTGGACATCGTCGCCTGAGGCGTAAGCCCAGACCTGGAACTGGTCGTCGGCCTGCCCTGAGAAGATGCTCTCCACTTCAGCAGTGTTGATGTTTTGCAGCGGACTCTGGCGATGGGTGGCAACCAGGATGTCCTCGCTGCCGATCTGGTAAGCGGGCGAAGAGAGGTTGTCCGGCTCGCCAACGCGCAGGAGCACGTCAGCAGACCTGAAGTCGAGGTCAGAGGCCGAGCGGAGTTCCGCCGTCAACAAGACGCCGGGACGTTCCTGGGCGCAAGCGTAAAAATCCGACAACCACGATTGGGCAGCCGCTGTATATTGGATCCGCACCAGTTGGGGGCCGACGCCGGGGTCTTCGCCATCAGACCCGCAGGCTGCCAAGAGGAATGCGACGAGAACGAAGATAAGGGAAAGTTTTTTCATCATAGAAATAGAGCGGTGTCCTTTCGCCCACGCCCCCATTTTACTTAATCCCCCAAAGAATAAAGTTGCAAAGACGATGCAGGGCAAAATAACGAGTCAGAGAGTCAGCGAATCAATGCTTCGCTGACTCGCCGATTCGTCGATTCGCCGACTCTTATTACCAGTTTTGCAGGATGGCCGCCAGCAGTTTCACCCGCTCTGGCAGGCTGTCCTTGAGGATATATTCCCGCTCCGAGTGGTAGCCCTCGCCGACCGCCCCCAGCCCGTCCAGCACCGGGACGCCAAGCGGGGCGACGAAATTGGCGTCCGAACCGCCGCCGGTGCCGCCCGAAGTCAGGCTCATGCCGATCCCGGCGGCAATCTCCCTGGCCCGCTCGAAAGTGGCCTTCATCCGGGCGTCTTCGGGCATGGGCGGACGGTTCAGGACGCCGGTGATTTCGAGCGACGTACCGTCCAGGACGGGTTTCAGGGATTTCATCCCGGCTTCGACCCGTTCCCATTCGCCGGGCTGCATCACCCGCACGTCCACTTCGGCCGCGGCTTCTTCCGGTACCACGTTCGAGACCGTCCCGCCGCGCAGCACGCCCACGTTGAGGGTGGTCTGGCGCTCGTAATCGGTCATCTTCTGGATGGCGATGACCTGGTGGGCCATTTCCTCGATGGCGTTGCGCCCTTCGGCGTGCGCCCCGCCGGCGTGGGCCGCCCGTCCCCGCACCCGCACAGTGAACTCGCCGACGCCCTTGCGCCAGGTCTTGAGCGACCCGTCCGGCAGGGCGGCTTCGAGAACCAGCACCAGGGCGGATTGCTGCGCCAGTTCCTCGATCAGGGCGCGGGAGGTGTGGCTGCCGGTCTCCTCGTCCGAGGTGCAGAGCAGGGTCACGGGGCGCGCGGGACCTCCACCGGCTGCCGCGGCCGAGGCCGCCGCCAGGCTGATGACGATCCCGGATTTCATGTCCAGCACACCGGGGCCGTAGAGTTTGCCGTCGGCTTCGCGCCAGGGCATTTTGTCCAGCGTACCGAGCGGGAAGACGGTGTCTATATGGCAGAGCAACAAGATCGAAGGCTGAAAGACGAAGGATGAAGGATGAAAGCGGGCGATGACGTGGTCGCCGGTTTCTACGTTGGGGACGATTTCGACTTGCGCGCCCAGGCGGCGGGCTTCTTCGGCCACAATCCCGCCGACGCGGTCCACGGCGGCTTTATCGTGAGAGGGCGACTCGGTCTCGACCAGTTTACGGAGCAGGGAGAACATTTCGTCAGGGAGCATGGGATATTCCTCGTAAAGCGACATTCATATCGCTAGCGCGGGTCGGGCGACATGAATGTCGCCTTACAAAAAGTTGGCAATCAGCAGCACCACACCCGCGACCGCGCAATAGATGGCGAATGCGTACAGCGAGCGCTTCGACAGATAGCCGATCAGCCAGCGGACGGCGAACCAGCCGACGACCGCCGCGCTAACGAACCCGACCGCCAGCGCCGGCAGGAAATCCGCCAGGCCGGGCAGGCGGGCCACGTCCAGCATCTGGTAGCCGCCCGCCCCGATCATGATCGGGATGGACATCAGGAAGGCGAAGCGGGCCGCCGACGGGCGGTCGAAGCCGCGCAGCATCCCGCCGCTGATGGTCGTCCCGGAGCGGGAAGCGCCGGGGAAGACCGCGATCACCTGGAAAACGCCGATGATGAGCGCGTCCAGCCAGGTCATCGAGTCGAGATGGCGGCTGCGTTTGCCGGTCCACTCGGCCAGGGAGAGCAGGACCGCAGCCGAAAACAGGCGGATGGAGGCTTCGAGCAGGGGCCGGTGGAAGAGGGCCTCGACCGCGTCCCGCAGCAGGTAGCCGATCAACGCGGCCGGGATGGTGGCGATGATGATGTTCCAGGCCAGCCGGTTCCCAGGCGTGGAGAATGGCCTGGCGAAGAAGGCCCTGACAAGCGCGAGCAAATCCTTCCAGTACAAGACCAGGAGCGAAAGGATCGTCCCAAGCTGGATGATGACCAGGAAGGCAAAGACGAGGTCGCTGGAGGGGATGCCCAACAGTCCCTGCCCGATGAGCAGGTGGGCGGTGGACGAGACGGGGATGAATTCGGTCAGTCCCTGGATGATGCCGAGCAGGAGGGCGTGGAATAAGTTCACTTGTTTTTCTCCGCAGAAATATTTACCACGAAGACACGAAGTCACAAAGAATTTTTCTTAAAACTCCGTGTCTTCGTGTCTTTGTGGTTTTCTTTGGCTGCGTCCCGCTTTGCATTATTCGACCACTTATCTAACAAAGTCGGGACTCGTTCGATAAAACTCCCATTCGCGATGAGGCCGCGGATCTCTTCCACCAGGCGGATCAGCGCCCGCAGGTTGTGGATCGAGAGCAGCGTCCCGGCGAGGAGTTCCTTTGCGACGATCAGGTGGCGGAGGTAGGCCCTTGTGAAATTTTGGCAGGTGTAGCAATCACAAGTTGCGTCAATCGGCTGCTCGTCGCGGGCGAAGGCGGCGTTCATCAGGTTGAGGCGGCCTTCGGGGCTGAAAGCGGCGTGATGGCGGGCCAGGCGGGTCGGCAGGACGCAATCGAAGATGTCTATGCCGCGGGCGATGCCGTTGATAATGTCTTCGGGCGTGCCGACGCCCATCAGGTAGCGGGGTTTGTCATCGGGGAGGAGGGGCGTGACCACGTCGAGGGCGGCGTGCATCTCGTCCTTGGTCTCCCCAACCGACAGGCCGCCGATGGCGATCCCCGGAAAAGGCAGGGATGAAATGAATTCAGCGGAAGCAGACCGCAGGTCCGGGTAGATCCCGCCCTGGATGATGCCGAAGAGGGCCTGGTCGTCCCTCGTCTTGGCCGCCAGGCAGCGTTCAGCCCAGGCATGGGTCCGCTGCATGGCCTTTTCGATGTAGGCCCGGTCGTGGGGGTCGGCGCACTCATCGAAGGCCATGATGATGTCTGCGCCGAGGTTCTCCTGGATGGCGATGGATTTTTCGGGGGTGAAGCGGTGGGTCGAGCCGTCTATGTGGCTTTTGAAGGTCACGCCGTCGTCGTCCACTTTGCGGGTCTGCGAGAGCGAGAAGACCTGGAAGCCGCCGGAGTCGGTCAGGATGGGGCCGGGCCACTGCATAAAGCGGTGCAGCCCGCCCAGGTCACGGACGAGTTCGTCGCCGGGACGGAGATAGAGGTGGTAGGTGTTGGACAGGACCAGGCTCGCGCCGAGATCGGATACCTGGGCCGGGGTGAGGGCCTTGACGGCGGCCTGCGTCCCGACCGGGGCGAAGACGGGGGTGGGCAGGCTCCCGTGGGGGGTGGTGAAGAGGCCGCTGCGGGCGCGACCAGTTTTGGCTGTGACGGTGAATTCGAACATGGGGGTGATTATACTCAGGGCGGTCAGAAATTGCGGGCCGCCCCACAGCTTACTCAGGCGGCAAATCGAGTATTCGTCTCAACGATTCCCTCACCACTTTGGCAACCCTGAAAGCGGCCTTTGCGTCTTCTTTGTCTGCAAAAGTTCCGGGATAACGAACTCTGACTGCATAGCGTTCGAGTTCTTCGAGGTCTGGGCGCAGGATTTCCAGGGCAGGGTCAATTTGCTTGACCAAAATGAGCAAATCAATGAGTTTGTGGATTTTCGGGATTTCCTGTTCGTTGGCCTGCAATAGGGCTTTGAGATATTTTTCGGCGCATTGTTGAGACAGAAAACAGGAAACATGATAGGCTGGCATTTTTCGGGCGCGTAATTCACGCCCGGCTGCGTAGAAATCGCCTTCGGCTTTTTCGATCCAATCCTCAACCAGCGGATTCATAAACGACTTTACCATCCCTGATAATCTCGCGCAGGAAGGAATCCCCGAGTTCGATGCGCCTGGTTAATACTTCGGGTGTGTAGACCAGCAAATCCAACCCGAATTCATAATCAATCCTTTGACAAATCTCGATTTCCTGACGGACTGGCTTAAGTCTCGTATTCATAATCACCAGCAAATCCACATCCGATTCGGGGCGCGGGTTGCCGCGGGCATACGAGCCAAACAGGATGATCTTTTGCGGCTGGAATTTCTCCACGATTTGCCGCACGACATCATCAATGGCTCTTTGCGGGATGCGTTTCCGCTGGGTTACAGGAGGGACATAAACGGCACTCATAATCTGCTCGCGAAAGATTATACATGAATTCCCGACTACACAGATGTCATTGCTATGGGGCATAACGACTTCGCGACGCCGCGGGTACGCGCGCTTCGCTGCTGTTCGCAATGACAGGTGGTCAGCCTTAATCCCCTTGCACGAATTCCCGCGCCTGCTCGATGTAGGCCAGGCTCTGGTGGCGGAAATAGGTGTTGTATAGCGAGGCATAATGCCCGCCGCGAGCCAGCAAGCCGCCGTGGTCGCCTTCTTCGATGATGGCCCCGTTCTCCATGACGACGATCCGGTCGGCGGCCTTGACGGTGGACAGACGGTGGGCGATCAGGACACTGGTGGCTTCTTTCAGGATCAGGTTAAGGGCCTGCTGGATCTGCCACTCGGTGAACGGGTCAATGCTGGCGGTGGCCTCGTCCAGGATGAAGATGGCCGGTTTCTGCACCAGGACCCGCATCAGGGCCACCAGTTGGCGCTGTCCCATCGAGAGGCGGTTGCCGCGCTCGCCCACTTCGGTCGCCAGGCCGTCGGGCAGGGTTTCGAGCCACTCGCCGCCGCCGATGCGCCGGGCCATTTCGAGCATCTCGGCGTCGCCAACTTCGGGCACGGCGTAGCGGATGTTGTCGGCCACCGTGCCGGAGAACAGGAACGGCGACTGCGAGACGATCCCCAACTGGCGGCGGTACTGCTGCAAGTCGAAGGTGCGGATGTCCAGCCCGTCCACCAGCAGCTTGCCGCCCTGGAACTCGTAGAAGCGGGCAATCAGCTTGGCGATGGACGATTTGCCCGCCCCGGTATGTCCCACCAGGGCCAGGTTCTCTCCGGGACGCAGGCACAGGTCGAAGTCCCGAAGGACCGGCTCGGCTTCGGTATAGCGGAAATCCACCTTTTCGAAACAGACCTCCCCTTGCAGGCGCGGGACCTCCCGCCGGTCCGTCTGGACGACGTTCGGATCCGCGTCTATCAGGGCGAACGCCCGTTCCGCGGCGCTCAACCCGGACTGGATCTGGGCCCAGAAAGCCGACAGGTTCAGGATCGGGAAGAAGAAGTTGTCGAGGCTCAAGATGAACAGGTACCAGGCCCCGGCCGTGACCAGCCCCTGGATGGCCGACAGCCCGCCGAAATAGACCAGGATGGCCGTGCCGATGCCGCCCAGGGCGTTGAGGGTCGGGAAGACCAGCGACAGGATGAAGCCGCGCTTGATGTTCACCCGGTACGACTGCTGGTTGGCAGCGTCGAAATCCACGAAGATGCTGTCTTCCTGGCGGAAGTTCTTGGCCACCGAGATGCCGCTGACGGTTTCCTTGATGGCGGCGTTGACGTCGGCCATGGCCCGCATCCCGTCCCGGGTGACCTGGCGGGCCATGCGCCGGAAGCCGAGGGCCACCAGGAAGATGACCGGCATGAAACTGAACAGCAGCAGGGCCATCTTCCATTCGGTGTTGACCAGCACCACAGCCAGCATCAGCGCCTGGACGATCTGGGCGACCACGTCGGTGACGATGACCACCAACTGGCCGAACTCCCGCGTGTCGGAGGTGATCCGCGAGACGATCCGCCCGGAGGAGTATTGGTCGTAGAACGACAGGTCGTGGGCGGCGGCGGCGTCGAAGGCCTGGGTGCGCAGGTCGAGCACCACGTCACCGACAGCGCGGGCGGTCAGGCTGCGGCGGATCCAGTTGAGGCCCCAGTTGGCGACGCCGGTGAACAGCACCGCCCCGCCAATGATGAGGATGGCCGCGGTGGTCGGCCGGGATTTGACGTAGTCCACGCCGCGGGAGACGATCACCGGCTGGGCCGCGCCGATCAGGGCAGTGATCGCCACCAGGATCGAGACGAGGGCCAGCCGCGTGCGCTGGGGGGTCAGGTAGCCAATGATCCGCCGCGTCAGTTCGCGGTCGGTGTACTGGCGGTCGTATTTTTCTTCGTTAAGTCCGGCAAAAAAGCCCATAGTTAGCTCTCAGCGGTCAGCGTTCAGCTATCAGCTAATTGCTGACCGCTGAACGCTGACGGCTTTACTCTCTAAAAATCCTCGAATAGGCTTCCGAGGTCTGCATCAACTCGTCGTGGCTGCCGCTGGCGACGAGCCGGCCCTTGCGCATGACCAGGATCAGGTCGGCCCAGCGGATCTGCGACAGGCGGTGGGTGATGATGAACGTCGTCCGGCCCCGGGCCGCGGCGGCGATGGCCCTTTGGATGCGGTCTTCGGTGGCGCTGTCTATGGCCGAGGTCGAATCGTCCAGGACCAGGATGTTTGGAGCCGTCAAAAAAGCCCGAGCCAGGGCCAGGCGCTGGCGCTGCCCGCCCGAGAGGGTCACGCCCCGCTCGCCGATGACCGTGTCGTAGCCCTTCTCGAACTCCATGATGAAGTCGTGGGCCTGGGCGGCTTTGGCGGCGGCTTCGATCTCCTCGCGGGTGGCGTCCTGCTTGCCGAAGGCGATGTTCTCGGCGATCGAGCGCGAGAACAGGAAGATGTCCTGTTCGATGATCGAGATCTGCTGGCGCAGGGAGGCCAGGTTCCAGTCGCGCGCGTCCACGCCGTCAACGAGAAGCTGGCCTCCGGTCACGTCATAAGTCCGGTTGATCAACTTGACCAGGGAGGTCTTTCCCGCCCCGGTCTGCCCGACGATGGCGACCGTCTGCCCCGGCGCGACCTTGAACGAGATGTCCGAGAGCACCTCGTCGCCTTCGGGGTAGGCGAACCCGACCCGGCGGAACTCCACCTCGCCGCGCATCCGGCCCGAATGTCCGGCGGCGTTCTGGTCGAGATCGGTCTCGTTGTTGATGAGTTCCAATATGCGGCGCGCCCCGGCCAGTCCGAGCGAGATCTGCGAATACGCAAAAGTGGAGGCAAAGGTCGGGAAGCCGAGCATCAGCAGCAGGCTGAAATAGGCCACCACGTCGCCGGTCTTGAGCAATCCCTGGTTGAACAGGGCCAGAGCATGGAACAGCCCGGTCGCCAGGGCGATGCCGAGCAGGAGCATCGGCAGGAACTGGGCCTCCAGGTCTCCCTGGCGGACGAAAGCGTCCCGGAAGCGGCGGGCGTTGCCGCCGAAGCGGACGACTTCGGCCTGCTCCTGGGCCGCGCCCTTGACGATCTCCACCCCGTCCAGGGCTTCGGCCAGGCGGCTGTTGAGCTGCCCGAAGGAATCCCGCACTTCGTTGGTCACAGGTTCGAGGGCTTTCAGGTAGAAATACAGGGCGATGAAATAGGCGACGGTGTAAAGCACGGGCGTGACCAGCAGGGCCGGATGGTAGCGCGGGGCGTAGGCGATGGGCATGACGATGAAGACCAGCGACCCGACCACCAGGTTGACGCCGGGACTGAACATGAAGTTGACCTCGCGCACGTCGTTGGTGGCGCGGGCCATCGTGTCGCCCACCGATTGCAGGTTGTGGAAGGTCATGCTCTTGCCCAGCAGGGAGATGTAAAGTTCGTCACGGATGTCGCGCTCCACCTTTTGGGCGATCAGCTCGGCCCCGAAGTTGCGGCCCAGTTGCAGCACGCCGCGGATCACCTGCGTCCCGCCGATGTAGAGCGCCAGCGGCAGGAGTTTTTCCAGCAGCGGCGGCACGGCCAGGATCGAGTCGAAGGCCTGCCCGACGAAGATCGGCACCAGGGCGGCCAGCCAGGCGTTGCCCACCGCGCCGATGGTCATCATGGCAATGATCGGCCAGTAACGGACCGCGTGCGACACTACCCAGCGGGCGGGCGTGCTGCGCTTATAAGCATGTTTTCTTTCGATTGTGAATTCAGCAGGGGCAGACAGAACAGTCATTCGGCGATTGTACTCGATAAAAGCGAGTAAAAGTATCAACATTCTGTAAGAGCGAACCAGCAACCCTCATCCCCCAGGCGGGTTTAACTCTACAGAGCCGGCTATCCGGCAAGGAAATCCACCTTTCGCCAAAGGAGAGATTGAAATGAAAATGCCGAAATCTATTTCCACCTGGTTCATGGTTTTGTTCTTCCTGTTCGCCGGACTCGCCGCCCTGGAGATCACTTTCGGCGGCAGCCTGTTCGGGACCCTGACGGGTCTCTTCGCCCTCGGCGCGGCGGTCTTTCTCTTCATCGGTAAATAATCGTCACCGCCATCGCAGGAACAGCCTTCCATTCGGGAGGCTGTTTTTGTGTATGCACGGTCTTCTTAAAGTCCAAGTTATGTCACTCTGAGGGAGCGTTTGCTGCGACCGAAGAGTCTCCCGCTCAGTGAAAGAGATGCTTCGCTTTGCTCAGCATGACATTGAGTCGTAAAGAAGACTCTGACCAGTTCATCTGTTTGTTTGACTTGCGCCCACATCTGTTGTAAACTGATTCAAAATCCACAACCCCAGGAGAAATGCCATGGCCCAGGCTTCCCGCTACCGCTGGTTCGTCGTCGTTATCTTTTTCTTCTTCATGCTCCTGCACCAGACCGACAAACTGATGATCGGCTCGCTGCAAGTGCCAATCAGTGAAACGTTTGGGCTGAACAACCAGCAGTGGGGCTGGATCAATTCGGGGGCGCTGATCATCGCCACGGTCCTTTACCCGATTTGGGGCTATCTCTACGACCGCTATGCCCGCGCCAGACTGCTTTCGCTGGCCTCCTTCATTTGGGGTGCAACCACCTGGATGAACGCCATCGTCCGTTCGTTCGGCGGATTCCTCGTCACCCGCGCCTCCACCGGCATTGACGACTCATCCTACCCCGGCCTCTACACCCTGATCGCCGACTACTTCGGCCCGAACCTGCGCGGCAAGATCTACGGCATCCTGCAACTGGCGCAGCCGCTGGGCTACCTGATCGGCATGGTCCTGGCCCTGATCGTGGCCCCGATGATCGGCGGCTGGCGCTCGGTCTTCTACATCACCGGATCGCTGGGCATCGTCATCGCCGCCTTCATCTTCTTCGGCGTCCGCGAAATGCCGCGCGGCAAGGCCGAACCTGAATTCGAAAACCTCGCCGAAATGCAGACCTTCCGTTTCTCGTGGGCCGAAGCAAAGGAAATCTTCAAAAAGCGCACGATGTGGTTCATCTTCCTGCAAGGCTTTGCGGGCGTCTTCCCGTGGAATGTGATCACCTTCTTCTTTTTCGCCTATCTCGAAAAAGAGCGCGGGTATAGCGGAGACAGCATCCTCTTCACCATGGCGCCCGTCATCCTCATCCTGGCAGCCGGTTACTTCCTCGGCGGCTGGGCCGGAGACATCCTTTTCAAACGCTCGAACAAGGGCCGCATCATCGTTTCCAGCATCGGCGTTTTGTTCGGGGCGATCTTCCTCGCCCTCGCCGTCACCACGCCGGTCGAAGCGCGCACCCAATTCTTTATCTTCATGTGCCTTACGGCGGTCTTCATGCCGCTCTCCTCGGCCAATGTCATCGCCACGGTGTATGACGTGACCGTCCCCGAGGTCCGCTCGACCGCCCAGGCAACGGAATATTTCGTCGAAAACGCGGGGGCGGCTTTTGCGCCCATCATCACCGGCGTCATCGCCGACGCCCTCAACCTGCAGACCGCCATCCTGCTGATATGCAGTATAGCCTGGGGACTGTGCTTCCTCTTCTACCTCGGCGCGCTCTTCACCATTGACCACGACACCCACGTCCTGCGCGGCCAGATGGCCGAACGCGCACGTTCCATGTAATTCTCGTAGGGGCGGGTCTCAGACCCGCCCCTACATAATCCCATGAAAATATCCCCAATCTCCCTCACCGACAAAAGGCAGGTCAAGGCATTCCTCGACCTGCCATTCCATATCTATGCTGACACTCCGCAGTGGGTCCCGCCGTTGCGGATGGATGACCGGCTGCGCCTCGACCCGGCGCGTTACCCGTTCTACCAACATTCCCAGGCCGGATTTTTCCTCGCCCACGAAAGCGGACGACCCGTGGGCCGCCTCGCCGTTATGGACAACCGTCTCTACAACGATTACAACCGCGCCAAAACCGCCTTCTTCTATCTGTTCGAGTGCGAAAATAATCCAGGAGCCGCCCAGGGACTCTTCTCCGCCGCCTTCGAGTGGGCCAGGTCTCGCGGCCTGACGGAGATGCTCGGCCCGAAAGGATTCACCGTGCTCGACGGCTTCGGCCTGCTGGTCAAAGGCTTCGAGCACCGTCCGGCCTTCGGGCAGCCCTACAACCCGCCCTACTATGCAGACTTGATCGAATCACTCGGCTTTCAAATTAACGGGGAGGCCGTCTCGGGCTACATCGGCCCCGATATCGCCTTCCCGCCCCGGGTCCATGAACTGGCGCAACGGATTGCGGATCGACGCGGCCTGCGGATCGCCCGCTACCGCACCCGGCGCGACCTGCGCGCCTTCATCCCCAAACTGAAAGATTTATACAACAATGCCCTGCGCGGCACCGCCGGCAACGCCCCGCTGACGGATGCCGAAGTCAAGATGATGGCCGACCAACTCTTATGGTTCGCCGACCCCAAGTTATTGAAAATCGTGATGAACAATCAAGACGAGCCGGTCGGCTTCCTGATGGCCTACCCCGATATTTCCGCCGCGCTCCAAAAGACGAGGGGCCGGGTCTTCCCCTTCGGCTGGGTCAGGCTGCTGCGGGAGTTCAAACGCAGCGACTGGCTCAACCTGAACGGCGCGGGCCTGGTCCCCGAATACCGCGGCTCCGGCGGGACGGCCATCCTGTACAGCGAGATGTTCAAGTCCGTGGCCGAGAGCGGCAAGTTCCGCCACGCCGAAGTCGTCCAGATCGGCACGGAAAACGAGGCCATGCAGCGCGAGATGGAGAACTTCGGGATTGATTTTTATAAGATGCACAGGACGTACCAGATCAAACTCTAGACCCGACAGGTCTCAAACGCACCCTGCTCGAAATTCACCCTGGCGTGGACAATCTTTCTCGAACGCAAACCACCGCA
Source organism: Anaerolineales bacterium UBA5796 (assembly GCA_002418215.1). GTDB lineage: Bacteria > Chloroflexota > Anaerolineae > Anaerolineales > Villigracilaceae > UBA5796. Next base: position 30,556 of record DIDQ01000168.1, read on the forward strand.
GGAGACCTGTCAGGTCTGGATGGGCTGTCCCAGCGAGTCTCGATAAACTCGACCCGGCGGGCCGAGGAGCGCCCCGGTGGCATCCCAGGGGATGTAGGGATTGGAAGTGTGGAACAGGGTGTTGTGAATAAGGAACTGACAAGTGACAGAATCATGGTTTCACGATCCAGCCACGCGCATGAACATCCTGTCCAATTTGGTAAGCCTGCCGCGACTCAACATCCACCAGGATTAAGTCGCCATAAGAATTCGCATCTACGTTGGAAATCACCAGATATCTGCTGTCCGGTGACCAAACCGGAGGCTGTTCGTTACTGTTCAATAAAGGAATTGAGTCGACGCAAAAACCTTGCAGCATTGGGGATGTCAAATCCAGCACCAGGTATTTCACATTCTTTTGTTGGTTATATATCACCTGGAAAGCCAGATAGCGTCCATCCCACGAGCGGCTGGGCTTTGCGAAAAAAACGTCCGGCTGAAAATCTCCAAAATCAGTGGCCTGGCGTATGACACCCTCCCTGGTCACCTGAAACTATTCAACGGATTTCTCGGTCAATCCCATGATTAGAAAGTCTTTCCCGTCCAGCGACCATAGTGGGGCGTTGTAAAGGTCTATATAATATCTCAACCTGGCGATGGGCGTATCTGTTTCAATGTCCCATAAAGTATTATAGATTTCGTCTCCCCACATTTCAGGGTATACCACTCTTTTCATTGTAGGATCAGGCACCAGTTCGCCATCGCCGAAATAATGAGTAGCTATCACTGCACCACCCAATTTATAATTCAGATAATTCGGCATTTGCTCCAGGGAAAACTCGTATCTTCCCCCTGTGAAAGGATCGAGAAATAAGGTCGTGATAAAACCCGTATTTTCGGACTTCCAATAATTGAGCAGGACAGTATCATTGCTCACCCAACGCTTTAGCAAGAATCTTCCGTTTTGAGTCCAAATGATACGGTTTTGTCCCGAGCCAGCCAGAAGCGTTTCCGTTGGTTCAATGAATAGTTCAGATGAGTCGGTGTCTTGGTATGCCAGCCATTTTCCATCCGGGGAGATATGATATTCCCCCGAATATTTATTGTATCCTTCTGGAGTTCTCTCTTCAAAAAAGGGCAAAGCGATTATCGTTCTATCACTTGGGTCAAGCAAATAGGGGACAGATTCACGAACAGAAAAAAGGTTCCAAGGTATCCGATGTTCCATAGATAACTCAGATTGAACCTCCAAACATTGGGCGAGGATGATTTCCTGAAGCGTCTGGGCTTCTAAAGGAGCGATAGGCATAGCGGTTGTTGTTCCATGAATTGGTGATGCAGCAACTTCTGTTGGCAGAATTGTAGATGTAGCGGGTGCAGTCATGCGAGTAGGGGTACTCTCCGTATTACAACTTATTAACAACAGAAGCATAAGCAATATAAAAGCACCATAACCTCGCCCTTTATCACTCGCAGCATTCATTGGTCACCTCTCGAATAAAAAGCCTACGAAAATACGCGATCACTTCACCTTTGATTCTGGGTATCAGGCTGTTGGTTCTTAGGGTCTCCCGGGCTTTTGCAGGCCGAGAGTGTCATCCCCACGCTGACCAGCGCCAGGGCGACCACCAACCAGGCGGCCCATTGGCTGCCCTTTTTCCTGCGCCCATAGTAGAGCGCCAGCAGTCCCAGCGAGTCTCGATAAACTCAACCCAGCGGGCCAAGGAGCGCCCCGGTCGCATCCCAGGGATAACTGAGTTGGGCTAGTGGTCGGCTAGCCAGCCTGCAGGCCACCCCTGCGTGATTTCAGCAATTTGGGCGGCCCAACCTTGCTGGGTTTCCACTAAAATTACCCGGCCTGCATTCGGTTCGTATTGATTTTGTACAGCCAGGTAACGACTGTCCAATGACCAGATAGGTGCTGGGGCATCGCCTTGATACGAGCCAGGGATACAGTAGTTTGTCACTTGTAATGTTTCTAAATCTAATACAGCAAGTTGTTGGTTTTCATGAAAACTTGGGCGTGCTTTCAGCCAAAATGCGATCATCTTTCCATCAGGCGACAAACTAGCATTTCCAATGTAGGTGTCGGCAAAGTAAGCCCCAAAATCCGTTAATTGGCGCACTTGACCGTCCCGGGCAAGGCTGAAGAAGTCATAAATCAAGTCATCAGGCTTGCTAGGATTCCACTTATCGGCTATGGCTACGTATACTTCCTTCTGATCTAGCGACCAAACAGGGAGATACGAAAATGATTTAGCCACATCCCTAATCTTGGCTAGAACACTATTTAGTCGTTGATCCCATAGCACAATGTAAACATAGCCATCGTTCTCTAATCTTGGATAAACCGCCAAGTTTAGAGAAGAATCATATAAGACAGTACTAACGCCGAGTGCAAAATGTTCGCCTGCCTGTGCGACTGTTTCGAGGCCAGGAAAGTCTGGCACCAGTTCCTGCTGTTCACCGCTGAATGGATTCACCACAGTTACTAGAGGCTCTGTATTGTGACTAATCCAGATGTGATTATTATCCAACCAACCACCTAGAAGGAACCAGTCATCGTTCCAGGGGAATAATTCTTGCTGTACATTACCAAAGGATTCGACTCGGAGCCAGATCATATTGCTCTGATCCACGTATTGGGAAGCTAGCCATGTTCCATCCGGCGAGACCTTGAAATCTCCCTGACCGCTTTTCAAGGTCGTCTTCACATTAGTCTTCAGATCAAGTAAAGATGGTTGTTTAGCAAAAAGAACCAGAATCCCTTGTGGTTGTACGCCTAGAGGTAAGCTAGGGGCAACATCCAAGCATTGGTAGGTCAGTATCTGACCGGGCGACAAGGATGCATCAGGCGCGATCGATGATTCACCCAGAGGCGGCGTAGGATGTGTGACTGATGAAGTTGGGGAGGTTGTTAAGGTTGGTGAAGAAACACATCCAGACGTTGACAGAATAACACATAAAAGGATTAACGCTTGGGGTTTTCTCATAAATCATTCCTCGTAGACAAAAATGGTTTCCAATTCATCTCTCAACGGATGAGGTGGATTAGTGGGAAGTCCAGCCTGGTTTTTCGCCGCAAAATGTTGTACCATATTCTTCATCCTGTCCATAACCAACCGGAGGCGGTGCTCCCCAATGATTTGTCTGACATTCAGTGAGGATGAAAAATGTTTCTCCTTTTCCTCCTCGATGCACAACCTGGTCAGTCTTTATTCCTATATCAGCACTAATAATTTTGACTCGAAGGTTGGGCTTGATTAATGATAGATTACACCATTCAATGGCCTGATCTACAAATTTTCTCATCCAACGAGGGTCGGGGGATCGAATTGCATCTGAGAAATCCACCTTGCTTCGATCTAGCTTCTCCGGATTCCAATAGCTATTTTTATTCGGATCATCCTCTGCTTGGAGAATATAACCAGGCCTCATACCTAACAATTTTTTTCTTTCGATATATGTAAAAATATCTGCATTCGAATCTGGTGAACAGGTATGCCCAGTAAACTTTTCGCACCGAACATAAAAGTTCCTTACAGCAGTCTCTTTGAGAAGATCTGGATTTACCGAATTTCCTACATCCCCGCCAAACTCAAAGGACAATATTATCTCGAGAAAGTCCAAGGGATTCATACTCCCTACTAAGTTGTGATTCCACCATCCTTCGTGATTTCTTAGTGCTATGAAGGTATTGTACGCGATAAGAGCATCGCCCGTTAGAGGCGGATGTGTCGGTGTCGGCATGGATGTCGGCGGCAACGTAGCGGTAGGATTCGGCCTCGGTGTGACCGTTGCCGTGCCTGTCGGGTTGAGCGTGGGCGTACACATCGAAGTCGGCGCATCGGTGGGCGTATCCGAAGGGTAGGGTTGGTTACCCTGGTTGGTTCCCGATCCATGCTGATTTCCATTTTGATTTCGGGTTTCGGGTTGGGTTTTCGGGCCTCCCGGGTTTTTGCAGGCCGACAGACTCATCCCCACCCCGACCACCACCAGCACGACCACCAGCCAGGCTCCGCCCTTGCCGACACGCTTCCTGCGCCCGTAGTAGAGCGCCAGCAGTCCCAGCGGGCCGAGGAGCGCCCCAGCGGCATCCCGAGATACCGAGTTGGGGGCCTAATGGTCGGCTAGCCAGCCTGCAGGCCACCCCTGCGTGATTTCAGCAATTTGGGCGGCCCAACCTTCATTTGTGTCAACTAGAATTATTCGACCTGCATTCGGTTCATATTGGCTTTGTACAGCTAAATAACGCCCATCTAATGACCAAGCAGGTATCGTAAAAGAACTGCGATACGAGCCAGGAATGCAGTAACTGGTCACCTGTTTTGTTTCCAAATCCAGTACAGCGAGTTGTGGCTCCACATAAGGGCTGGGCCGCACCTGCAGCCAGAATGCAATCTTTCTTCCATCCGGTGACAAGCTTACACCTCCAATAAACGTGTCAACAAAAGAGGCTCCAAAATCTGTTAACTGGCGCACTCGGCCATCTTGGCTAAGGCTAAAGAAATTTTCAATCGAATCCTCGGGCTTATTACTATCCCATTTGTCAATTACTGCTACATAGATTTGTGTCTCGTCCAGCGACCAAAGCGGATCATAGGAAAACGACTTTCCCACATCCTTGACCTTCGCTAAAACATGATTAGCTTGTTGATCCCAGAGTACAATGTAAACATAGCCATCTTCCTCAAGTCTTGGATAAACCACATAGTTCTGAGAAGAACTGTATATGACTGTGCTGGCACCCAGAGCATAATGTTCGCCTTCCTGAGCGACAGTTTCAAGGCCGGGAAAATCTGGCTTAAGCTCCTGCTCTTCACCCGAGAATGGATTTACCACAGTCAGGAGAGGTTCTGTGTAATGGCTGATCCAAATGTGTTCATTATCCACCCAGCCACCCAAAAGAAACCAATCATCGTTCCAGGGTACAATTTGTTGTACGCCACCAACTGTTTCAATTGACAGCCAGGATTTATTGTTATCATCCATATACCGAGAAGCAAACCAATTTCCATTCGGCGATACGTGAAATTGAAATTTACTGCTGTTCAATGCCGTCTTTTCGCCAGTCTTTATAGAAAGCAAATAAGGTTGCTGTTCATCTATGATCAGAATTCCCTGTGGGCGCGTTTCTAGAGGCAGGCTAAGCATAACTTCCAGACATTGGTAGGTCAAAATATTCTCAGGTAACAGGGGAGTCGACGTGGCTGGGGAGTAGGAAGTTGGCACTGAAGAAACGCAGCCATACATGAGGACCACGAATAGAGAAACCAGTGTGTTAATCTTATTCTTAATCATACTTCTTCCTTACGCACTACTTCTGATAGATACAATGCACTATTTTCTTTTTTGGGTCCAGCCTTCTGGTTCATCACACATTTCTACACCATACCTGTAATCCTGGCCATATCCATAGGGGCTAGGCTTCCCCCAATGATTTAATTGACACGCTGTTAGAAAATACAGGGTGTCTCCCTCACCGCCAAAGGCCAATACCTCGGCAGTTCCGTTTCCAAGGGGTGCCCGCTCTATACCACCTAGCATAAGAGAAGCATTTCCCCATTCATAAGGCATATCTACGAAAGCCCTTTCCCAGAGAGGATCGTGATTTCGGATGAGATAGGAGAAATCCAATTTACTACGGCCTGCTCTCTCAACTTTCCAATTTAGATTTTCGTACGGGTCCTTTCCATCCTCAATGATATAACCCTTCCTCGAACTCAACAATGTTTTCTCCTCGATATATGTAAAAACATCCACTTCAGAGTCTGGTGAACATGGATGTTTAGTATAATCCTTGCATCTTACATAAAAGTTTCTCACAGCAGTCTGCTCAATGATAGCAGAAGCTACGCCAGCCACAGCATCCCCAACGAACTCAAACGACAGTAGTATTTCAAGAAAATCCAAAGAATCCATTTTGCCCATTGTGTTGTGATTCCACCACCCTGCATGATCCCTTAATGCCACGAAGGTATTGTACGCGATCAAGGCATCGCCAGTCAGAGACGGTCGTGTTGGCGTCGGGGTCGGCGTGGATGTCGGCGACGTCGTCGCGGAAGGATTCGGCCGCGGCGTAACCGTTGCCGTGCCTGTCGGGTTGGGCGTGGGCGTACAGGTCGAAGTCGGCGCATTTGTGGGCGTACCCGATGGATAGGGTTGGTTGCCCGCATCGGTAGCCGACCCAGTCTGGTTTCCATTTTGATTTCGAGTGCCAGGTTGTGTGTTCTTCGAGTCTCCCGGACTTTTGCAGGCCGAGAGTGTCATCCCCACGCTGACCACCACCAGGGCGGCCACCAGCCAGGCGGCCCCTTTGCTGCCCTTCTTCCTGCGCCCGTGGTAGAGCGCCAGCAGTCCCAGCGAGTCTCGATAAACTCGACCCAGTGGGCCGAGGAGCGCCCCGGTCGCATCCCAGGGGGTGTAGGGATTTGTGCTGCCTGAGTTCCCACGGGTCAGGAAGCGGCCGGTAGCGGGATCGTAATATTGCTATGGATACAAAGAAAGGTCAAATGCTTTCACGCCTAAGGGGTATATCTCCCAATTTTCCATATTCATGGCATAGAACAAATCTCCAACGGAAAAGGTTATGTAGCCTCTTATGGCAGAACGCGCCAGTCGCGTTTCCGGCAAATCAGCATCAAAGATTCCAGTAAGCAAAGGAGTTACATTTCCACTTGCCAAATCGAGAAGCATCAATTTGGGAACACCATCTACGAACCTTGTAAAAATAATGCAAGAATCATCTGGACACCAAACCGGACTCCCATCAAAATTGTCAATATCATATTTCGTCATTTGTTGGATATCTGTCCCATCGGCGTTCATAATGAAAATTTGTGACCGTCCTGCGCCACCTGCGCTGGACTCAAATGCAATAAAGTCTCCCGTTGAAGACCAATCTGGTAAAGTAGCAAACTCTTGTGTCTCTATCAATTTATTGATAGCTTGAGTATCTAATTCCATGATATAGAGTTCATCATTACCCTCCTTGTTGGAAACAAACACTATTTTATTCTCATTTGGCGACCAATTTGCCAAACTCTCACTAGCAGGATTGGCAACAATTGGGCGTTGATTGCTACCATCCTTGCCCATAAGATATATGTCGTAAGAGTTTTCTTTGGTCCATCTCGAAAACAGGATTTGAGAACCATCAGGAGACCATCTTGGCCAGTCGTTATTCTCTAAATTTGTAAGTTGTATGGTTTCACCTGTATCAAGATTTTTCACAAAAATCTGTGTTTCTAAAGGTTCCCGGCTGGTCATGGAACTATAGACCACCCAACCTGAAATACTGGTTGACGTCAAAACTGGAACAGAAGTAGCTGCCTTGATAGGCATCTCTGTCATTTCGGAATTGACAGTACTCGTCGCAGAGTTTGAATTGGGATTCTCCCTGTCAACCAATCCACAACCAGTAAGGACATTAGTGAAAGCCAGTAAACCAATGCCTAACCACACAAACCCATTTTGCTTTTGCATTGCAGCCTCCTACCGACAAACCACGCACATCAGCCCGGCCGGTACACCACCAAGCGGGCAATGCCTGCTCAGGATCTCAGCAAAGTCTTTCCCCAAATCTCCTGCTTGTTGTCTTGGATCCCCGCCCTGCGCACCTGGCCAGTTGATGATCGCGCGCGCATCATAGAAACGGTAGCTGCCGTCTGCATTGTCGAAATCTGACAGCTTTTGTCCGGTGAACCAGCCTCCGGACATGCCAAAGACAGCAACATTGGTAATATGATTATAAGGGTCAAGGGAGGTTCGATTTGAGGCTTCGTTGTAAGAGGCCTTTTCTGGATAGTCCACTAACAGAGTTCCCAATCCCAATGCCGAACCGGCTTTTGCATAATTCCCTCTGCCCGTCAGATGGATAAAACCGCGTCCCATATATAGGTAGCCATCGCCGAATTCTGTGTTGCCTAATTGACTACCAAGAGATGAACCCCGACCATACTGGCGCTCAAAATACTCCTCTGGATCGGCTTCTGCTGGAAAAATCTCGGTAAAGTTGAACCATTGGCTTTCCACATGAGTGGTGGCATAGATATAGGCCAAATGATTGGTGTTCAGCCCTGCGTTTGCGGCCACATCCATGATCCACCTCACATACTCTTTGACTTTGCTAAGATCAGCTTCTCCCCACACGTGCTTGTAGGGGTGCTTACCGTTATTAAAAATATAATCCACCAACTCCTGAACCGTTGCATCAATTTCTGTCTCGTCTGGACCAAGTGGAACTTCAATTGCACATTTAAGTCTTGGCGTCTCGACAGGACTCTCAGGCGTGGAGGCTTCGTTTCCGTTGTCGTTTCCTGGCTGTGTTGGAGATTCGTTCTCATTAGACGGTTGAGTGGGTTGTTGCTGGTTGTCATCGTCAGGAACCGGCGTAGGGACAACCGGCCCACAAGCCGACAAGCTAATGCCAACAGCAGCGCCAAACACGAGTACGATGACGAGAACAGCCCATTTGCTGCCCTTCTTCCTGCGCCCGTAGTAGAGCGCCAGCAGTCCCAATGGGCCGAGGAGCGCACCGGCGGCATCCCAGGGGATGTAGGGATTGGAAGTGTAGAACAGGGTGTTGTGAATAAGGAACTGACAAGTGACAGAATCATGGTTTCACGATCCAGCCACGCGCATGAACATCCTGTCCAATTTGGTAAGCCTGCCGCGCCTCAACATCCACCAGGATTAAGTCGCCATAAGAATTCGCATCTACGTTTGAAATCACCAGATATCTGCTGTCCGGTGACCAAACCGGAGGCTGTTCGTTACTGTTCAATAAAGGAATTGAGTCAACGCAAAAGCCTTGCAGCATTGGGGATGTCAAATCCAGCACCAGGTATTTCACATTCTTCTGTTGGTTATATATCACCTGGAAAGCCAGATAGCGTCCATCCCACGAGCGGCTGGGCTTTGCGAAAAAAACGTCCGGCTGAAAATCTCCAAAATCAGTGGCCTGGCGTATGACACCCTCCCTGGTCACCTGAAACCACTCAGCGGATTTCTCGGTCAATCCCATTATTAGAAAGTTATCTCCGTCCAGAGACCATAACGGGGCGTTGTAGATGGCTATAAAATATCTCAATCTGGCAATAGATTTCCCTGTTTCTCGATCCCACAAGGTGTTATAAATTTCATCTCCCATCTTTTCAGGGTAGACTACTCTTTTCATCGTGGGATCAGGCACCAGCTCACCTTCGCCGAAGTAATGAGTAGCCATTACAGCGCCGCCTAGTTTGTAGTTCAGGTAGTTCGGCATTTGCTCTAGCGAAAACTCATGTTTTTCTCCGGTGAATGGATCGAGAAATAGGGTCGTGATGAAGCCTATATTTTCGGGCTTCCAATAATTGAGCAGGACAGTATCATTGCTCACCCAGCGCCTTAACAAGAACCTTTCGTTTTGAGCCCAGACGATGCGATCTTGTCCCGGGCTGGTCAAAAGCGTTTCCATTGATTCGACAAATAATTTGGATGAGTCGGTGTCTTGGTATGCCAGCCATTTTCCATCCGGAGAAATATGATATTCCCCCGAAAATTTGTTGAACCCCTCTGGAGTTTTTTCTACAAAAAAGGGCAAATCAGTCGTCGTTCCATCATTCGGGTTAAGCACATAGGGAACAGACCCATGAACGACAAAAAGATCCCAAGGTATCCGATGTTCCATAGGCAACTCAGAGCGAACCTCCAGACATTGGGCGAGGATGATGTCCTGAAGTGTCCTAACTTCTGAAGGATCGGTGGGCACAGCGATTGTTGTTCCAAGAGTTGGTGATGCAATAACTTCTATTGGCAGAACCGTAGATGGAGCGGTTACGGTCATGTGAATAGGAGTACTCTGCATATTACAACTTGTCAACAGAAGCATTAGAAATATAAAAGCACCATAACATCGCCCCTTATCACTCACAACATTCATGGGACACCTCTCGAATAAAAAGCCTACGAAAATACGCGATCACTTCACCTGTAAGGCCAAGTAAACACCACATATAAGTCAGCCATCTTTAACCTCCCAATGGGAAGAGTCACCACAATGCGCTGTTGGATTAATGTAGGCCGATGGTTGATAGTAAACATATTGGCAGAAAGTAAAAGCGTACCAATTCCCGGCATTCGCGCCAATCCGGTCGGTTTTACGCCTTTCTACTTTCGTGCTTCTCTTTTGCACATTTTTGGATGGGCAGTCCCAGCGGGCCGAGGAGCGCACCGGCGGCATCCCAGGGGATGTAGGGGGTGAACTCTGTTCAGCAGAATTTCCTACGGCGAAATTAGCCAACCGATTGGCTTTCCATGAACAAATTTTGTCAGATCGTAGGCACGACCTTGCTCATAGTCTACAAGGTACACCTGGGGTGGATTGGTATTGACATCTCTCACTACGACATAGCGGCTATCCAAAGACCAGATCGGCGGCCAGGCAAAGTAGGATAGGCCCGGCAGGCAAGTATTAGTCACCTGTTTTGTCGCCACATCCAGGAACGCCAAGTATGCGCCAAACTCCAGGTGCTCCCCGGGACACAGGTTCGGTGTGGTTTCCAACCAGAAAGCCAGCTTCTGCCCATCCGGTGACCAGTTGGCCGCGCCAATCCTGACATCTTCGAAATACTCCCCGAAACGGGTCCAGCGTTCCACCTGCCCCTCCCGGCTGACAGCAAACCATTCCATGATGAGCTTTTCGCTGTCTTTGGGATACGCCAGCGAGACTGCGAATTGCCGGGCATCCGGCGACCAAAGAGGATAAGACCCTATGTCTCCGTCAACTTTCGCCAGAACGGAATTGGATTGGCGATCCCACAGAATTATGGAAAAGCCTGGGAGCCAGTCCGGGTAAATCACCAAGTCGAGAGATGGATCATAAACTACATCGCTGTAATTGAAATTCATACTACTTGCAGGACCCGAATACGAGACCTGCAGCTCCGGATAATCGGAAGCCAGTTCAACTTGCTCCCCACTGAACGGGTTGATGACCACCATTGGGTAAGCTATTACCGGGTGCTCATCCGGATTTTCAAGAAAAGTGAATATCAGGCGTTGGTTGTCCAGCCAAAGGTAGTCACCAAAATAAATCAAGTGCTTTCCCATCGGGACCTTTTTCTGGTTTTCCTGACCAGCCGATTCGACCACCAACCATTGACCGGTTGGGGAATCGTCCGAGAATTGGCAGTATGCCAGCCATTCACCATTCGGAGAGGTTGATAAACAACCAGAATCAATGTCCAAAAGATCTTTTGATTGTAACTGAGGACCAAACCGTAGAAGTTGTGGCGGGTCTCCTTCAACCAGCAAAGCGCCATTGGGTCTCACATCCATTGGCAGGTTGGAGCTAATTTCGAACGGTTGTAATCTCAGGAGATTTTCTGGCAAAAGAGTGGCCATGCTGTCGAGCTTAACCTCCGCCGTTGGAGAAGGGGTGAGTGTTTTTCCCACGATTTGAGATTCCGAATCCATCTCTGGAACAGGTGTCTCTTCAACGGCTGGGAGGGACGCGACGGGTGAAGGAATACTTATGTCTTTCGGTCGGCAGGCGACCAGAATTATTGCCAGCATCACGAGGACGATCCACATTACAGGTCGAAGAATGTATTTTTTGTTCATCCCGTTCTCTCACAGACAACGATTGCATGGGTCGCAAAGTTAGTCGAATTCCCAATCGGCTGAAAAACCCGAAATCCCGATTTCCCATATTGTAAATGACAACCTGAGACTCAAACAAGGACAAACAGCCTCACCCAAAACTCTCAATCTGCCATACAATAGACTCATGGAAAACATCGGCCAACTGCTCAAAGCCATCCGTTTTGCGGCGGAGAAGCACCGCAACCAGCGCCGCAAGGACAACGACCACTCGCCCTACATCAACCACCCCATCCAGGTCGCCGAAACGCTCTGGGAGGTGGGCGGCGTGCGCGACCCGTCCACGCTGGTGGCGGCGGTGCTGCACGACACCCTCGAAGACACCGAGACCTCCCCCGATGAGATCCGCCAGCGCTTCGGCCAGGAGGTGCTCGGCCTGGTGCTCGAAGTCAGCGACGACAAGCGCCTGCCCAAGGCCGAGCGCAAACGCCTGCAAATCGTCCATGCACCGCACATTTCACCCCGCGCCAAAAACATCAAACTGGCCGACAAGATCTGCAACATCCGTGACCTGATAGACACCCCGCCCGCCGACTGGCCCGTCAGGCGCCAGCGGGAGTACCTGCGTTGGGCCGAGAAGGTCGTCGCCGGGCTGCGCGGCGCCAATCCAGCCCTGGAAGGACTGTTCGATAAAGAACTTGCCAGGGGGAAGTCGTCTCTACACATAAAACAGGACCAGCGATAGGCTGGCCCTGTTTTATGGAGGGGTCGGACGATCCATCACTTTTCGAATTGAATAGTTGCCACAATCTGGCGGAATACCGTTTCCAGATCGGGTTCAATGAACTGCCCGTGACCGATGCTCATAATAACCTTGCCAATCCCGGAGTCTTCGATTACCAGGAATATGGAAGGTAGTATCACATCCGGTAACTGTTCGATTTCAATCTCTCGGGCTTCTTGGCCTGCGACCATGATGGATTTACTGGATTTCATTTGCTGAGAACCGTAGAATGGTTGGATTTTTACCCAATCATCGAGAGACTGAGCGGCGGCCAGGGGCATATCAAGGTGGACAACAAGACTCATTTTGAAAAAATCCGCAGGGACCGGTTTATTCCCCACCCGGTCAAACGGGTAGTTGCTCAGGTAAATCCCGTCAACCGTTCCGCCCGGAATTTTTTCCAGGAACCAGTCCGGCGGGTATTTAAAACTTAGATGATAGTCTTCAAGGCTATAAGTTTTCCATTCGCCATCGCTCGAGATTGATGACAAATATCCGCTTTGGTCTACTCCCCAAAAAACGATAAAGGCTGTAACCAAAAGGGCCAGGACAACCAACAGTGTTTTTACCGATTTCATAATTTCCTCCTCAAATGCAATAACCACTATCAGACACTTCGATGATATTCTCTTTTGCTTCGTCTGTCTACGGGTAAAAATACTGGCTTACCCTAAACAGATCGGGACGAAACACATATAGTCGAAATGACGCCGCCTGCCGTACAATGGAAGTGAACTTTCTCCCGGAGGAACCCATGACCCTGATCGTCGCCGACACCACCTGCGGCCTGCCGCGTGAACTGCTCCGCCAGCGCGGCATCCCGCTCATCCCGCAGATCGTCATCTTTGGGGACAAGGAATACCGTGACGACACCGAACTCGATACCGCAACTTTCCTGGAAAAATTGAAGGCTGCCTCGTCCCTGCCGAAGACGGCCGCGCCCCCGCCCGCCCTCTACAACCCGGTCTTCGAACAGGCGAAAGCGCGCGGGGACAGTGTGCTGGTCCTGGCCCCCTCGGCCAAAGTCTCAGGGACGGTGCGTGCCGCCACCCTCGCCGCCCAGGACTTCCCCGGCCTCGATGTGCGCGTCATTGACACACTCACCGTCGCCTGCAACCTCGGTTCGCTCGTGCTGGTCGCCGACGACCTGGCGAAATCCGGCAAACCCGCCGGCGAGATCCAGGCGCAGATCGAAAACCTGATCCCGCGCGGGCGCATCTACTTTTTAGTAGACACGCTCGAATATTTGCAAAAAGGCGGTCGCATCGGCGGGGCCAAGGCCCTGCTTGGCGAACTGCTGCAAGTCAAACCCATCCTGCACATCGTCGAGGGGCAGGTCGAACCCTTCGAGCAGCAGCGCACCAAGAGACGCGCCCTGGCCCGCCTGGTGGAAGTCGTCGAGGCGCAGTGCCCCAAGTCGGACGCGGCCCGCCTTTCGGTGATGCATGCCGGGGCCGAGGACGAGGCCCGGGCGCTGGCAGCAGACCTGAAGTCCCGCGCGCTCGTGGACGAAGTCCCCATCTACGAGCTGCCGCCCGCCATCGTCACCCACGGCGGCCCGAAGACGATGGGCGTCGGTTTCTTCGTCTGAAAAGACCCCCACCCGCCTTCGGCACCCTCCCCCATTTTCAGAGAAAATGGGGGAGGGCCGGGGAGGGGGCATGGTATAATTTTGCCCGCTTCACTGTCAAATCCCCACAACTGTGGTTTTTAGAAGGAGTACGTTATGTCTGGTCATAGTCACTGGGCCACCATCCGACGTAAAAAAGGCGCGGCTGATGCCAAACGCGGCGCCATCTTCACCCGCCTGGCGCGCGAGATCGTCATCGCCGCACGGGAAGGCGGCGGCGACCCAGGCACCAACTTCCGCCTGGCGCTGGCCGTGGAAAAAGCCCGGGCCGGCAACATGCCCAAAGACGGGATCGAGCGCGCCATCCGGCGCGGCACCGGCGAAGATAAAGAAAGCGCAGCCTTCGACGAGATCACCTACGAAGGTTACGGCCC